>JARLGQ010000233.1 GCA_031292675.1 Acidimicrobiales bacterium
AGAGGGCAGCACAGCGTTCTCTCAATCTAAGATCCGCGATCTGACGGGCACAAGGGCTGAGAAGTCTGGGACTGATGGAGGATGCGGGAGGGTGACCGGGCAGTTGCTCATCGGGGACGTGTTCCGGGCCGCCGCCCGCGCCGCTCCCGACCGGACGGCGGCCGCGCTGGGAGGCCAGGCGGTCAGCTTCGCCGAGCTCGACGACGCCGCCAACCGCACCGCCCGGGCCCTTCGCTCGCGGGGGGTCGGCCGCGGCTCCCGAGTGGTGTTGTGGAGCGCCACCGCACTCGAGAGCGTTCCGGTGTTCGCTGCCCTCGCCAAGCTTGGGGCGGTCTTCGTGCCCCTCAACGGGCAATGGCGTGCCGACGAAGCCGCCACGGTGCTGGTCCACGTTCGCCCCACGTTCCTCGTCGTCGACCCTGGTCGGGAAGAAGACGGCACGTCGCTGGGCGAGGCGATCGGTTGCGAAGTGGCCACTCTCGAGGACCTGGTCCGGCTCGCCGCCTCGGAGCCGGCGCACGAGGTCGACGCGGCCGTCTCCGAGAACGACGCCCACGTCGTCTTCTACACGAGCGGATCTTCGGGGTCGCCCAAGGGCGCGGTGCTTTCGCACCGGGCCAACGTCCTGCGCTCGTTGCCGGGCGCGCTCCTCGAGCCGCGTGGAGCCATGGTCTGTCCCTACCCCCTTTTCCATATGGGCGCGTGGACGATCGCGTTGCAACAGTGGCAGGCGCGCGACGCCGTCGTCTTCGTTCGTTCTGCCCGTGCCCAGGAGATCGGTGAGGCCGTGGAGCGTCACCGGGCCACTCGGCTCAACTGCGTGCCCGCGGTGTGGAATCGGCTGCTCCGGGCAACGTCGGCCGGGGGAGGGGGCGGACACGACCTCTCATCGATCCGCTTCGCCGACACGGGCACCTCCGCCACCCCCCCCGAGTTGCTCCGTTCGATTGCCGGTGCGCTTCCGCAGGCGCAGGTGCGCGTCTTCTACGGGTCCACCGAGGCTGGAGGCGTCACGATCCTCGAGCATGCCGACATGGAGCGCAAGCCCGGAAGCTGCGGAGTGCCGGGGCCGCTCACCACGGTGCGCGTCGACTACGAGGGTCGACTGTGGGTACGCGGACCCCTCCTCTTCGACGGCTATCTCGACGACCCCGAGGCGACGGCGGAAGCGCTGGTGGACGGATGGTATGACACGGGCGACTTGGCCGAGGCGGATGACGACGGGTTCCTCACCATCCTCGGGCGTGCCCGCGACGTGATCCGTACGGGGGGTGAGAGCGTGGCTCCGACGGAGGTCGAAGCCGTGCTCGGCGCGCTGCCGGCGCTCTCCGACGTGGCCGTCGTCGGGCTTCCCGACGTGGAGTGGGGTGAGGTCGTGTGCGCCGTGGTCGTGGTGGCTCCCGGTGAGGCGTCCCCGGACCTGGCCGACCTCCGGGCCGCGTGCACGGGAAAGCTGGCCACGTACAAGCATCCCCGCCGGCTTGCCGTCGTCGACGAGATCCCCCGCACGGCCTCGACCGGCCAGGTCCAACGCCGGTTGCTGGTCGAGCTGGTCGGGTGACTCGAGGCGCACCCGGAACGAGGCGGGGGACCTGCCCATGCCCCGGTACGGGGATCGCCGCCCCTGCCGGTTTCTGTTGCAGAACAGCGTTCTTACTCCGTAAGATCAACGCTCTAGAGTCCCTCGATCTGTCCGGCAGGGGAGCCCGCCGACGGAGGTGTCGTGGAGCGCCAAGTGCTGCTGACAGGCATCGGGGGCCAGGGCGTGCAGCTCGCCGCCGAGGTGCTGGCACGCGCCGCGCTGTCCGAGGGCCGAGATGTCCAGTTGTTCGGCAGCTACGGCGGCATGATGCGGGGTGGCAACACCGATGCCACCCTCGTCGTGGCCGACGACCGGGTCGAGTCGCCGCCGACGGTGGGATCGGCCTGGGCGGCGATGGTCATGCACCACGAGTACGCGGGTCCGACCCTGCACCGGGTACGAGACGGGGGAGTCGTCCTCGTCAACACGACCGTGTGGGAGGGTCCCCTCGACGGTGGGAATCTCCAGGTGGTGGAGGTGCCCGCTTCCGATCTGGCCGTGGACGCCGGCAACATCATCGCCGCCGGCATGGTCATGCTCGGAGCGCTGTGCACGGTGACCCGGATAGTTTCGCTCGACGCCCTCCGTGGTGCCGCCCGCTCCAGCGTGCCCGGCTACCGCACGCAACATCTGGCGCTCAACGAACGGGCACTCGAAATCGGCGCCAGTGCTCTGGCCGGCGTGGTGGACGAGGCCTGGCCCGCGCCGTCGGGAGCGGCGCGCTCGTGACCGGCGAATCGGCACCCGGTCCATTCGACGAGCCCGGCACCGTGCTGACCCGGGGGACGGTCGTGATCGATGTCGACGCATGCAAGGGATGCGACTTGTGCATCGGCGCCTGCCCGCCAGGTGTGCTCGTCATGACCACGCACGAGGTCAACACGAGGGGGTACCGGTTCCCGCTGCTCCTGGCCGGGTGCACGGGTTGCAGGGCGTGCTCGCAGGTCTGTCCTGACTTCGTGTTCCAGGTCTACAAGTACGAGACCCCGATCCAGGTCCAGGCAAGACGATGAGCACCTCGATCCCCATCGCTGCGACCCGACGCCTGCTCCAAGGGAGCGAGGCCATCGTCGAGGCCATGATCGCCGCCGGGTGCCGGTTCTTCGCCGGATACCCGATGACGCCGTTCACCGAGGTCCTCGAGCACATGGCCAGGAGGCTTCCCGAAGTGGGCGGCGTGTGCATGAACGCCGAGAGCGAGCTCGAGGCTGTCGGCATGGCCTGGGGCGCCGCGGCTACCGGTACGCCGGCCGCCACCGGGTCGACGGGCCAGGGCCTGTCGCTCATGCAGGAGTCGTTGGCCGAGATCACCCTGGCCCGGCTTCCGCTGGTGGTGCTGAACATGGCACGGGCCCAGGGCGACTACTGGCAAGCCACCCGCGGCGGCGGACACGGTGACTACCGCCATATCGTCCTGGCGCCCGTCGACGTGGCCGAGGCGGTGGAGCTGGTCCAGTTGGCCTTCCACCTGGCGGCCACCTGGCGCAACCCGGTCCTCGTATTCGGGGACTACTACCTGGCGCACACTGCTCGCTCGGTCGAGATCGGGAGCCTCGACTTCGGCCCCGCGCCCTCGACCGAGTGGGCCCTGACGGGGGAGAGCGGCGGGACGGGCCGGGCCAAGCTGGTGTCGTTCCTCGGTTCGGCCAAGCAGCGAGACGACGTGGGATACGACCTCTCCGTCCACTACACCGCCTGCGCCGAGCACACGGCTCGCATGCTCCGGGAGGTCACCCCGAAGTTGGACACCGGGATGACCGCCGACGCCGAGGTGGTGGTCGTCGCGTTCGGAACGCCAGGCGCCTACGTGCGTGCCGCCGTACGATCACTGCGCGCCGAGGGTGTGCGCGTTGGCTGGGCGCGACCGGTCACTCTCGTCCCGTTCCCGTCCGCGGCCCTCGCCGAAGCCGTGCAGGGGGCCAAGGCCGTCGCCGTCTACGAGAACAACACCGGTCAGATGGTCGATGACGTCAGGCTGGCGGTGCTCGGCGCCGCGCCAGTGGAGTTCATCGGCGGCATCAGCCTGGACAGCTCGGGTTTCGGCATCGCTCCCGACCTGGATGTGGCCGTGCTGCGACGTCGGATCCTCGAGGTGGTGGAGCGTCCCCGGTGAACGAATTCGAAGGGCGACCCGTCGTCCCCACCGACGCGCCTCCCTCGGCGCCCGCACGAATGGTTGAGGACTTCACACCCAGCCTAGTCGACGTGGGCGCGCATCACTTGTGCCCCGGGTGCGGGGAGCCGATCGCCATCAGAAGCCTCATGGAAGCCGTCGAAGAGCTCGATCTGGCGCGACGATTGATCGCAGTCTTCGGCATCGGGTGCTACACGGCCTTCTCGAACAACCTCGACGTGGAGGTCCTGCAGGCTCTGCACGGCAGGGCTCCGTCGGTGGCCACGGGGGTCAAACGGGCCCGGCCCGACACGATGGTGATCACCATCCAGGGAGACGGCGACATGGTCAGCGAGGGACTCCAGGAGGTGCTGCACGCGGCGGCCCGCGGAGAGAACATCACCTGCGTCATGCTGAACAACGGCGTATTCGGCGAGACCGGGGGCCACATGACGGCAACCACCGTGCTGGGGCAGCGCACGAAGACGAGCCTCGAGGGTCGGGACCCCGTGGCTCATGGTCGTCCCATCCTTCTCGCGGACCTGGTGGCACGTCTCGACGGCGCCGCCTATGTGGCCCGCTGTGCAGTGAACTCGGCCGGGAACGTGGCCCGCACGAAAAAGGTCATCTTGCGCGCCCTGGAGACCCAGGCCTCTGGTGCCGGGTTCTCGCTGGTGGAGATCCTCACCATGTGCCCCACGGGTTGGTTCGTGGAGACCCCCGAGGCCCCTGCCTACCTGGCCGACAGCCTGGCCACGGTCCACATCGGGGGAGTGCTGAAGGACATCCTGGCCACGAAGTCGACGTCGCCGTCGAGTACGGTCCCGTAGATGTCGGATTACGACGCCATCGTGATCGGCGCAGGCCACAACGGACTCACCGCGGCCGCGGTCATGGCGCGGGGCGGGTTGCGGGTCCTGTGCCTCGAGAAGAACCACTTCATCGGCGGGATGTCATCCAGCACTGAATTGATCCGGGGCTACCACTTCGAGCTGGCCGGGTCGATCCAGTTTCCGCTCCCCAACGAGATCTTCGAGGATCTGGGGTTCGACTCATGCCCCATTTACGAGCCCGAGGTGCAGTCCGCCAGCATCGGTCCGTCGGGTGAGCCGCCGATCCTGCTCTACTCGGACCCCGAGCGCCTGCTCGCCCACCTCGGGGACGCGCTGGGTCTCGACGCCGTGATGGGGATGGCCGAAGTGGCAGCCTGGGCCGAGGCTCCGGCACGAGCCATCGGGCGATTCGATGTGCGTAAGCCGCCCAAGTCGCTCGACGAGATGTGGGCATGTGCGACGAACGAGTTCGAGCGCCAAGCGATCCGCACGGCCATGTTCGGCAGCGTCATGGACGTCGTCGATCAGTTCCTTCCTGACCGCGAAAGGCATGCCCAGGTCCGAAGCATGCTGAGTTTCTTGTCGGTGAACTCCACGTATCTCGGTCCGTACACGCCAGGGAGTGCATTGTGTCTCGCCTTCGCGTTGGCTTCTCCCGGCAATGCCACCATGTCCAAGGTACGTGGCGGGATCGGCGCCATGGCCGATCACGTTCGAACGTTGTTTGAGAACAACGGGGGCGAGCTCCGTCGGCACGTCAAGGCTTCCAAGATCGTCGCATCCGGAGGGCGGGTCGAAGGCGTCGCACTGGCAGACGGAGAGGTCGTGACCGCGCCAGTCGTGGTGTCCAACCTTGACCCCACAGCGACCTTCACCCAGTTGATGGACCGCAACGAGCTCCCCGACGCCTTCGCCCGACGCGTCGAGGCCATCGACCATCGAGCGGCATATTTCCAGATTCACTACGCGCTCGGTGGCCTTCCCGAATTCGCAGGGCCCTACGAGATCCTCAACGAAGGCGGCCTCCGTCGAAACGTGACGTTCTTCGGGACAGCCGAGCAGATGCAGGTCGACTACGAGGGCTGTGTCCGCGGGTTCGTCCCCCAGTCGCCGTCGTTCAATCTCGGGATCCCGACGCTGGAAGATCCGGGCCTTGCTCCGGCCGGAAAGCATGCGGCCAGTAGCTTCGCCTTCTACTTTCCCATCGGCAGCACTCGCGGTGAGCAAGCGCAGCTTCGTGATGAGATGGCGAGCCGGATTGTCGCCAAGGTGACCGCCATGGCGCCCAACTTCCCGGACCTGATCGAGCGGCAATTCAACTATCCGGCCTACACCTACGAATTGATGTTCGGGTGCACCGGAGGTGATTTCACCCACGGGCTGCTGCAGCCCGAGTTCATGGGCCCGTTCCGCCCCGGGCCGCGCGGGTGGCCCGACAACCCGGTACCGGTCGACGGCCTGTTCCTCTGCGGCGCCGGTTGCCACGGTGGTCCTGGTGTGACCTTCATCCCCGGATACAACTGCGGTTACGCCGTCTTGGAGGCGGCTGATTCCTCCCGGACGTAGCGGATCTGTCGCTCCACGAACGCAAGGTACATCGCCATGGCGAACGCCAGGCTGGTGAAGAGGCTCATCACGAAGAAGATCCACGGGACACGCATGCCCCGCCTCCGTCCGTCGACGATCGTCCACAGAGGCAGGAGGACGACGTTGACGATCGTGTAGTCCTGTGCCGCGGAGTCTGACGCCCAGTTCGAAAAGAGCATCTTCGTGTAGTTGACGTAGCTGGCCTGGTGTGGGTAAGCGTGAACGTAGCGAACGTTGAAGTACCAGCCGAGGCACAAAGAGCTGATGCCCACCACGTAGTAGAGGCCCTCGAGACGAGAAGTTGGGCCGGCCAGGGCTCCGGCAAAGAGGCGTCGGTTGCAGGCAAAGGCAACAGCGGTGCTCACCAGGCCGAGAAATCCGTAGATCACGAGCGATGTCGTCATAGCCGTCCCCCAGTTGCGTGACGGCGGGCTGCCCTCGCCCGCCGGGATTGTCCATGATGACAACTGGGATCCCAGACTGCGAGCCTCTCGGGTGCCGATACATGCCCATCGAGCTGAGTTCCCCGACCGTCTTCCGTGTGTCCCGAGCACACTGCGATCACCCAAACGTGGATCTCGGCGGCTGACGGCATAGCATTGACGTCTGTTATGCCCAAACGCGGCCGGACTCGGGACGCCAAGACCCACTCGTGGCGACCCCATTGGCCACGCCGCGGGTCTCGACAACTCCTCGGACGGGCCGCTCTGCTCGCTGTGGTCATCGGTGTGGGTGTGACGGCCACGATCACGTTCCATCCCGCGAGGGCGTCGGCCGACGAGAACTCCGACCGGGCCCAGGTCGCGCAATTGGGATCGCGCATCGCCCAGGACGGCGCCCTTGTCCAAAGCCTGGTCGTCAGCTACGATGCCGCGCAGGCCCACGAGGCCGTTGTGGAGGCTCAGCTCGCAGCGGCCCATGCGCGTCTTGAAGCTGATCGACGTGCACAGATGAAGTCGACAGGGGTCCTTCGACAGCTGGCCCTCAACAGCTACATGTCCGGGGCTGGTGACAACTTGACAATGGCCATGTTCGACACCGGGGACACGATCCAGCTGGCGACCGAACAGCAATACACCCAGGTCGCCACGGCGGGGCTCAACAACGCCATCGACGCCGTCGCCATCGACGCGCTGCATGCCAAGTCGGCACAGGCCCAGCTGAAGTCTGCGCAGTCTCAGGCTCAAGCCAGCGTGCAGCAGCTGGCCGGTGCACGTCAGGCCGCACAGGCAGCACTCACCCGAGACGACACGTTGCTCGCGCAGGCCCAGGGAAATCTGCAGGCCCTCTTGGCCGTGGAAGCCCGGCAGCGTGCTGCCGCCGAGCAGGCCGCGGAGCAGGCCATGGCGGCCAGGGCCGCCGCCGCGCAGGCCGCCGCGCAAGCAGCCAGCGAGACTTCCGCGTCTCATCCGGTCGACGTGACGTTCAGCCCCTCACCGGGCTCCTACGCCGACCCCCTTCGGGACATCAACGCTCTAACTCCCGAACGGATCGACCAGGGTGTCGACTACAGCGGGTACGGGCCCATCTACGCCATCGGCGACGGTGTCGTGCTGACCGCGGTCAACTCCGGTTGGCCGGGCGGCACCTTCATCAGCTATCGCCTGAGCGACGGTCCGGCGGGTGGGCTCGTGGTCTACGCCGCTGAAGACATCGACCCCCTGGTCGCGGTCGGCCAGTCCGTGACGGCCCGGACCGTTCTCGGCACCGTGTACGAGGGTCCCAACGGCATCGAGACGGGCTGGGCCAATCAGTCGGGCGACGGCACCACCATGGCCATCGATGCCGGGCAATTCTCGGGGGCCAACTCCACGGCCTTCGGGGCCAACTTCTCGCAGCTGCTGGCATCCTTGGGCACGCCACCAGGAGTTCCGCAGAACGATCCACCCACCGGGAACCTCCCCCCCGGATGGCCGGCGTGGTGAGCCGTCGAGCCATCGGGGATCCAGGTCGGGGGCTGGCGTAGCGGGCCAGGGCGGTTGACCGTCTGAAACCGGCGGCCGGTATTCGCACCCGGACACACCGCGGCCGGGATCGGTAGTGTCTTGGGTTGACCGACCAGTCCTATGTGTCTCGGCGGGCCGTGCTGGGTGGGGCGATCGCCGGGTGCGCCGCCGTCGGGCTCACGGGTGGGGGAGCAGCCTCAGCCTCCAGGGCGCAGGCGAACTCGCCGGGCCCGGGGACGCTGCCGAATCCGAGCGCCCCCGAGGGCAGCGACCAACTCCCCCAGATCACCAACATCGATCGCGCTGATGATGGAGAACCACACCAATGACAGCGTGCTCGGCATGTTGCCCCGCGGCGACGACTACACGAAGAATGCTTCGGGGCATCCCACGAAGTCCAATCCATGGCCCCGGAGGTCTTCGAAAGGTCCCGCCCCGTACCGACACGCGGTGATCAACGTCTTCCCCATGCCCACGCCCTGTCAGCAGCAAGCCCACCCGTACAACACGTGGGGCGCAGGTCAGGAGTCGTATGCGCACGGCAACATGGACGGCTTCGTGAAGAGCAAGAGCGGGCCGGTGTCGATGGGTTACTACGACCAGACTCTGATGCCCTTCGTCAACTCGCTGGCGGCGACCTTTCCGGTATGCGACCGGTACTTCTCCTCCGTCATGGCACAGACCTACCCAAATCGCCGCTTCGCCATGGCCGGCACCGCCCTCGGTTTGCTTGTCGACAAGTTGGCCCTTGGCACACCGCCCAACGGGTCGATCTTCGAAAGCCTCAATGCGCACAACATCTCGTGGAAGAATTACTACTCGAGCCTGCCGTCGGTGCTGATCTATTCCTATCTGTTCGGAGTGCCCAATATCAGGCCCAACCTGGTGAACATCAGCGAGTTCTTCAGTGATGCCGCCGCCGGGACGCTCCCCGCCTATAGCGTGGTCGACCCGAACTTCGGCACGCAGTCCGAGGAAGACCCCCAGGACGTCCAGTACGGCGACCAGTTCATGGCCCAGGTGATCAATGCCGTCATGAGCTCTCCCCAGTGGCCCGGCACGTTGTTGGTGTGGACCTACGACGAAGGTGGGGGCTACTACGATCATGTGCCGCCCCCCGCCGCGGTCAGCCCGGACTCCGTGACTTCTGTTCCGTATCACCCCGGAGCATTCACACGATATGGATTCAGGGTTCCGGCCGGCATCGTGTCGCCGTTCGCCCGTCCCGACTACGTTTCGAGCGTGGTCCACGACCACACGTCGATCCTCAAGCTGGTCGAGACGAAGTGGAATCTGCCCGCGCTCACCCGACGCGACGCCAACGCCGACAATTTGCTCGACAGTGTCGATCTTGTAAACCCGCCGGCGTTCCTCACCCCACCGACTCTGGCCGCCGCCCTTGACCCGACGGCAGACGACGGGTGCCAATCCACGGGGGCGGGCACGTTCCCCCCACCGAGCGCGGTCAGGAAGGCTTGATAGTTCCACCCGCGCTCGAGACCAGAGCCCGGGTGGATTGACCTTCGACCCCCTCGTCATGTGGTCTAAGACCTGAGGGTGAACGTCCAGCCTCGAGGTGAGCTTCGCCTGCCGCAGAGCTTCCCGGTTGTCTCGGCTGCCCCGTCGGCGGGGAGAGTTGCCCAGGTCGCGACAACCCCACCCGCTTACCGGGCTCCCCGATCCCGTCATGTGTGACAGGTTCCCTGACGACGCCCGAACGGGCGGTCCGGCTCAAGCTGCCTTGGTGACCCTCTTCTTCGGCGCTTGGGTCGGAGCAGGCGTGGTGCCGCCCACGACCGCCTTGCGCGTCTCCGCAAACATCTTCTGGGCGAAGTCACGTTGCATTCTGAGCAGCTCTTCGAGCAAAGCAAAGACCTGCTTCCTCAGGTCGCGTACCAGGGGCACCTCGACCGGC
>JARLGQ010000234.1 GCA_031292675.1 Acidimicrobiales bacterium
CGCCGGGCACGGCCTGCAGCACCGTGAAGTACGACCGGCTCCGTGCGGTCGCGCCGTCGTCGTGGACGTCGACCATCACGTTCGTCATGACGTGCTTGGTGCGCGGAGTCCCGTCCTCGTAGCGCCGGGTGCTCCGCGTGTAGAGGGCCTGAATGGCGTCGCGACCCGTGACGGCGTCGCCGAACCCCTCGAACGTCAGGGTGGCGTGGGCGAACAGCTCGCCCAAGCCCGCGAATTCAACGTCGTCGATCCGCTCCGCGTAGGTGTAGATCAGCTTTGTGATGGCTTCGGCCGCCGTTTCGGGCACGGGCGAGATTGTGGCACCGATCACTGCCCGAGGAGGCGTCCCATCGCGCCGGCCACCCGGCTCGGGCGCCCACGGCGGGTCTCGCTGCGGTCCGCCAGCCTCATGGCCCACAGGCCGGCGTTGACCCCGAGCCAGCGCAGGGGCTCGGGCTCCCACTGCGGCGACCGGTGACCCACCCAGGGCAGGGCGGTGAGAGCGGTGTCGGCGCCCGTGATGAGGTCGGCCAGCGTGCGCCCGGCCAGATTGGTGGTGGACACCCCGTCGCCCACGTACCCCCCCGCCCAGGCCATGCCGGAGCCCCGGTCGAGGCCGACCGAGGAGTGCCAGTCGCGCGGGATGCCGAGCGGGCCGCCCCAGGCGTGCGTGAAGTGCGCCCCATCCAGCTCCGGGAAGAGCCCGGTCAACGTCCGGCGCAGCAGTTCGTGCACGGCCGGCTCGGCGTCGTAGCCTTCGCGTACCGACGACCCGAAGTGGTAGGGAGCCCCGCGGCCGCCGAAGGCGATGCGGCCGTCGGCGGTCCGCTGCCCGTAAATGATCATGTGGCGGTGGTCCGCGAACGTGGCGCGCTCCTCGAGGCCCGCCGAGGACCAGAAGCTGTCCCCCAGGGGCTCGGTCGCCACCATGAGCGAGTAGACCGGGACGATGTCGCGGTGGAGCCCCGGCAGGGTCGGCGTCCAGGCCTCCGTCGCTCGCACGACGACCTCGGCCTCGACGGTGCCGCCGCGGGTGACGACCGACGGGGGAGAACCGGCCGAGCGGGGCCGGATGTCGAGGACCTCGGTGTGCTCGAAGACCCGCACCCCCCGCCGCTCGACCGCGTCCGCCAGCCCGCGCGCCAGGAGTGCCGGTTGCAGCGCGGCGCAGTGCGGGGTGAAGGTCGCACCGAGGACCCCGTCGGCACCGATCAGCGCGCGCGTCTCGTCAGGCCCGAGCCAGCGCACGTCGTCCTCTCCGAAGCCGAGCGCACGCGCCTCGTCCACCTCGGCCAGCGCCCGCACCCGCTGGGCCTCGCTGCGCACGAGGTCCACCGACCCGCCCTTGGCGAAGTAACAGTCGATGCCCTCGCCCGCCGCCGCCGTCCCGACGACGTCGACCGTCTCCTGCATCGCCTGGCGCATGGCGTGCATGGCCTCACGGCCGTGCTGGCGGGCCAGCGCGGCATCGGAGGTGGCGAACAGCGCCGAGCACCAGCCGCCATTGCGGCCCGACGCCCCGAAGCCCGCTACCTCGCGCTCCACGACGGCGATGCGCAGCGACGGGTCGGCCAGCGCTAGCGCATGAGCTGTCCAGAGCCCGGTGAACCCGGCGCCGACGATGCACACGTCGACCTGGAGGTCCTGGGTCAGGGTGGGGCGCGGCGGCAACGGGACCGGGACGGCCTCCCACCACAGCGAGAGCCGCTGGTACCCCGAGGCGGCCCCCGGCGCTACATCCTGCGCCACGCCTCGGTGAGGACGTCGCGCAGCGTGGATGCAATGAAGTCGATCTCCTCCTGGCCGCAGATGAGCGGCGGGGAGAGCTGTATGACCGGATCCCCCCGGTCGTCGGCGCGGCAGATCAGCCCCGCCTCGAAGAGCGCACCCGAGAGGAAGCCGCGCAGGAGGCGCTCGGACTCCTCGTCGTCGAAGGAGGCGCGCGTCTCCTTGTCTTTGACGAGCTCAATGCCGTAGAAGAACCCGGCGCCGCGTACGTTGCCGACGATGGGGAGGTCGTAGAGGCCCTCGAGGGCGGTACGGAACGTCTGCTCGGTCGCCTGCACGTGCTGAAGGATCTGCTCGCCCTCGAAGACATCGAGGTTGGCCAGGGCCACCGCGCAGCTCACGGGGTGGCCGGCGAAGGTGAACCCGTGCAGGAACGAGGCCCCTGCCTCGAGGAAGGGCTCCATGAGGCGGTCCGAGGCGATCATGGCGCCCAGCGGGGCGTAGCCCGAGGTGAGGCCCTTGGCCACCGTGATGATGTCCGGCTGGTACCCGTAGCGCACGGCTCCGAACCAGTGGCCGAGGCGCCCGAAGGCGCAGATCACCTCGTCGGAGACCAGCAGCACCCCGTGGCGGTCGCAGATCTGGCGGACGCGCTCGAAGTATCCCGGGGGCGGCGGGAAGCACCCGCCCGCGTTCTGCACGGGCTCGAGGAACACCGCGCAGACCGACTCGGGGCCCTCCTGCAGGATGGCCCGCTCTATCTCGTCCGCCGCCCAGCGGCCGAACGCGACCTCGTCGTCGGCGAACACGTCGGCTCGGTAGAAGTTCGTGTTCGGCACCTTGATGGCCCCCGGCACGAGCGGCTCGAACGGGATGCGCAGGTCCGGGATGCCCGTGATGGAGAGCGCGCCCATGGACGTGCCGTGGTAAGCGATGTAGCGGCTGATGACCTTGGTCTTCTGCGGCTGCCCCATCACGCGGAAGTACTGGCGCGCCAGCTTCCAGGCCGACTCCACCGCCTCGGATCCCCCGGTCGTGAAGAAGACGCGGTTGAGGTCGCCGGGCGCGTAGCTCGCCACCCGCTCGGCCAGCTCAATGGCGCGCGGGTGCGCGTACGTCCACAGCGGAAAGTAGGCGAGGGTCCCGGCCTGCTTGGCGCCCGCCTCGGCGAGCTCGGTGCGACCGTGGCCGATCTGCGACGTGAAGAGCCCCGCCAGGCCGTCGAGGTAGCGCTTCCCGTGCTGGTCCCAGACGTAGGCGCCCTCCCCACGGACGATCACGGGCACCTCGCTGTTCTCGTAGGCGCCCATCCGGCTGAAGTGCATCCACAGGTGTCGACGCGCCTGCTCGCTCAGGTGGGAGTTCTCCGGACTGGTGGTGCTCATCGTTCCTCCACTATTGGTGCGGGGCCGTTCATCGCGTGCCCCACGTATAGGTCTGCTTGGCCAGCTTCAGGTACAAGAAGGTCTCGGTGGAGCGCACGCCCGGGATGGAGCGCACCGAGTCGTTGAGGACGTGCAGCAATCGCTCGTCGTCCTCGCACACGATTTCCGCCAGGATGTCGAATGAGCCGGCGCACATCACCACGTAGTCGACCTCGACCACGGCCGAGAGCTTCTCAGCCACCCGCCGCACGTCGCCCTCGACCGAGATCCCGATCATCGCCTGGCGGGTGAAGCCCAGTTGCAGCGGGTCGGTGACCGCGACGATCTGCATGATCCCCGACTCGCGCAAACGCTGGACGCGGCGGCGCACGGCCGCCTCGGACAGCCCGACCGCCTCCGCGATGGCGCCGTACGGCTGCCGGCCGTCGCGCTGGAGCGCCTCGATGATGGCCCGGTTGGGTGCGTCGAGGAGCGTCCCGGAGGCCTGTGTCGCGTCGCTCTGAGTGCCCGCCTCCGCCAGCCCGTCGGTGTCGGGCATCTCATACCTCGCCTCTCTTGACCACCAGGGCAAAGCCCCCGATGTGCAGAATTGTGTCATCTTACCCACCTCAGTCAAGCAGAATTAGTCATATTGAGGTCCCGATATGGCGAAAACGCTTGTTGGGAGCGTGCTGATCTGTGATCCTGTAGCGACGGGTCACCTGAAGGGAGCGGCATGCGGAAGTTGCAGAATTTCATCGGGGGCGCCTACTGCGACGCCGAGGACGGGCCCACCGCGCCCCTCATCGACCCCAGCACGGGCGAGGCGTTCGCCGAGGCACCCGTCTCGGGGCCGGCCGACGTCGACCGGGCGCTTCGCGTCGCGGCCGAGGCCTTCACCTCCTGGCGGCGCACCACGCCGTCGGAGCGCAGCCTGGCCCTGATCCGTATCGCCGACGCGCTCGAGGCCAGGGCCGAGGACCTGGTCCGGGCCGAGTCCGAGAACACGGGAAAGCCCTTCCAGCTGACCATGGACGAGGAGATCCCCCCGATGGTCGACCAGATCCGCTTCTTCGCCGGCGCGGCGCGGCACCTCGAGGGTCTGGCCGCCGCGGAGTACATGGCGGGGCACACGTCCTTCATCCGTCGCGAGCCTCTCGGCGTGTGCGGCGCCGTGACGCCGTGGAACTATCCGATGATGATGGCGGTGTGGAAGTTCGCCCCGGCGTTGGCGGCGGGGAACACCATGGTGCTCAAGCCGTCGGACACGACGCCGGTGACGGCGCTGCTCATGGCCGAGATCATGGCCGAGCACCTGCCGCCGGGCGTCTTCAACGTGGTGTGCGGTGACCGCGACACCGGCCGCGCCCTCGTGGTGCACGACACGCCCGCCATGGTGTCGGTGACGGGGTCCGTGCGGGCCGGGATGGAGGTGGCCGCGGCGGCGGCACCCACCCTCAAGCGTGTCCACTTGGAGCTGGGCGGCAAGGCGCCCGTCATCGTGTTCGACGATGCCGACGCGGCGGCGGCGGAGGGCATCGCCGGCGCGGGCTACTTCAACGCAGGGCAGGACTGCACGGCGGCCACGCGGGTGCTGGCCGGGCCCCGCGTGCACGGGGACCTGCTGGCTGCACTGGTCGAGCAGGCGCAGGGGACGACGGTCGGCGGCACCGACAACGATGGGGCCGACTACGGGCCGCTGAACAACGCCAACCAGCTGGAGCGGGTGCGCGGCTTCCTCGAGCGGATGCCCGCGCACGCCTCGGTGGTGACGGGCGGCGAGCAGGTGGGCGACCGCGGCTACTGCTTCGCGCCGACGGTCGTGGCGGGCCTGCGGCAGGACGACGAGCTGGTGCAGTCAGAGGTGTTCGGGCCGGTGATCACCGTCCAGGAGTTCACCGACGAGGGCGAGGCGCTCCAGTGGGCCAACGGCGTGCAGTACGGGCTCGCGTCCTCGGTGTGGACCAGGGACCACGGTCGGGCCATGCGCATGGCGCGTGACCTCGACTTCGGCTGCGTGTGGATCAACACGCACATCCCGCTGGTGGCCGAGATGCCCCACGGCGGGTTCAAGCGTTCCGGGTACGGCAAGGACCTCTCCGCCTACGGCTTTGAGGACTACACGCGCATCAAGCACGTGATGAGCAACATCGAGGAGTAACTCATGATCGTCGGGATCCCAAGCGAGGTGAAGGACGACGAGTACCGGGTGGCCATCACGCCGGCTGGTGTGCGCGAGCTCACTTCGGCCGGCCACACCGTCCTGGTCGAGAAGGGTGCCGGCAGCGGCTCGTCCATGCCCGACGACGAGTTCGTGCGGACCGGGGCGAAGATCCTGGACGATCCCGACGACCTGTGGGCGGCGGCCGACCTCGTGTGCAAGGTGAAGGAGCCGGTCGCCGAGGAGTATCACCGGCTCGGCGCCCGGTCGGACCAGATCCTCTTCACCTACCTGCACCTGGCCGCGTCGCGCGCCTGCACCGATGCTCTGGTCGCTGCCGGGAATGTCGCCATCGCGTACGAGACGGTGCGCCAGGAGGACAATTCGCTGCCGCTCCTGGCGCCGATGAGCGAGGTGGCCGGGCGAATGGCGCCCCTGATGGGTACACACCACCTCATGCGGCCGGGCGGGGGGCGCGGCGTGCTCGTGTGCGGCGTGCCCGGGGTGCGCTGCGCTCGTGTCGTGATCCTCGGGGCCGGCGTGGCCGGCTTCGCGGCGGCCACCATGGCTGTGGGCATGCACTCGGAGGTGTTCGTCCTCGACCGCAACCTCGACAAGCTACGCGAGGTCGACCACCACTTCCGGGGTGCACTCGAGACGATCGCCTCCTCGGAGCACGCCATTGAGGAGGTCTGCCTCGAGGCCGACATCGTCATCGGAGCGGTGCTGGTGGTCGGCGCCCGGGCGCCCCGTCTCGTCTCCGACTCGCTCGTAGAGAAGATGCGGCCCGGCTCGGTCCTCGTCGACATCTCGGTCGACCAGGGGGGCTGCTTCGAGTCGACCCACCCGACGACGCACTCGAAGCCGACCTTCGAGGTGCACGGGTCGATCTTCTACTGCGTGGCCAACATGCCCGGCGCCGTCCCCCACACCTCGACCCACGCGTTGGCCAACGCCACCCTCCCCTACACGCTCAG
>JARLGQ010000235.1 GCA_031292675.1 Acidimicrobiales bacterium
CACCTCCACCAACAGCGAGATGGCCGACGCCGAGATCGTCCTGGAACACCGCAGGTCCGCCTGGGAGGTCGAGTCGCGGTGGTCCCTGCGCGCCTGTGCCCACGCCGAGATCGGCACCCGGCCGTGACCGGCTCCTCCCGGTGTTGACTGATTGATCAGTTTGGTAGCCTGCGCGCATGGCGGGCGCTCCCCCGGTACCCACCAAGACCTCCGCTCCGGTGCGTGCGGTGCGCCGGGCCATGAGCGACAAGGAAAAAGAGGGCCGTCGCACCGACATCCTCGCCGCCGCCAAGAAGGTGTTCGCCCGCAAGGGCTATCACGCCACCACGATCGCCGACATCGCCAAGGCAGCCAAGCTCTCCTACGGGTCGATCTACTGGTACTTCGACTCCAAGGACGCCCTCTTCCACGCGCTCATGGAGGCCGAGGGCCAGGCGCTGCGCGACCATGTCACCGAAGCGCTGCTCACCACGCCGGCCCGGGGCTCGCCCGACGCACCGTTCCGCGCCGCGGTGCGGACCACGTTCGAGTTCTTCGAGTCCGACCGGGCCCTCGTCAAATTGCTCTTCCGCGATTCCTACGCGCTGGGGGACCGGTTCGAGAAGCACCTCTTCGGGATCTACGAGGCGTTCATCAGCGACATCGAGAAGGTCGTCGAGGACGCGCAGCGGCGGGGTCTCATCGTCGACGCGCCGGCTCGTGTGGTGGCGTACTCGGTGGCCGCCCTGGTGGGACAGGTCGCCCACCGCCGGCTCGTCACCGACGACGGGCTGCCGGCCGAGGTGGCGGCGGACTTCGTGGTGTCGCTCTTGCTCAACGGCCTGCTCCCGCGCTGAGCGGCACCGGCCGTGCCGCTCGACGAGTCGCGGGTGCCGGTGGTCCTCAGCACGGGCCAGTCGATCGAGCGTGACGCGACCGTCTCCGCGCTCGATCTCGCCGAGCGCGCCGCACGCCGGTGCCTGGACGCGGGGTCGGGCCTCGACACCCTCGTACAGCTCGTCTCGGTCGTCGACGTGTTGTCGGAGACCGGACCGGCACCGGGCGCCCTCCTGGCCCGGCGCCTGGGGCTGGCTCCGGCGCGCACCGAGGTCTCGACGATCGGGGGGAACTCCCCGCAGTGGCTGGTCAACCGGGCCGCAGCGGCCATCTCGGCCGGGGAGCTCCACGGCGTGCTCGTGCTGGGCGCGGAGGCCCAGCGCTCGGCCAAGGTGCGGGGTGGCAACCGGGTCTCTGCCGTGGAGGGGGGCGCGCACGCCGGATCGGGCCAAGACCTGGTCCCGGACGCGGTGGTGGGTGACGACCGTTCGGGCGTGGGAGCCGCCGAGCTCAGCGTCGGGCTCGTCGCCCCCGTCCACGTCTACGCGTTGTTCGAGAGCGTCATCGAGCAGCGCGCCGGACGCACCCCGGCGGAGCACCGGGCGGTGCTGGGCGAGCTCATGGCCCCCTTCACCGAGGTGGCCGCCGCACACCGCAGCGCCTGGTTCCCCGAGGTGCGCACCCCGGCCGCGCTCGCCACCGTCACGCCCGACAACCGATTGGTGGCCGAGCCGTACCCCAAGCGCATGTGCGCGTTCTTGCACGTGGACCAGGGCGCGGCGGTCCTCGTGACCTCTCTGGCGGCGGCACGAACGGCGGGCGTCGCCGACCGGGCCGTGTACTGCTGGTCCGGTGCTGATGCGACCGACGTCTGGTTCCCCTCGGCCCGACCCGACCCGGGATCGTCTCCGGGCCTCCGGGCCGCGCTATCGGCCGCCACCGCCGCCGCGCAGCTCGGCGTGGACGACATCGGCGCCTTCGACGTGTACTCGTGTTTCCCGTGTGCGGTCGAGATGGCCGTCGAGGCGCTCGGGATCACCGGCACCGACACCAGGGGCCTCACCGTCACCGGGGGACTGCCCTACTTCGGCGGCCCCGGCAACAACTACTCCCTGCACGCCATCGCCACCATGGTCGAGCGCCTCCGCGAGCGCGGCGGGACCGGCCTCGTGAGCGCCCTGGGCTGGTACGCGACCAAGCACGCCGTCGGCATCTACGGGGCCGCTCCCCCCCAGGGGGGCTGGCGCCGGGGCGACACCGGGGAGGCCCAGCGGGCGATCGACGCCTCGGCGGTGGCGGTGGCGACCGAGGCACAGGGCCCGGCCGTCGTCGTGGCGTCGACCGTGGCCGTCGCGCCCGACGGCAGCGTCTCGGCGGCACCGGTCATCGCCCGCCTCGCCGACGGACGTCACATCGCCGCGGCGGCGGCTCCGACCGAGCTCGCCGGCCTGGCCGGGCGCAATCTCGTGGGGGAGCTCGTCGACGTGTCGGGCCGGCCTCCCCGCTACCGGGTCGGGCCCTGAGCCCTCCGTCGGGGTGAGGCGCCGCTGTGAAGCGCCGGGTCAGGGGTCGGGTGGCGGCGCCAGGTCCCGGCGGTCAGACTCGGGCGGACCGAGGGGAAGGAGCACCGATGCCCGCAGTCGAACGCGAGCGCCGAGGACAGGTCGAGATCCTCACCATCAACCGGCCCGAAGCACGCAACGCCATCAACGGCGACGTGAGCGTGGGCATGGCCGCCGCGCTCGACGAGCTCGAATCCGACGCCGGGTGCGCGGTCGTCATCGTCACGGGTGCGGGCGACAAGGCCTTTTCGGCCGGCATGGACCTCAAGGCCTTCGCCTCGGGCGAAGGAGGGGCCATCATGGGTGGCTCGGGAGGCTTCGCCGGCATCACCCAGCGCGAGTTCCCGAAGCCCATCATCGCCGCCGTCAACGGAGCGGCGCTGGCCGGCGGCTGCGAGATCATGCTGTCGTGCGACCTCGTGGTCGCCGCCGACCACGCCACCTTCGGCATCCCCGAGGCCAAGCGGGGACTGGTGGCCGGCGCGGGGGGGCTCATCCGGCTCCCCAAGCGGCTTCCCATCGCCATCGCGCTCGAGCTGGCGCTCACCGGTGACTCCATCGACGCCCCGAGGGCACTGCAGCTGGGGCTCGTCAACCGCGTCGTCCCCGCCGCGTCCCTCATGGACGAAGCGTTGGCGCTGGCCGGGGTCATCGCCGACAACGCGCCGCTGGCGGTGCGGTGGTCCAAGCGGGTCATGGTGCGCGCCGCGGGGGTGTCGGAGGAAGAAGGCTGGAAGCTCAACGCCGAGGCGGTGGGGGCCGTGTTCTCGTCGGCCGACGCCATGGAGGGGCCCGTGGCCTTCGCCGAGAAGCGCAAGCCCAATTGGCAGGGCAAGTAGGCGGGGTGGTCGAGCGCCTCGGGAACGGCGGGCTGGCACCGGCGCTCGACGGGATCCGCCTCTCGCTGCACGTGCTCGCCGCCGCCGTGTGGGTCGGCGGCCAGCTCACCCTGGCCGGACTGGTACCGGCCGCCCGCGGCCTGGGCGAGGGGGCGGCCCGGACCCTGGCCCGCGCCTTCGCCCGCATCCAATGGCCCGCCTACGGGGTGCTCGTCGTCACCGGCCTGTGGAACGTCTCGGCCGTGCACGCCGGCCAGCCCCACACCTGGCAGATCGTGCTCGGGGTCAAGATCGTGGTCGTGGCGCTGGCGGGGCTGGGGGCCTTGCTCCACACCCGCTCCACCACGAGGCGGGGCGTCGCCACGTGGGGGGGCGTCACCGCCCTTTCTTCGATCGCGGCCCTGGTCATGGGGGTGTTCCTGGCCGGGTGAGGAAGGGGGTCGGTGGCGCCGTCGCGGTGTCGCCCCGGAGCATTCGGGTCTAACCTGTAGAGGAGGTTCCCGCTTGTCGGCGGGATCCGGAGAAGGGAAGGCATCCGTGCACCCATTCCTCGCCGAGATCTTCGGGATCGATGGGGTCATCGTCCTCATCGTGGTCATCGCCGTGCTGTTCGGAAGCACCCAGATCCCCAAGCTCGCCAGGTCGCTCGGCTCGGCGCAGTCGGAGTTCAAGAAGGGCCTCTCCGAAGGGGCCAAGGGTGACGCCGCCGGAGAAGCGCCGGGCACGGGAGACAAGGCCGCCACCAAGGACGCCGACGGGCCGTCCGCGGCATCGGGATAGCGCTCCCATCACCGCCGGCTCCCCCGGCCCTGCCCCGGGCGGCGGGCGGGCGCGGCGGCGACGGCCGATCCCGTTCGTCGCGCACCAGGTGCTCGAGTACCTGATGGCGGGAGCACTGGCCGAGTCCTCCGTGCACATCGGCCACAGTGGCCTGCTCTTGCTGGCCGCGGGCGTGTTCGCGTTGCTGGCCCTGACCGCCCGCGGCCCGCTCGGGCTGGCCCGTCTGTGCGGGGCGAGGCTCCATCGCAGCCTCGACGTCGTCGTGGCGGTGGCGCTGGCCGCGGCCCCGATCCTCCCCGCCCTGCGTCCGGCTGTGGCCGGCATCGTGGTGATGGAGGTCGCCGCGGTGGCATGGGTGCGCGTGGCCACCCTCACCCGCTACGCCAAGGCCGCCGGTGGCCCGGCCGACGCCGTGGCCGGGCCCGACGTTCGCGACGGGGAGCCGACGGGCCTCCCGGCGCCCTCGGCGGCCGCGCCCGGACCGTGGGGGCCGCGCGCCGCGGTCGTGGCACGCGGACTCGGCATCCTGGCCGGCCGCTCGGCCCGGCGTCTTCCGGAGGCCGAAGAGAAGTTGCGCGGCGGCGCACGCCAGGCGGGGAGGCACGCGGCGCGCCTGCACCAGGCGTGGCGCAAGCCACCGGACTGAGACGCCGCACAAGGACGGGTCCCGAGCCCGACGACCGGTGTCGGGCACCGTAGGCTGCGCGTGGCCTGGTGCGACCCGGGCCCCGAGGCGGAGGAACCCATGGCTCAGGACGTTCTCGAGCTGGCCGACAAGCTCTGGCGAGGCGACATCGACATCGTCGAGATCCATCCCGTGGGCGGCTACATGGGCGGCGTGGCCGAGGTCGGCGCGGGAGTCGCCTTCGTGCCGTCGTTCGCCAACGTCTCGGCCGTCGCCACCGAAGACGGGTTGGTGCTGGTCGACACGGGATCGTCCTTCGTGGCCGGCGCCGTCCACGAGGCGTTGCGGGGCTGGTCGGCGCAGCGGCTCCACACCGCCGTCTACTCCCACGGACACATCGACCACGTGTTCGGGGTGGGCGTGTGGGAGGAGGAGTCCGCGGCCCGGGGTTGGCCCGCGCCGGTGGTGGTGGCTCACGAAGCCGTGCCAGCACGCTTCGACCGCTACATCGTCACGGCGGGGTACAACGAGATCATCAACCGGCGCCAATTCGGCGTCCCGCAGTTCCGTTGGCCCACCGAGTACCGCTATCCCGACCGCACCTACGCGCAGCACCTCGAGCTCGACGTGGGCGGCGTCGCCCTCGAGCTGCACCACGCCCGGGGCGAGACCGACGACCACACCTGGACCTGGCTGGCCGGCCCGCGCGTCCTGTGCTGCGGCGACCTCTTCATCTGGGCGTCGCCCAACGCCGGCAACCCCCAGAAGGTGCAGCGCTACCCCCGGGAGTGGGCGGTCGCCCTGCGCGAGATGGTCGCGCTCGAGCCCGAGGCCCTGCTCCCCGGCCACGGCTTCCCGGTCATCGGCGCGGCGCGTGTGCGCCAGGCGCTGACCGACACCGCGGACCTGCTCGACTCCCTCGTCGACCAGACCATCGAGCTCATGAACGCCGGGGCCCGGCTCGACGAGGTATTGCACACCGTGACCCCGCCCGGCCACCTCGTCGACCGTCCCTACCTGCGACCGGTGTACGACGAGCCCGAGTTCGTGGTGCGCAACGTGTGGCGCCTGTACGGGGGCTGGTGGGACGGGAACCCGGCATCGCTGAAGCCGGCCCCCGAAGCCGTCCTGGCCGGCGAGCTCGCCGCCCTGGCCGGGGGGGCCGGCGTCCTGGCGGACCGCGCCCTGGCGCTGGTCGAGTCCCCCGGCGCGGGCGGCGACCCCGC
>JARLGQ010000236.1 GCA_031292675.1 Acidimicrobiales bacterium
ATGCTGAGCGCCCCGCGGCTAAGGGGACAGCACCGGGGGCGTAGCCCAACAACTGTCAGGGCCGATCTTTGACTCTGCACTGCACCCATCCTGGAAGTGTAGATATGCCGGTAATCCCTGATGCTTTCCATGGCCTGCCAGACGGGCAGGTCGGAAAGCTGAAAGGAGCCCGGTTTGTCCAGTTCAATTCACTCTTCGCGAGGCGCGCCTGCGGTTGACCCAGCGGTGCGGTTGGGTCACCCGGTCATCGATCGATACCTCGAGTTCGTCGAGGCCCGAGCACGCCACAACACGTTGCTGGCCACGGCCTCGGATCTGCGGGTGTTCTTCACCGAGATCGACAAGGAGCCTGCTGACGTCGTCGTGAACGACGTCTTGGCCTTCATCACCGCCCAGCGTCAGCCGCTGTTCGAGGGAAAGGTGGTGCGACTCTCTGATGGGGGGTCGGGGCTCATGGCCAGCACCATCAAGCGCCGCCTGTCGTCGTTGTCGGGGTTCTTCTCGTATCTGGTCATGATCGGAGAACGGGAGTCGAACCCGGTCCCGAAGGGCCTTTCCACCAGGCGATCGAGAAAGGACAAGGGAGCGCTCGTCCCCTTGGTGCGCACTCCTCGGGTGCTGCCCAAGATCCTCGAGCCCGCCGAGGTGGACGCGCTGATGGGAGCGCTTCGGCGTTGGCGGGACCGGGCCATGGTCGAAGCCATGGTCCTGGGTGGCCTGCGACGCTGCGAAGTGCTCGGGCTTCGTCTCTGCGACCTGCGCCCTGGTGAAGGCCGGGTGTTCGTCGCCGACGGCAAGGGCGGACACCAACGGCTCGTCCCGATCTCTCGCCGGTTCTTCCGTTCGGTGGCGGCCTATCTGTCGACCGAGCGCCCCAAGGACGCCGACGCGGAGCGATTGTTCGTGGTGTTGAAGGGCCCCCGGCGTGGACAACCGTTGTCGGAGGACGGCCTCGACGAAATCGTGCGCTACACGCGCAGTCGGGTCGGCCTCGCCCACTGCACCTGCCACGAGCTGCGCCACACCTGTCTCACGAGGCTCCGAGAAGCGGGCATGGCCCTCGAGGCCATCCAGGCCCAAGCCGGGCACCGCTCCATCGAGACGACGCGCATCTACCTGCACCTGTCGAATGAGTGGCTGGCCGACGAGTATGCCCGGGCCATCTCCTTGATCGACCACTCGGTGCTCGAGGCGGTGGCCCAATGACCCTCGTCCAACCACGTGTCGTCACCCGGCCCACCGTCGCCGAGCGCGACTGGGCGGAGATCGCCGCGGCGGCTCCGGCACTGGCGGCCACCGCCCAGCGCTATCTGGCCCAGCTCGAGCTGTCGTTGCATCACAACAGCGTGACCCGCACAAGCGATTCGCTCCGACGCTTCTGCCGGCATCTTCTGTCTTGCCACCCTGAGCTCGGACATTTCTCGGAGGTGGGGCGGATCCACGTCGAGTCCTACAAGCTGGCCCTGTCTGGCCACGTGACGGCCAAGGGCACGCCGCTCAAGGTGAACACCCTGCGAATGCGACTCGGGATGCTCATGACGTTCTTCGACCGCATCATCGAGTGGGGCTATCAAGATGCCCCGGTGCGCAACCCGCTGTTTACCTCCGACATCCCCCGTCCCGAGGAGCTCTTGCCCAAGGCCCTCGACGACGCCGCGGCGACGCGCTTTCTGCGGGAGGTGGCCGCCGAGCCAGAGCCGCTTCGGCGTCTCGTGCTCGAGATCCTGTGCCGCACCGGAATCCGGGTGGGAGAGCTCTGCGCCCTCGAGAAAGACGCCGTGGTCCGCCGGGGTGAGGGGTGGTGGTTGAAGGTTCCGGTCGGAAAGCTGAGAAACGACCGCACCGTGCCGCTCGTCTCGCCCCTTGTCGAGCTGCTCCTGCAGTGGCAGGCCACCCACGGAGATGCCGGCACGGGGCTGCTTCTCACCAACGAGGGCCGGCCCTTGAACCGCCACTGCGTCACCCGCATGGTGAACCGGGTGGCGAAACGGGCCGGCATCGGACATGTCCATCCCCACCAGCTGCGCCACACCCTTGCCACCCAGGCCGTCAACCGGGGGATGCGCTTGGAATCGATCGCCGAGCTGCTCGGGCACCGGACCTTGCGCATGACCATCCGTTATGCCCGCATCGCCAACAAGACGGTGGCCGACGAGTACCGGGCCGCAGTGGACAAGGTCGAGGCACTCTACGAGGAGCCGCCCGATCTGCCCGAGACGCCTGAGATGCGCCGGCTTCGCATCGAGCACAGCCGCATGCTTGGAAACGGCTGGTGCACGAGGCCGTCGCATCTCGACTGCAGCTTCGAGGCGATGTGCGAGGGGTGCGGGTTCTTCGCCACCACCGTGGAGTTCAAAGACACCCTCACCCGCCAGCGTGACCACGCCGCCGCCCACGGCCAGACCAAGCGCACCGCACTCTATGAGGGGCTGCTCAACGGGCTTGAAACGGGGGCGTCATGACAGAGCGCGAGGACGTCATCGACGAAGAGACCAGCTGCGTGATCGACGATGCGCTGAGCGTCATCGCCTTGGTGCAGCAACCGCCCTCAGACAGCGTGGCCGCCAAGGACCTCCAGGCGGCCGTCACGCTGGCCCGCGCTGCCCGGTCCCGCCTGGCCCGACTGGTCGCCGACGCCCGGGACGAGCAGACATCGTGGGGCGAGATCGGCCGCATTCTCGGCACCGGTCGGTTCTTCGCGGTCTGCCGTTACGGACCCTTTGGCCGACGAAGGAGGACGCCCCTCGAGCTCGACTGATCCCACGCCGGACCCGGCGGGTCCTGCCTCCCACGAACGTGGTGGGGCCCGCCGATTACCGGCATATCCCGCAACGACTTGACGCGATTACCGGCATAAGTGCCGGTTGCGGGCGGGGTGTCGGCTGGGATACGACCTCCCGTCGAGGCGAGCGGTAACCGGGTTTCCGCGCCCCCTATGTATCCACGCGAGTAAACCCCCACGAGCCAAGCGGTGAGGCACAGGCTGGCGGCAACCCGCTCGGGATCACGGCCGCTGAGCGATTGCGCGTGGGTCACGTCGGAGCGAGTCCGTCACCTTCGGACTAATGGGGATCGACCACCCCCACCACCAATCCGGCGAGGCTGGTCAGCCGAGCCGCCGACAGGTGAGCACTGAAGCGGACAGAGCCTCGAGCTCTAGAGTCAGATCGTGCCCCTGTCGG
>JARLGQ010000237.1 GCA_031292675.1 Acidimicrobiales bacterium
AGCACGCCCACGCATTCGCCGCCCTGGTACTTGGCCGCCGCGATCTCGGTCAGCGCCGCCGTGGCGGGCGAACCGCCGGTCGTCTCCACGTCCACGACCTCGAAGCACACCTCGAACAGCGGCGCGCCCGGGTCGGCCCCGGGCCCGGCGCGGCCTCCGATGTCGACGACGGCGGGGACCGGGGGTTGCGGCGCGGTGCCGGGGGGCGCGGCCAGCGCCGACGTGGCGCGCCGGCCGGTGAGGCCCACCCACCGAGCCCAACGCGACGACACGCCTATGGCCACGACGAGATCGTAAGCACGAGGGTGTTCGCCGACGCGGACCGTGGCCAGACGGGGGGGTCGGGCCCGGGACTAGCGTGGGTCGGTGAGCCCGACCCGGTACCGCTGTACGGCATGCGGCAACATCACGCGCTTCGACGTCGTCACCGACCGCCGCTCCCGGGCGTTCCACCATTACAGCGTGGGGGGCGAGCTGTCGGTCGAGCCGCAGCGCGCACGGCCGCCAGGTGCCATCGGGCGATGGCCCCGCACCCGACGAACGCCAGCCGCAGGTGACGCTCGGTACCGGGACCCGCCGCGCCCATGGAGGGGTACCCTACGTCGTCTTGGAAACCGCACGGGACCCTGCAGCCCTCCGAACCATCCTCCCCGGCCCCATCCGGCAGAACGGGTATGTCGTGCGCGACCTCGAGCGCGCCATGGACGCATGGCTCGCCGTCGGCGTCGGCCCCTGGCTCGTCCTGCCCCACCTGAGGCAATCGGGTTCGGTGTACCGGGGCCAACCGACAGAACCGGTCGTTTCCATGGCCTTCGCCAACTCCGGTGAGCTGCAGGTCGAGCTCATCGAGCAGGAGGACGACGCGCCCAGCATCTACCGGGAGTTCCTCGACGCCGGCCGGGAGGGATTCCACCACCTGGCCTGGTGGGTCGAGGACTTCCCGAGCGTCGCTCGTGCCGCCCGAGACGCGGGGTGGCCGGTGGTCCACGAGGGGGACACCGGCGGGATGGCCCGGTTCGCCTATTACGACCCGGGAGGTGTCACGAGCACCGTCGTGGAGGCCATGGAGCTGACCGACGCCACCCGCTGGCTCGTCACCACGGTGCGGGAGGCGGCCGCGGGCTGGGACGGCACCGATCCCGTGCGCAGTCTCGTCTGAGGACGGCTCTCAGAGGAGCACGTCCCGTGCCATCTGGAGCAGGATCCCGGTGGCGTCGAGGTTGCGAGCCACGGGGCCGATGAACCGGGCCGGCAGGTACTGGGGTCCTCCTGGCCAGGAGTGGTGGTCGGCTTCGAGGATAGGAGGTCCTCTGCAGCGCGAACCCATCGGTGCCGCGCCCGTCACACGATCAAGGAGGGGCCGTCGGGGCGCGGGGGGCCTGCAGCGCGGCGAGCAGTGCGCTCACCGCACGGCGATCGGCATCGGCGGGGCGAGAACAGGCGAACCACGGCTCTTGCGGGGCCAGGTGCGACACGGGGAACACCTCTACCACGCGCCCTACCACCAGGGCGTCCTTGCACACGAAGGTGGGGAGCAGACTGACCCCCAGCCCGAGTTCGACGGCCTTGAGCACGGCACGGAGATCGGGGGCGACCAGTTGCAACCGGGCCGCGAAAGGACGTCCCAGGACCGTGTGCCAAAAGCGACGGGTCAGAGGCAGCTCGAGGCTGTAGGAAACCCACGACCGCCCCGTCAGCCAGGTGGCCACGTCCTCCAGGGAGCCGAATGAGCCCGTCGGGACGGCCTGCGGTGCACCCACCAGGACGAAGCGCTTGGAGCCCAGCGTGGTCGCAGCGATGCTTCGCCGTGGGGGGGTCGAGCTGCTGACGACGACGTCGAGCTCGCCCCGCTCCAAGAGGGCGAAGAGCTCGGGGTCGCTTCCGAAGCTCACCGACACCGGGAGGTCCAGCCCGACGAGGCACGGGACGACCTCGGCGGCGAAGTACTCGGGGCTCGAGCCGAAGCGAAGGGGCGACTCCGGGGCCGGTGCCACCCCCGCGTCCAGGCTGCGCAACACCGATTCGAGCCCGTCGAGAGGCTCGGCGACGATGGCATAGAGCTCCCGGCCTCGTTGGGTCGGCTCCATGCCGGTCGGCTTCCGCACGAACAGCGTTTCGCCCAGGACCCGTTCCAGCGAGGCCAGGTGTTGGCTGGCGGCGGGCTGGGTCAGGCCGCGGTGAGAGGCGCCCTCGGTCACCGAGCCGCTCCGGTAGACGGACAGGAAGGTGCGCAGCCAGTCCGGTCGAGACATAAGTGAAGCTTATCTATCAAGTAATAGATACTTCTTTGCTTATCGCTGCAGAGCGCTGGAGGATGGGTGGATGCAGGGTTCCGCCGATACCTACCTCCACGGCCACCATGACAGCGTGCTGCGCTCTCATCGCTGGCGCACCGCCGAGAACTCAGCGGGCTACCTCCTCCCGCGGCTGTCACCCGGGGCGCGCCTGCTCGACGTGGGCTGCGGCCCCGGCACGATCACCGTCGGGCTGGCGAGTTACGTGGGCGAGGGCCGCGTCACCGGGATCGACGCCGCCGAGGAGGTGCTGGCCCAAGCTCGGGCCGAAGCGGCACGCTGCGCAGCGCGCAACGTCGACTTCGAGGTCGGCGACGTCTACCGGTTGCGGGCTTCGGACGATGCCTTCGACGTGGTGCACGCGCACCAGGTGCTGCAGCACCTGTC
>JARLGQ010000238.1 GCA_031292675.1 Acidimicrobiales bacterium
GGCACCTGCCGCCGGTGCCGCGGGCGGGGATGCGCCTGGCGCCGGTGCCGCGGGCGGGGATGCGGCGGGCGCGAGTTCTCCGGACACGAGCAGGTCTTCCCGTGACGGCGTAGGGGCGACGCGTGGAGGCGGAGGTGCCACGAGCTTGATCCGGCGCCAATCCAGCGGGGAGGCAGGGGAGTCCAGCGATTCGACGCCTTCCGGTTCACCCCTTCCGGGCCCAGCGCCGGATCGCACCGGATCCGGGGACGGAACGGGCCGCGTCGGTGAGTGAGGCGACTCCCACCCGGTACCGGTTCGGGCCGCTGGAGCGACGCGGCCTCGTGGCCGGGTGGCGTGGCGGGCAGATCGGCGCGGTCGCCATCGCCTTGGTGATCGGTGTCGGCGTGTTGCGAGCCACGGCCTCAGCTGTCGGCGTGGTGCTGGCGCTGGCCGCGCTGGCGGTGGGTGTCGGGATCGCGACGTGGCCGATCTCGGGACGGACGGCGGAAGAGTGGGTCCCCGACGCTCTGCGCCACGCGGCGGCCCGGGTTCACCGATCCCGAGATCGGGCCGGCCCGTTCGTCGGTGTGCATCTCGTCGAGGTCAACCCGAGCGCCGAGGGCTCCGGACGCGGTGGCCCGGGTCTCGGGTCGGTCGGGATCCTCCACGACCGCTCCCGCCGGACGTTCACCACCGTTTTCCGGGCCTCGGACCCCGGATTCGTGCTCCTCGGTGAGGAGGACAAGGCGCGGCGCGTGAGCGCATGGTCCGGTGTTCTGGCCTCGCTGGCGCGCGACGGATCAGCGGTGCACCGCGTGCAGTGGGTGGAGCGCGTCGTGCCCAGCTACCGGCCACCACTCGCTCCCGGGCCCGACTCCGAAGCACACGGAGCTCGACACGACGGTGCGTCATCCGACGCTGCCCGACATGCCTCCGCCCGTGTCTCCTACGACGCGCTGTTGGGAGCCGAGGCAAGCGCACCGCTGCGCCACGAGGTGCTCCTGGCGGTGAGCGTCCATGCGGGGCGCGCCGCGCGCGCCGTGAAAGCGGTGGGCGGGGGTGACGCGGGAGCATGCACGGTTCTCCTCCGGGAGGCCGCCGCACTACGACGACGATTGACCGATGCGTCGATCGACGTCGGTGCGGTGCTCGCGCCCGATGAACTCGGGGCGGTCCTACGTGGCGCCTACGACGGGAGCGCCGTGCCCGATCGCCGCTCGGGGCCCCGTGCCGGCCCTCGGTCCGGCCTCGACGCCCTCGCCCCCGACGGTGCAGAGCATCGGCGTCCGTCGGAACGGACGTGGCCGTGGCCCATGGGGGTGACGGCAGAATGGAGCCGGCTGCGAGCCGATGGCACGTGGCACGCCACGTACTGGGTGGCGGAGTGGCCGCGTACCGATACCGGCCCCGATTTCCTGGGACCTCTCCTGCTGCCGTCCGAGGTCCGCCGCACCATGTCGGTGGTCATGGAGCCGCTCGGGCCGATCGCCGCGGCGCGCAAGGTCGAGCAGGGGCGCACGGCGGACATCGCCGACGCCGAGCTCCGACGGCGTGGTGGGTTCCTGGCCACGGCGCGGCGGAGGCGTGAGGAAGAGATCCTGGTGCGGCGCGAGGTCGAGCTGGCCGACGGCCACGCGCAGTATCGCTTCTCGGGGTACGTCACGGTCAGCGCGCCCGACCCCGACGAGCTCGAGGAGGCCTGCGGACGCGTCGAGCAGGCGGCGGGACAGGCCGGGCTCGAGCTGCGGCGGTGCTACGGGGACCAGGGCAATGCCTTCCTGTGCACGCTCCCGCTCGGCCGCGGCCTGTCCTGAAGGCGGGCGCGCCGTCATGGGGAACCCCGCGCACGAGGCCACCACCCGCCACCTCGGGGCTCTCTATCCCTTTCTTTCGGAGCCCGGACTCGGATTCGGTGCGGTCGGCGCCGGTGACGGGGGGGTCCTGGTGGGACGCGACCTGCTCGGTTCTACGTTCGCGTACGACCCGTTCGAGCTCTACCGGCGCGGCTATCTCACGAACCCCAACATGGTCGTGATCGGGCAGATCGGACGGGGCAAGAGCGCCTTCGTGAAGACCTACCTGTGGCGGCTGGCGGTGTTCGGGCGTCGGGCCTGGGTAGTGGACCCCAAGGGGGAATACGGCGCATTGGCGCGGGCCTGGGGCGTGGAGCCGGTCGCGTTGCGCCCCGGCGGCGCGATCAGGCTGAACCCGCTCGACGCGGTGTCCTCGTCCTCCAGCGCCGGGAGCGCCGGGAGCGCCGGGACCCACGCCCAAGACGTGGCGCGTCAGCGCTGTGAGCTCCTGGCTTCGCTGTCGGCCGCGAGCCTGGGACGGCCACTTCTTCCCGCCGAGCGCAGCGCACTCGACCTGGCCGTTGCCGGCGTGTCACCGGCGTCGTCCTCGCCGCGCGCCGAAGGACAGGTTCCCGGGCCCACGTTGCCGACCGTAGTGGACGCGCTGTTGCGCCCAGAGGCGGATTCGGCCCGGGCGGTGGGCACCGACGTGGCCGGTCTCGCCGCCGACGGGCGCAACGTGGCGTTGGAGCTCCGGCGCCTGGTGGCCGGCGACCTGCGGGGGATGTTCGACGGCCCGACGTCGCCCGGTGTCCGGCTCGACGCGCCTCTCGTGGTCCTCGACCTGTCGGCCGTCTACCACTCGGCGGCTTTGGGGATCCTCATGACCTGTGCGACGGCGTGGTTGCAGACAGGGCTCGGTCCTGTGGTCGATGCGACCGGCTCGGGGGCCGCCGCGACCGGCTCGGGTGTCGACGTGGCCGGTCCGGGGCCTGGTGCAGCCGGCTCGGGCCCCGACGTGGCCGACGCACATGGCGATAGGGGCGCGGCCGCGACCGACGGGGTGGTCGTCGTCGTCGACGAGGCCTGGGCGATTCTCGCCAACCTGGGCGTGGCCCGCTGGCTCCAGTCGTCGTGGAAGCTGTCGCGGGCCAGGGGGGTGTCGAACGTGGCCGTGCTCCACCGCCTGTCCGACCTCGACACGACGGGCGCGGCCGGGTCGGAGCAGGTCGGATTGGCCCGTGGCCTGCTGGCGGACTCCGAGACGCGCGTCGTCTACGCGCAGCCACCGGGCGAGGTCGAACGTGCGGTGCCCCTGCTCGGGCTTTCGTCGACCGAGGCGGAGATCGTCCCGCATCTGCGACGCGGCGTCGCCCTGTGGAAGGTCGGCACCCGGTCGTTCCTGGTCCAGCACCGCCTGTCGCGGCTCGAGACGGCCATTGTCGACACCGACGGCCGCATGGACCTCGGCGCCGGAGTTCGCCGATGAGGCGCGTCACGTTGTGAGTGTGCTCTTGCCGGTCGCCGTCGCCACGGCCACTGCGACCGTGGTCGGGTGGAGCACGTTCAAGGCGCCCGGGCCGCGGCGTGGTGTCGGCGGCGCGGCCCGGGTGCCCGTCATGTTCCCGATCCTGCGGGCGCGACCACACCGGCCCGGCGGTCCGCAGGGGATCAGCGTCCTCCACGGCCCGCGCCGCGCCGCCGGATTGCCGAGCGCAGGTCGACGGCGCGGTCCGCCAAGGGAGCGGGGTGGCGGAGACGCCGAGCCGGCTCGCTGGGCAACACGCCGTGACGTGCCCGGGCTGGTCGTGGAGGCGCCGAGCGCGGGCC
>JARLGQ010000239.1 GCA_031292675.1 Acidimicrobiales bacterium
CGCGCCGGGGTGTCGCCCGTGGACGGGACGAGGACTCCGGCGCCGCGAGCGCGACCGGCGCGCGCCGTGGCGGAGGCCGGGCCGTCGGCGACGGGCGCGGTCTGGGCGGGGAACAGGTCGAAGGTCGCCAAGCGGTACGCGAGCTGCTCGCCGCCGGACGCCGTCCGGTGCGCGAGGTGTGGATCGCCGAGGACCTCGACCCGTCCCCGCACATCGACGACATCGAGAAGATGGCGACCCGACGGCGCGTGCGGCTCGTGCTCGTCCCCCGGACCAAGCTCGACAGGGAGGCGCGCACCGACGCCCCCCAGGGGGTCCTGGCGCACGCCCGGGCCCTCGAGGAGGTCGATCTCGACGTGTTGTGCCGGGCACGGCGCGGGGTGGCGCCATTCCTGCTCGTGCTGGACGGGGTCACCGATCCCCACAACGTGGGGGCCCTGCTGCGCACCGCCGAATGTGCCGGGGTCACCGGCGTGGTGCTGCCACGCCATCGTGCGGTCCACGTGACCCCGACCGTGGCCAAGGTGGCGGCGGGTGCGGTTGAGCATCTCGACATCGCGGTGGTGCCCGGTGTCCCCAACGCGCTGCGGCGACTCGACGAGCTCGGCGTGACGAGCGTCGGCCTCGACGCGAGCGCCCCCACGTCGCTGTTCGACTTGGCCATCGATGCCGGCGCCCCGGTGGCGCTGGTCCTCGGGGCCGAGGGCCGGGGCCTGGCGCCGCTCACCCGCCGCCGCTGCTCGGCTCTGGGCGCGATTCCCCAGTTCGGAGCCCTGAGCGCCCTCAATGTGGCCGCGGCGGGGGCGGTGGCGTGCTTCGAGCTGGCACGGCGTCGGGCCGCGCACGTGCGGGCCGCCCGGGAATAGCCCGATGTGCGCGATCATCTGTCTCGAGCGACGGGGGGAGCCAGGGTGACCGGTACGGCCCCAGGTGTCACACATCCACGGTCGGCATTCGCGCCCGGCTTGGGCCGCGACGAACTGCACGTGCGCGCCGGAGAACGACGGCGCGGCATGGCGCGCCGAATGGGGCGTCGACGCGTCCGAGCCGGTGGTGGGACTCGAACCCACGGCCTGACGATTACAAATCGTCTGCGCTACCAGCTGCGCCACACCGGCCTCGATGCCACGCTACCGCCGGTCCTGTCCCCGATCCGGCAGGCGGTGGCGAGGATCCGAGGATCCTTGCTTCGCGCGCGGTGCGTTGGCAGGCTTGACCTCGCGATGGAATTGACAGACCAGGACCGCCAGATCCTCGACTTCGAGGAATCGTGGTGGACCAGGCCCGGAGCGAAGGCCACGGGCATCCGTGTCCGCCTGGGCATGTCGCCGACCGGTTACTACCGCCGGCTGGCGGAGCTGGTCGACACCGCTGAAGCGCTCGAGCACTCCCCGCTGGTGGTCCGGCGCCTGCGCCGCCGCCGGCTCGACCAACGCCGGGGGCGGTTCGAGACGACCGCCGCCCCCCACCATCCGCGCCGATGAGCGACCGCGACGACGGCCCGGCCTTCCCGGGCGCCCCCGGCGGCCGCGGGGGCGGTGACGATCACGAGCTGCCCGGATCACCGCCGCCCTCGGGCTGGCTGCGCGGGGTGGGTGTCGTGGCGGTCGCCGTCGTGATCGGGGTGCTGGTGTTGCCCTCCGCCACGCGCGCGCCGTTGCGCGTGGTCACGGCGTCGCAGTCCTCCTCCAGTACGACGACGCCCCCCGCCACCACCCCGAGCTCCACGACGACGACGGTCGCCACCATCGTGCCGGGCTCTTCGACGATCCACGTCCTGGTGGCGAACGGGACGAGCATCACCGGCCTCGCCGCCGGGGCCAGCGCGTTCCTCCGGTCGCGGGGTTTCACCACCCTGACGCCGACCAACTCCACGACGAAGGTGGCGGCGACCCAGGTGTACACGGTGTCGGGCCCACCGGGCTCGGCCACGACGGTGGCATCCGCGCTCGGTCTGTCCTCGAGTGCCGTCCGGCCCGCCACCGCCGTCGCTCCCGTGGCCAGTGCGGCCGGGGCCACCCTCGTCGTCGTCGCCGGTCCCGATCTCGCCCGGTTGGCGCCTTCGGGGTCCACTACGACTGGCGCCACGCCCGGCTGACGGGCGCGCCGCGCCCGTGGAAGAAGACGCCGCGCCCCGGGCGCGGGACACCGGCCCGGTGGGGGGCTCCCATGACGAGCTGGGACCGCTGGCCGCCCTGTTGGAGGACCCGGGTGCCAGCGCCGTGCTGACCGATTTCGACGGGACCCTGGCGCCCATCGTCCCCGACCCCGCCACCGCCTCCCCCCTCGCCGATGCGCCCGGGGTGCTCGCCGCCCTGGCCCGGCGCTACGCGCTGGTGGCGGTGGTCTCGGGACGCCCCGCCTCGTTCCTGGCCGACCGGTTGGCGGCCGCCGGCCCGTCGCTGCGCCTCTTCGGCGCCTACGGGCTCGAATGGATCGAGGACGGAACGCTGCACCACGCCCCGGAGGCCGAGCCGTGGCGAGCCCCGGTCGCCCAGGTGGTGGAGGGCGCCCGGTCGGAGTTCGCCGGCACCGCGGTGGGCATCGAGGACAAGGGTTGCTCGGTGACGGTGCACTGGCGCCAGGCCCCGGGGGAGGGAGCCCGGGCCCGGGAGTTCGCCCGCCAGTGGGCGGGCCGGACCGGGCTCGTCCTCCAGCCCGGTCGGATGGCGGTCGAGTTCCGACCTCCGGTCGGCATCGACAAGGGGGTCGTGGTCGAGCGCCTGGCACGGGGCTGCGCCGCGGCGTGCTTCGCGGGCGACGACGCCGGGGACCTGCCGGCCTTCGCCGCCCTCGACCGGCTGGCCCTCGAGGGCACGCGCACGGTGCGCATCGCCGTGGGCGACGAGCAGACGCCCCCCGAGCTCGTCGCCGCCCCCGACATCGTGACGGCCGGGCCCGTCGGGGCCCTGGCCCTGCTGCGCGTGCTGGCCACCGGGGCCCGGCGGTGAGGTCCCCTCGGGGTCAGACCGGGACGGCCGCGGCCAACTGGTCGGCGAGCCAGTCCCCGGGCTTGCGCATCGCCACCAGAGCACGCAACGCCTCGGCCCGTCGGGCCCGCTCGTGGCCCGACATGTCGAGCGCCGACAGGAGTGCTGCCGCGGTGCCGGTCACGTCGAAGGGATTGATCTCGAGCGCTTCGTCGTGCAGCTCGGCGAATGCTCCCGCATCGCGCGACAGGGCCAGGACACCGTCGGTCGTGTTCACGATGGGGCCTTCCTTGGCGACGAGGTTGAGCCCGTCGCGCAGCGAGTTCACCAGCAGCACGTCGTAGCGCATCAAAGCGGCGATCGACCGGCCCGGGTCGTCGGCCACGTCCAGGATGACCGGCGCCCAGTCGTCTGTGCCCCACGTGTCGTTCACCCGTTGCGCGGCCTGCTCGACCTCGGCCCCGTAGGCGAGGTACTCCGGTAGCGAGGAGCGCGAGGCGTAGGCCAGGGCCAGGAACACGACCTCCCCGCGCAGCTCGGGCCGCATGCGCAGCATCTCGTCGAAGGCCCAGAACCCCCGCAACAGGTTCTTGGCGGGCTCGATGCGGTCCACGCGCACGATCATGCGCCGACCCCCCATGAGCTCCTCGAGCCGCCTGCCCGCCGCCACGCACTCCGCCGAGGCGGCCTGCTCGGCCAGGTGGTCGGGGTCGGGGGTCAACGGCGATACGAACGTGTGGCCCGTGTCGACGCCCATGTCCTGGCAGCAGGCGCGGAAGTCGGCCTCCCAGCGCACGGTGTGGAAACCGCACGCGGTGGCGGCCGCCATTCCCTCGAGGACCTCGCGAGCCACCGCCGTGGGCAGCACCCGCAGCGTGTCGGGGCTGGCGAAGGGCGTGTGGGTGAAATGGACGGTGCGGAGGTCGGGCCTCTTCTCGGCGAGCACTCCGGGGAGGAGGCTGAGGTGGTAGTCCTGCACCAGGACGGTCGCCCCCTCCGACGCGGCGGCGTCCACCACCACTGCGAACAGCTCGTTGAACTCGCGGTAGGCCTCCCAGGCCCGGGCCCAGTGGTGGTCGAAGCGTGGTCGCCGGGCCAGGTCGAAGAGGTGATGGTGCAGAAACCACAACGTGGAGTTCGACACGACGTCATAGGCCATGCGGTAGACGTCGCGGTCGGGCTGCACGGTGAGAAGGTGCAGCCCGCGCTCGGTCATGAGCCCCTCGGCGGTCGCTTTGCGATCGGCGTCGGACATGGCGCACGACACCCAGGTCGCCCCGCTCCCCTCGAGCTGGGGATGCAGCGCGGCGGCCAACCCGCCTGCGGAGCCGGCGGGCACGGGACGGCCGGCCCCGTCCAACGCGAAGGAAAGAGGGCCCCGGTTCGAGACGATGACCAGGTCCGCTTTCAAGGGCAACCGACCCCTCTCATACCCCGAGGACCCTACCCCCCGCCTGCGAGGGACACTCCGGCGAGCCACCATGGCCCCTGTGCCCGGCCCCACACCCGAGGATGGCCCCGTGCCTGACGAGGACTCCGCCCGGCCCGCGCTGCTGGCCGCCCCCGACGCCTTCAAGGGGACCGCCGGCGCACCGGCGTTGGCCGCCGCCATGGACAGGGGCGCCCGGCGGGCCGGATGGGACTGTGACCCGTGCCCGCTCTCTGACGGCGGGGAGGGTTTCGCCGAGGTCCTGGCTCAGAGGCGCTCGCCCTCGGAGGGCTCACCGGGGTCCTGGCACCGGACGCAGGTCACCGGCCCGCTGGGAGAGGCCGTGGTCGCCTCGTGGTGGATGGCCGACGGCGTGGCCGTGGTGGAATCGGCGGCCGCCTCGGGGCTGCCCCTGGCGGGGGGGCCCGAGGGCAACGACCCGCTGCGCGCCAGCA
>JARLGQ010000240.1 GCA_031292675.1 Acidimicrobiales bacterium
ACCGGACAGGGCTTGACCAGGGGACCGGTAGCGAGCACAGGGACGGGTAGCGAGCACAGGGACGGGTAGCGAGCACAGGGACGGGTAGCGAGCACAGGGACGGGCAGGGACAGTACGGACGGGTAGGGACGTACGGACGGGTAGGGACAGGGAGGGGGACAGGTAAATGGAGATTGAAGGAGCGGTCTGCATCGTCACCGGTGCGTCCTCGGGGATCGGGGCGGCCTCGGCGCGTCTGCTGGCGGGACGGGGAGCGCGGGTCGTGCTCGCCGCCCGGCGGGCCGAGCGTCTCGCGGCCCTCTCCGCCGAGCTTCCAGGATCGCTTGCCGTCCCGACCGACGTCACCCTCCCCGAAGACCTCCGTCGACTCGTGACGAGGACCCTCGACACCTATGGCCGCGTCGACGTCCTCGTGAACAACGCCGGGCAGGGCCTCCACGTCCCACTCCTCGAGCTCGACCCGGACGACCTGCGCGCCGTATTCGAGCTCAACGTGGTGGCGCCGCTGGTGGCCATCCAAGCGGTGCTGCCGCCGATGGCGGATGGGTCGGGCGGAGCGATCGTCAACGTGAGCTCGGCCACCTCGCTCCGCGTCTTCCCCGGTCTCGGCGGATACGCCGCCACCAAGTCCGCGCTGAACATGCTCTCTCAGGTCGGCCGGTTGGAGCTGGCCGGCGCCGGGGTGGCCGTGTCGGTCGTGTACCCGTCGGTCACGGCCACCGAGTTCCACCAGCGGCTCCGGGCGGGCCACCTGGTCGCAGGGGCTCACCACATTCGACCGGACCCGCCCGAGCTGGCCGCCGCCGCCATCGCCTTCGCGGTCACGACCGGCGAGGCCCATGTGCTGGTCGCCGACCCGCCCCGGCCGATCGTTCCCGGAGACACCGAGGGGTGGGGCGCTCTGCTGGCGCGACAGGCAGCCGGTGGTGCCGGGTCTCAGCCGCCGCCGCCCCTCGCGCCCCAGCCGCCCCGTGCGGGGACCGGGGAGCCGGCAGGAGCCGAGAGCGACGGGGAGCGCGAAGGGTGATCGATCGCCGCCCGGCGCTTCGGGCGCCGGGGGTCTCGTCAGACAAAGGGTCTCGGCTGACAAAAAGGCTCCCACCAGGGGATCACGTTCCGGCGGTGCCATTCCCGGATATGGGACCGGGACTGTCACGATCCCTTCACAGCCATTTCATAGGCTCGGATGTTGGAATCGGCTTCACCTGGTCGACCACAGCTGCGGATGCGGTCCGGATCCCCAGGAGTGGCAGGCAGCACAGGAGCCGGGCACCACGGTGCTGCGGCAGGGAGGCACGATGGACACCGACTGGATGAGCCAAGGGAAGTGCAGGGACATGGACCCCGACGTGTTCTTCCCGAGTGACGGCGTGGGAGTCCAGGCCGCGCAGCGAGTGTGTCTCGTGTGTCCCGTGAAGGCTCCCTGTCTCGAGTATGCCCTCGCCCACCACATCCACGAAGGCGTGTGGGGCGGGACCTCCGAACGCGAGCGCCGGCGTCTCCTCCGGTACAGGAGAGCGGCGACAGCACCGACGACGGCGGCCATGACGACGGCCACTACGGCCACGATGGCGGCGCCGAGCCTTCCCGCCATGGACCCGGAGCCCGCCGGGCGGCACTGAGGCGTCCCGGCGCCCGCCGGCCGGCGACGCCCAGCCGGGGCGTACCTCGCACCCTGCACCCGGGGCGCCCCGGTGGAGAAGGAGAATTCCCGGCTGACCTGCCCGAATGCTCGTCAGCCGGTCACGTCGACGGGCCGCGGCGCCCAGCCGATTTGTGTTGGATCGAACGCCCCGTCAGATTTCAGTCCGGCAACAGGGGCAGTCCGGCAACAGGGACGCCACAACGGTCGGCGAGACGGGAACGGAAGCGTGGCTGGATATCTCCGAGACAAGGCGGTCGTGATCACGGGCGCAGGCGGCGGGATCGGCCGGGCGTGCGCGTTGGCGTGCGCGGCCGAGGGAGCCAAGGTGGTGGTGGCCGACATCGGGGTCGGCCTGGCCGGGGAGGACCCCACCAGCGAGGTCGCCGAGGCGGTCGTCAAGGAGATCGAGGACGCCGGCGGTGAAGCCGTCGCCGTCGCCGAGGACGTGAGCACGATGGCGGGCGGCGAGCGCATCGTGCACACGGCCGTCGAGCGCTGGGGCCGCATCGACGGGGTGGTGGCGGTGGCCGGGATCCTGCGCGAGCGGATGCTGTTCAACATGGCCGAGGACGAATGGGACGCCGTGATCGCCACCCACCTCAAGGGGCACTTCACCGTGTTCCGCCACGCCGCCGCCGTGATGCGCAAGCAGGAGTCCGGATCGCTGATCGGCTTCACCTCCGGCGCGTTCGCAGGGAGCGTGGCCCAGGCCAACTACTCCGCCGCCAAGGGCGGCATCGTCTCCCTGGTGCGCTCGGCGGCGGTGGGCCTGCACCGCTACGGCGTGCGGGCCAACGCCGTGGCCCCCGTGGCCCGCACCCGCATGTCGGCCAACGTCCCCATGGAACTGGCCGAGATGGGCGAGCCCGAGGACGTCGCACCGCTGGTCGTCTACCTCCTGTCGGACGCGGCCAAGGACGTGACCGGTCAGGTGTACACCGCGGTCGGGGGGCGCATCGCGGTGTGGAACCAGCCGGTCGAGGTACGCGAGATGCGCATCGACGGTCGCTGGACGCCCGAGCAGATCGCGGCACGGTTCGACGAGGTGGGACAGGAGCGGATGGGTCTCATCGACCGTCTCGAGCAGATCCGGAAGGCGGCCACCTCGGGCGACAAGCCCAACGCCTGACACCTTCGGGGCCCTCCGCCGACTCCCGTACCCTCACCGACTCCTCACGGAACACCGAGGCCCCCAATGCGATTCAGCTACGCAGAGTCCATGACCGAGCCGGCCTTCTACGGGCCGCTGGCCCGCGCCGCGGAGGAAGCCGGCTACGACACCCTCGTCGTGCCCGACAGCATCGCCTACCCGCGTGAGTCCGACACCACGTACCCGTTCAATCCCGACGGGTCGCGTGAGTTCCTCGAGGACAAGCCCTTCCTCGAGCCCTTCAGCCTCATCCCGGCCCTGGGGGCGGTGACCTCGACCCTGCGGTTCGTGACGTTCGTGGTGAAGCTCCCCATCCGCCATCCCGTCATGGTGGCCAAGCAGGCCGCGTCGGTGGCGGTGCTCACCGGCGGCCGTTTCCTCTTCGGCGTGGGGACGAGCCCGTGGCCCGAGGACTACGACCTGTTGGACGTGCCCTGGGAGCGCCGGGGCAAGCGCATGGACGAGTGCATCGAGGTCATCAGGGGGCTTACCGCCGGCGGGTACTTCGAGTACCACGGCGAGGTGTTCGACGTGCCGGCGGTGAAGATGGCGCCGGCGCCCCCCGCTCCCATCCCGATCCTGATCGGTGGCCACGGGGAGGCCGCCCTGCGCCGGGCGGCGGTCATGGGCGACGGCTGGATGCACGGCGGTGGTGATCCGGCCGACCTGCCCGGCCTGCTGTCCCGGCTGGCCGAGCTCCGTGCCGAGGCGGGACGCGACAAGGAGCCGTTCGAGACCCATGTCATCTCCATGGACGCCTTCAGCGTGGACGGGGTGCGCCGGCTCGAGGACCAGGGTGTGACCGATGTGGTGGTGGGGTTCCGCTGGCCCTATGTGGTGGGGCCCGACATCGAGCCGCTGCAGACCAAGATCGACAGCCTCCGGCAGTTCGCCGACACGGTGATCGCCAAGGTGAAGGCCTAGATTCCTCGAGTTCCTCACGTTTCTTCAGGTTCTTCAGATAACTCAAGTTCCTCCGGTCAGCTCTTCGGGCTCCGGCACAGGGGAGGCGGTTCGATGGGTGCAGCGCTCGAGATGTCGAAGAAGTCGATGCAGATGTCCGAGGCCAAGGACCGCGACGGGTGGCTGGGGCTGTTCGCCGACGACGCCGTGGTCGAGGACCCCGTGGGCCCGTCGTTCGTGGACGCCGAAGGCAAGGGCCAGCACGGCAAGGAGGCCATCACCGCCTTCTACGACAACGTGGTGTCGCAGAGCGAAAGCCTGAAGTTCACCATCCACCGGTCCATCGAGTGCGGCGACGAGGTCGCCAACATCGGCGAGCTCCGCATCACCCTCCCCGGCAACCAGGTCGGGGTGGTGCAGCTCTGCAACATCTACAAGGTGAACGCCGAGGGGAAGCTGGTGTCGCTGCGGTCGTTCTGGGAGCAGGACAAGCTCGAGTTCAGCCCGGGCTGAGCTCGGCAGCGAGGTGAGCTCAGGCTGTAAGCAGGGGTCCGGGACCGGGCACCTTGCGCGACCGGGTCGAACCCATGCCGGTACCGACCCCGGGCCCGCGCCCCGCCTACGCCCGGCGACCCAGGAAGTAGAGGAACTCCGTCTGCAGGTCCGCACCGGGGGGTGGTTCCAACTTGGGCCCGAAGACGTTGGGCTGGCGGATCATGGCGTCCATCGGCTTGAGAGCCTCGAAGGCGTGGCGGACGGAGTCATCGTCGAGGCGTTCGTCAGCACCGACCGCCCGTGCCAGGTCCCAGGTGTGGACCAGCAGGTCCATGGTCACGAACCGGCCGATGATCTCACCGGCGGGCATCATGCCGAGTGGCCCGTCGATCTCCTTGGCGAGCGCCTGCGCGTCTCGGGTGATCCCGTCGATCCCCCCAGAGGCCTTCTCCCAGGCCTGCCTCGGGTCCTCGTCGGCGCCGAGGGGCTCCGACGCCCCACCCCTGACACCTGCGATCACGCTCCTATGACCCTCGACGACGTGAGCCACCACGTCGCGGGCCCTCCACTTCTCGCAGGGGGACTGGGCCTCCCACTTGTCGGGGAGCACCGCTCTGACAGCGGCGTCGAAGCCGTTCGACACCAGCCGGTACCTGTCTCGGACTTCGGTCATGGCCGGAGCGTACACGTCGCCTCGAGGCCGAAATGAAGGCGCTTCCGACCACTCACCTGACCCGTTCAGCGGCGCACCATCGCCGAGGCGAAGTGATCCGGGCGTCCCTGCATCGCCGAAGTCGTGGAAAGATCTGACCAGCTGAGCCGGGCGCGGGAACGGCGGCGTGGCTGCGAACAAGCAAACGACCAGATGCGCGAGCCAGACTGACGTCCGTGGAACGTCCAGAGACCAAGTACGTGGCGGTCGGCGATGCCGACGTTGCCTACCAGGTCTTCGGGCAGGGATCGCCCGACGTGCTGTTCTGCTACGGGCTCGGCAGCCACATCGACTACTTCTGGGACCTGGACCAACTCGCCGATTCCTGGAGGAGGATCGCGTCGAAGAACCGGTCCATCCTCTTCGACCGTCGAGGTACGGGCGCTTCGGACAGCGTGCCACGCGACGTCCTCCCCACCTGGGAGGAGTGGGCGGAGGACCTCGCTGCCGTCCTCGATGTCGTTGGCTCGCGCCAGGCCGTCCTCATCGCCAGCATGGAAGCGGGAGCGATCGCGCTTCTCTTCGCGGCCCTCCATCCTGAGCGGGTCAATGGTCTCGTGCTCGTCAACACCGCGGCTCGGTTCGCGGCCGACGACGACTATCCGATCGGGTTTGCTCCCGACGCCCTCGAGAGCATGTTGGCGATCATCGCCGCGGGCTGGGGAACCGCCGAGTTCGTAGAAATCTCCAGTCCGGGCTGGGCGTGGGACAAAGAGCTCATGACCTCGATCGCCAGACAGTTGCGGGCGTCGGCCACGCCCCGCACGGCGAGCGAGCAGTACGGCTACCTCCTGCGACACCTGGACGTCCGTCCAACCCTTCCGCTCGTGCAGGCGCCGACCCTCGTGCTGCACGTGCGAGAGAGCCCGTTCATCCCCATCGAGCTGGGTCGCTACCTCGCCGAGCACATCGCGGGCGCGAGATTCGTCGAGATTCCCGGCGGTGACGTCGGCCTGCCGCATCCCCTCGTGCACGACGAGATCGTCCACTTCCTGACCGGGGAGCGACCCGACGTCGAGGTCGAGCGCGTCCTCACCACGGTCATGTTCACCGACATCGTCGGGTCCACCGAGCAGGCGGCATCGCTCGGCGACCAACGGTGGCGATCCCTTCTCGACAACCATGATCGGACCGTACGGGATCAGCTTCGCCGTTTTCGTGGTAGTGAGATCAAGACGACAGGCGACGGCTTCGTGGCCTGCTTCGACGGGCCCGCCCGGGCGATCCGCTGCGCAACGGTGATCCGGGAGGCCACCGCACGTCTCGGACTCAGGCTCCGCACCGGCCTCCATACCGGTGAGTGCGAGGTCCGTGGCGATGACCTCGGCGGGCTCGCCGTCCACATCGCCGCCCGGGTCGGGGCGAAGGCGTCCCCACGAGAGGTCCTGGTGTCGGGCACCGTCAAGGACCTGGTGATCGGTTCGGGGATCGATTTTGCCGACCGAGGCGAACACGAGCTGAAGGGCGTGCCGGGGGCCTGGAGGCTCTTCGCGGTCAAGGCCGAGTCCGCCCCATAGTGCGCGAGTCGGAACCGGCTTGGACCGGGCTGTCTGTGTCGGTCGGACCGCCCTGAGGCCGCAGGATCGTACCGCTCTCACCTCACCTTGCCGCCGAACTCAGCGAGGACCGAGCGCTCCGGCCCGGTGGACCTGACCGTCGACCAGGTGGAGCTGCCCGTCGACCAGGTGGAGCTGACCGGCGGCCCCGTGGACTAGGCGGGCACGCGCCGGCGCCGGGGCCCGCACGCAACCCGGATTCCTTCCCGGAAGGTGCAAGGGATTGGGTCACCTGTGCGTGGTAGAGACATGCACGCCGATATGGCCCTCCCGCGGGTCGGGGAACCCGCGTTCGGGCGCTTCGGCATGGACATCGGGGGACAGGTGGCCGCTTCGGATGCGTCGCCAGACGGGGCCGGCGCCGTCGACCCCGCTGTGCCCGGGGGGTTCGACGATCTGTACCGGGCCAACTACGAGTCGCTGGTCCGGCTGGGCTTCCTCCTGACCCTGTCGGAGGAGGTGGCCCGCGACCTCGTCCACGACGTCTTCGTCCGTGTGTACGGACGCTGGGACAGCCTCGAGGACCCTGTCCCGTACCTGCGGCGCTGCGTCGTCAACGCCAGCCGCTCGTGGCACCGGCGGCGGCGGTTGGAGCGGTCCGAGGTCCAGGCCCGCACCCGCGCCGCCACCCACGCCGAGGTCGTCGCCTTCGACGCCGACGAGCTGTTCGACGTGTTGAGCACGCTGCCGTCCCGCCAACGGGCCGCCATCGTCCTGCGCTTCTACGAGCAGATGAGCGACGGCGAGATCGCCGCGCTCCTGCACTGCCGGCCGGGCACGGTGGCGTCGCTGGTCCACCGCGGGTGCGCCCGCCTGCGCAGTGCCATGGCCGATCCCGGGGAGGCGTCATGAACGACCGCTCACGTACGGGCTTCGAGGACCGGCTGCGCGCCGCGCTGTCCGACCGTGCCGCCTCGGTGTCGGCACCGGCCGAGGTCTCGGGCATGGCGTCGGTGGCGGCGGGTGCCCGCCGCCGGCACACCCGACGCCGATGGGAGGCGGCGGCATTGGCGCTGGTCGTGGTGATGGCAGCCGGCCTCGGTGCGGTGGTGAGCTCGGGCGGTGGCTCGCCGCGCCAGACCGCGGGCCGCGCCGGTGCCGGTGCCGGTGCAGCCGGTGGGCACCGTCTCGACCGCCGTGACGGCGTGCTCGTCCTGCCGTTGTCGGGAACCGTCACCGATTCGGCTTCCGGCGATGCGGCGTCCCGCGGCGGCGGCAATCTGGGGGCGGTCCCCACTCCCCAGTTCAACGGCGCCGCTCCCGGGGTGACCGGCACGCCCAACGCGTCGAGCCCCCCCACCACCGCCCCCGGACCCATCGACGTGTCGCCGTCCGCGTCCCCCTCGCTCCGGCACCTCTTCGCCCACACCTCGCCGGACGGGGTGCAGGTCACTGTGTTCGACCAGCCCGCGCCGGTGCCTGCCTCGTCTCCCCCGTCCACCGTGGTGGGACCGGCCGCCTCTGGGGCTGTGGTCAGTCCGCCGGCTGGAACCGGGACCGCAGTCGGTTCGGGGGCCGCCGTCAGTCCGCCGGCCGGTACGGGGACCGTCGTCAGCCCGCCGGCCGGTTCGGGGACCGCGGTCGGCACTGGGACCTCGGTCGGCCCGGACGAGCCGGTGGAGCCGCCGCAGCCGGGGTGTCTGACCACGACGCAGCTGACCGTCGAGGTCTCCGACACCGCCGCCGTCGGGACCGCCTCCGAGCCACTGTTCAGCGGAGCGAGCGGCGCGTTGGTCGACGTGCAGATCGGCGAGATCGGCAGTGCGGAGGGCGCCCCTGCGACCTGGGTCATGGCCCAGGTGGGCACGGGCGCCACCACGGTGGAGGTGCAGTTCGCCGACGGCACCGTCGACCAGGTTGCCGTCCCCTCGTCGGGCGTGGTCGTGCTGAGCCACAAGGGGGCCCCCGGTGCCGCGCTGGGGAACGGGTCGACCGGCGCCATCGACGTGCTCGGAAGCACCGGTCAGGTCCTGGCCGGCTACGGGCTCGGCACCACCACCTCGGTGCCGAGCGGCGGCCAGGCCCCCATGGCGTTGCCGGCGCCGGGCCCGGTCCAACCCGCCGATCCCGGCGCGGCGACCGCGGCGGTCACGCATTCCGTGGAGAGCGCCCTCGGGTGCAGCGCCTCGCCTTTGCAGCGGCTGCACGACGTGGCCGGAGGCGGCGCCCTCGAGACACTGCCGGCCTTCGGGAACGCGGCGGTGAATGTCGACAAGGTGGTGTTCACCTCGGCCACCGCCGCGGTCGTCGAGTACCACCTGAGCTCGGGTCAGGGAGGTCTGGGGACGGCACCGCTGTACGCGGACGCCACCGACAACGGGAGCACGTGGCAGCTGTCTCTGGCCTCGGTCGCGCCCGGGATCCAGGTGACTCCGGCCAACCAGGTGGGAAACGTCACCGTCGCCCCTGGAGGACCGTTGTTCGTCGAGAGTCGACCGGGCGGTACCGCGGTGGCGGTGTACAAGGCGCTTCCCGGCTCGCAGTCGTCGTCGGGGTACGGCGCCGGCGACGCGGCGTGCACCCCGGCCGGCGGCGTCGTCGAGGAGGTCACGACCCCCGGCGCCGTCGGCGTGCTCACCGCCGCGCTGTTCCCGAACTACACCACCCCGCTCATCAGCGCGGCCGTGTCCACGGTGGGGAGCGCCGAGGGGTCGCCGGCCACGGTGGTCGCGGTCGAGGTCGGGTCCCAGGTCACGTCCGTGTCGGTCACGGGCAGCGCGGGGACGGTGCAGCAGTCGCCGGTGGGCGGCTACGCGGCCGTGGTCCTGGCCGGCGATCCGTCCAACGCGCTCGGCGGGGCGGGCTCACAGCTCCAGGTGAGCGACAGCAGCGCCACCGCGCTGGCCACCGTGTCCCTGCAGGTCGACGCCACCGCGCCCTCGGGACCGGCGTCGCTGCCGAGCACGCTCCCCGCCCCTGCAGTCGCCGGCCAACAGCCCGCCGATCCCCGGGCCGCCACCCAGGCCATCGACCAGGTGTTCTCCGCCGTGTTCGACTGTGCCACCCCACCCATCCAGCGGGTGCAGCAGATCCAGGACGGCAGCCTCGTGGCCGGTGCACTCGAGCAGCTCGACACCGGTCCGTTCGCGGCCCTGGCCTCGTCGAGCTACGTGGACGTGAGCCAGGTGGTGTTCGAGAGCCCCACGCTGGCGGACGTGGCTTACACCATCCTCTTCCACTCCGACCCGGGTATGACGCTCCCGATGATCGGCCAGGCCGTCGTCGTGGCCGGCAGCTGGCGCGTCAGCTACGCCACGGTGTGCGCGGCGGTGCAGCTCGGGCTCGGCAACTGCCAGACCTGAGTGGCGAGCACGGTCCCGCTCGGCGCGTTTGCTCGGCGCGTTTTCTCGGCGCGTTTGCTCGGCGCGTTTGCTCGGCGCGTTTGCTCGGGGCTCAGGCGTCAGCCTGTGCCTTTGGACGCCCGCCGACCTGACTGGTTGAATTCCTCGAGGGCGTCGGACAGCGACGTGTCCGTATCGACCTTGGGAAACTCCTCACGCGTGTTGAGATGGGGAAACGGATCGTCGGGGACCGGAACACCCAGCGCCTCGCACAACGGCTTCCATCCGTCGCCCGCTTGCCAGTCCACGAGCCGGTGCGGTGGCGCCGAGGCGCGCACCGCGGCGTTGTGGCGGTCGTAGGCGGCGATGGCCGCGTCCCGGTCGGTCCAGTCCGGGGTGAAGCGGGCCGTGGCCACGGCGCGCCACATCTCGAACCACTCGGCCATCTCGGGGGGAGCGTGTTCGCCGTCGATGGCGAAGATGGTCTGGCTGGCGCTCTCCCACCAGGCCTGGCTGTCTCGCCGGGTCGACAGCACGACCACGGCACCGGGGTTGGCCTCGAGGATCTCGGGCCAGAACAGGCAAGCGGGGAAGTCCGAGGTCGCCCCGTACCCGTCGAGCATCGACGCCCAGTCGACCCGCTTCCCCTCCGCCGCGTCGCGCCACAGCCCCACGTGCTCGGGATGACCGAACACCTCGAGCATGTGGTAGCAGGGGCTCCCGGTCAGCTGCTCGAGCCCCGCTTTTAGAGACAGCGTGCCCGTCCGGCCCACGCCCGCGCCTACGACTTGCAACACCATGGTTCCCCCCGCTCCTCCCTGGCCCTTCGTCGGCACCCGCCGCCGACGTGGGGCCAAGGCTTAGCACCGCACGGGCGGACGCGCGCTGGGACGACACGGTGCCAGAGCCGACCAGTGGCGGTCAGCGGTGAGAGAGCTCGTTCACCAGCTTCTTGGGCGCCTTGCGGATCCAGGCGTCGGTGAGCAGTTCCTCCACCAGGTCGGGACCGGCACGGGGGAGGTTGACGACGACACACGCCAGTCGCTTCCCCCAGTAGAGCTCCTCACAGGCATCGGGGTTCTCGGCCACCGCGGCGCGGATCTCCATCTCGTCGACCATGACCCGCAGATGGGTGTCGTCGGGAACGGTGGCGAAGATCTTCCCCCGCACCCGGAACGACGCCAGGTCGTGGTGGGCCTCCTCGGTCACCTCGGGAAGGGCCAGAGCGAGCTTCCGGGCCCGGGCCAGGGTGGTCACCGGGCCGGGTTCACTCGTCGTCGTCGTCGTCGACGGTGGCCTGCTGGATGATCATGGGCCCGTCGTTGCGGGGGCTGTTCACGGCCTTGTCGACGGGATGGCGCACCAGGGTGCCCTTGGGGGCCGGGAGCAGGAGCTTGGAGAGTGCTTCGGTGTCGTGCTGGTCGGGGTCGAGCCAACGGTCGAAGTCGGCGTGCTCGATGAGCACCGGCATGCGGTCGTGCACGTCGACCATGTCGGCACCGGCGTTGGTGGTGATGATGGTGCAGGTCCGCAGCATCGTCTCGGGGTCGGGCTCCTCGGAGCGGGTCTTGTCCCACCAGGTCTCGTACAGGCCGGCGAACGTAATGGGCTGGCCGTCGGCCCGCCGGAAGTAGAAGGGGACCTTGCGCTTGGGGCTGTTGGGGTCGGGGACCTGCCACTCGAAGAAGCCGTCAACCACGACCAGGCAGCGGTGGTTAGCGAAGGCTGAACGGTAGGCGGGTTTCTTGGTCACGGTCTCGGCCCGGGCGTTGATCATCTTGTAGCCCGTGCGGGGGTCCTTGGCCCAGTGGGGGACCAGCCCCCAACGAAGGACGTCCAAAACCCTCTCGTAGTCCTCGCTCTTCTCACCGGAATCGGTGCGGGCATGGCGCTCGGTGATGGCCGGGATGCCTCGGGCCGGCGGCACGTTCCAACTCGGCCGCCCGTCGGGGTTGACGCCGGCCGCCAGCTGGACCTCGAGCAACCGGGCCAGCTGCGAGGGAGGGGTGTGAATGTCGACTCGGCCACACACAACCCTGAGCTTATGGTGACAAATTCCGGCCTAGGAGCTGCACCGGGAATGGTGCACTTCAAAATTTGGGACCTCGGTGCAATTGGCCGGATTGAAGGTTGCCAGCAAGGTACCGAGCAAGGTTGACGGCAAGCCTGGGAGCGCACCCTGCGGGTGTGACTGTCTTCACGCGTCTCCGTCCCGACCTCGCCCGCTCGGACCCCGCCTCTGGGGTCGCGCTCGGCCGTCCGGGTCAGGGTCTGCCAGGCGTCCTGCGTTTGTCGTCTCGGCAGCCAAGTTGCATCATCTTGCCACTCCTCGTAGCCTCCCCACGTTTAGTGGGGACCTGGCCTCTAAAAAACCACTAATTCGGGGGGTGACAGTTGCTCGTGGCCTTTTCAGGCACGCTTCGTATTCATG
>JARLGQ010000026.1 GCA_031292675.1 Acidimicrobiales bacterium
ACACCCCAGCAGCTCGACGGCCTCCGAGCGCGTGTACTCGGAGTCCGCCAGCACGAGGTCGGAAGCCGCCACCCACGTGGCGCGTGCCCGGTAGCGATCGAGATGCGCGGGGGTGGGGAGATACCGATGCGGGGCGCGCAACGGGATGACGTCGTGCAACGTGACCACGCGGGGCAGGCCGAGGCTCTCCCAGTGCGGGCCGATGACGAGCCCCGAGGGGTCGAGGGGCCCGCAGTGCAGGAACGGCGCGGGGATGTGGCGGGCCAGGAGCCCCCCCTCGGCCACCAGGGCGCGCATCGACGAGATGGAGTCCCAGTGCACCAGGCCGCCCATGGCGAGCTCGGGGGGGAGGCCGAGCGGCGGGGGCAGCTCGGGGGCGAGCAGTCCTGCCGCCAACCGGTCGATGCGGTTGAGCGCGGAGCTCAGCGCGGCGACGTACCTGCCGATCCCCCGATCGGCGATGCCGTCGGTCTGCAACGCCTGCAGGTCGACGGCGAGTCGGATCTTCGCCGTCAAGCGTCGCCCTGAGATCTCGCCCCGAGCAGCTGCTCGATCGCTTCGACCCTTCTCGCCAGACGCGCCTGTGACTCCGCCGCTCCGTGCGCGTACTCGACCGACGCCGCGGACCGGGCCGCCGTCGACTCCACCGTCGCCTGCACTTCCCCGAGACGACGCTCGAGGGCGACCATCGTCTCCAGCCGGGCATCCAGAGCATCGAGCCGGGCGTGGAGCTGGGCGAAGGCTCTGCGCTCGACCCAACCCTGCGCGCGCTGCAAGAAGCGTTTCACCGACCGTAGGTTTGCCACTGCGGCCAGCGAGCGTCAAGCGACACAGCGCCGGTGGGCGACCGTCGACCGTGGCCCGCGGTCATCGGAGCTCGAGGGCGGGCACGTCAGGGGCACGACGCGCCCCGTCCAGCCAGCCGAGCAGGGGTTCTGCCACCACCGGCCACTGAAATTGGGCCACCGTGGGTGCGAAGTCCGCGCCGGGCAGGCCCTCGGTGAGCAGGCGCGTCAGCGCGCCGGCGATGGCGCCGACGTCACCGGGCGCCACGGTGATGGCGAGGCCCCGGGCCGCCACGAGGTCGCCCAGCGCGTCACCACCGGTGAGGATCATGGGGCGGCGCGCCCACAGGTAGTCGAGAATGCGGGTGCGGAACGAAAACCGCGTCTCGACGTTGTCGAGGTGGATGCTCACCGCCACGTCGGCATCGAGGAGATAGCTCCCCCAGGCGTGATAGGGGACCCACCGGTCGTTGAAGAAGACGGTGGAACCGGTGAGCGCCAGCTCGTCGCTGACCTTGCGCAGCTCGACGGCCCTGGCCATCTCCGCCAATCCCGGATTGGGGTTGGTCATGCCGAGGAAGACGAGGCGGAGGTCGGGGATGGTGCCGCGCACCGTGTCGACGGCCCGCACGAGCGAGACGGGGTCGAACCAGTCATAGACACCACCGCCCCAGACCACGACAGGGTCGGCGGCCCCGATGCCCGGGAAGTGGTCTCGCAGCACGGGCCCGGCGGGAACCGGCGGTTCGGGGGGGAGGCCGAAGGGCACGACGTCGACGAGGCGGCGCAGAGTCGGGTCGTCGTCGTAGGTGGCCGGGTTGACGCGCCCGGCGTGGGACAGCGCGCCGAGCCAGAAGTCGCGCTGCCGTTCACTGGCGCACAGGAAGAAGTCGCCCCTGCGAAGGTCTTCGTTGATCACCGAGACTTGGTGGGCGACGGCATGTTCGTACTCGTCGTCCCCGCGTCCCCCTCGTTCCAGGTTCTCGAGATGCGTGGGGATGTACATGTCGATCACGAGCGGGGCGGCACTGGACGCGACCTCGGGATGGCGGCGCACCACGCTGGTCGGCGCGAACACGACGTCGGACTCTTCCACCAGCGCGGCGATGCCCGAGGAGCCGTCGGCCACCGAGCACACCCGCATGGCCTCGTGGTGGCGCGTGGCGCCCACCGTGCTGGCGAGTGTGACGTCGAAGCGAGAGGTCAGCACCTGCGCCAGGTGCCAGGCACGGATGGCCGGTCCTGCCATGGCGTCGGTCAACGGGTCGAAGGTGAGGACCAGAAGGCGCGTTCGCATCAGGGCAGGATCGGATGCGCGATCGCCACGCACCACGTCCGATGGTGCGTCCCCCTCGTTGTGCGCTCGTTAGGCTCGCTCCATGAACAGGAGCGGGACGCGCGCTGCGACCGGGGGGCCATCGGGGCGATGATAGTCGGCTCCTCCGGGCGGGCTCGTCGTGTCGTGGTCATCACCGACGACGTGCTCACGTCGAAGATGGCCGGTCCCGCCATCCGCGCCTGGAACTTCGCCGAGGCGCTGGCGGCGGCGAACGAGGTCGTGCTGGCCACGACGTCGGAGCTGTGCGAGGTGACGTCGCCGCGCTTCTCGGTCGAGTCTGCGGACCGGGAGCGCTTCGCCGAGCTCGAACGTTGGTGCGACGTCGCCATCGTGCAGGGCTACCTCCTGCACAACGTACCCGGGTTCCGCGGCTCGGAGAAGGTGATGCTGTTCGACCTC
>JARLGQ010000241.1 GCA_031292675.1 Acidimicrobiales bacterium
CGACGCCACCGACGTGCACCTGTGCACGGGGGCGGTGGCGCTGGCGGCGGCCGACGCCTGCCGGGAGCTAGCCGGGGTCGAGCCCGTGCTCAAGTGGCCCAACGACCTGCTCGTCGGCGGGCTCAAGCTGGCCGGCGTCCTCGCCGAGGCGGAGTTCTCCGGTGGCGCCCTGGTCGCCCTGGTGGTGGGGATCGGGATCAACGTGGCCTGGCCGGGGCCGGACGGCGCCGGTGGGACCTGCCTGGACGACGTGGGCGCGGCGGCGCAGCCGCTGGACCGCACGGTCCTCCTCGAACGCTGGCTGGGGGCGCTCAGAGCGCGTCGGGGGCTGCTCGAAGACGCCTCCGGGCGGCGCGCCCTGGCCGACGAGGTGCGCCGGCGCTGCGCCACGCTGGGCCAGGTCGTCCGGGTCACGCTGCCCGGCGAGGAGATCACCGGGCTGGCCGCCGCCATCGACGACGCCGGCCAACTCGTGGTCGAGACGGCAGCGGGACCCCGCCGGGTGACGGCCGGCGACGTGGTGCACCTGCGCCCGGGCTGAGGCAGGGGTGGGGTACGGGCCCCAGGCTAACATCGACCCCCTATGCGCCTTCTCGTGACGGGAGGTGCCGGTTTCATCGGGTCGAATTTCGCCCGTTACTGGGTCGAACAGCACCCCAAGGACCATGTCGTCGTCTACGACGTGCTCACCTACGCCGGCAACCGCCCCAACCTGTCCGACATAGAGGACAGCATCGTCTTCGTCCAGGGGGACATCTGTGACCCGGCCGCCGCCGAGAAGGCGCTGCGGGGCGAGGGGATCGACACCATCGTCCACTTCGCCGCGGAGTCGCACAACTCCCTGGCCGTCCTGAACCCCGGCCTCTTCTTCCGCACCAACGTCATGGGGACCCAGACCATGCTCGAGGCGGCGCGCCAGGTGGGGGTGGCGCGGTTCCACCACGTCTCGACCTGCGAGGTCTACGGCGACCTGCCGCTCGACACGGACGAGATGTTCACGGAGGACTCGCCCTACCGGCCCCGCACCCCCTACAACGCCTCCAAGGCAGGGGCCGACCACGCGGTGCGCGCCTACGCCGAGACGTACGAGCTCCCCATCACGATCACCAACTGCGCCAACAATTACGGGCCCTACCAGTTCCCCGAGAAGCTGATCCCGCACTTCTGCGCGCTGGCGCTCGACGACCAGCCGCTCACTCTCTACGCCAGCACCGAGAACCGCCGGGAATGGCTGCACGTGATCGACCACTGCACCGCCATCGACGCCGTCCTCGCCCGAGGCGAGGTCGGTGAGACGTATCACGTGGGCAGCGGCGTCGAAGCCTCCATCATGGAGGTCGCGGACCGGATCCTCGCCGCGCTGGGCAAGCCGGAGTCGCTCAAGACGATCGTGCCCGACCGTCCCGGCCACGACCGCCGTTACATCCTGGACTCCTCCAAGCTGCGGCGCGAGCTGGGCTGGGAGCCCTCCGTCGAGTGGGAGCAGGGGCTGGCGGACACGGTGGACTGGTACGCCACACATAGAGACTGGTGGGAGCCACTGCGGGCCCGGGCCCCCGTCGCCGAAGGATCCTGGGGAGCCGGAGGCACCTGAGCGGTGCGGATACTCATCACGGGAGCCGACGGGCAGCTGGGGCGTGATCTGCGCGACGCGCTGGCCGGGCGCGTGCCGGCCGGCGGGCGTCGGTGCGCGCTCCTCGGTCCGGAGGGGCCGCGCCCGGGCGTCGAGCACGAGGTGCTGGCCACCGACGTCGACACCATGCGCGTCGACGACCGGGACGCCATCCTCACCACCTTCAGTGCCTTCCGTCCCGAGCTCGTCCTCCACGGGGGGGCGCTCACCGCGGTCGACCTGTGCGAGACCGACGTCGACGCCGCCTTCGCAGTGAACGCCACCGGCACGCGCAATGTCGCGGAGGCGGCCGCCCTGGTGGGGGCGCACATGGTCTACGTGTCCACCGACTACGTCTTCGACGGCACGTCGAGCCGTCCGTACTGCGAGTGGGACCCCCCGAGCCCGGCCTCCGTGTACGGCGCCTCCAAGCTGGCGGGGGAGCGGGAGTGCCGCCCCGGGTCGACGATCGTGCGCACGAGCTGGCTGTGCGGTGCCCACGGGGCCAACATGGTGGTGACCGCCCTGCGCCTGGCCGAGGGCGACGGGGAGCTCCGGTTCGTCGACGACCAGCACGGCTCGCCGACGTTCACCGCGGACCTGGCGCCCGCCGTCGTCACCCTGGGCCTCGACCGGCGACCGGGCATCTTCCACGTGACCAACGGAGGCACCACGACCTGGTGGGGCTTCGTGCGGGCGATCCTGGCCGAGGCCGGGGGGGACCCCGAGCGGGTGCAGCCCATCCGCACGGCCGACCTCGACCCGCCCCGCCCCGCCCCACGCCCGGCCTACTCGGTGCTCGACAACATGGCCCTACGCCTGTGCGGGCTCCCTGCGCTGCCCGACTGGCAGGATGGCCTGGCCAGACTCGTCACCGCCCTCCGATCGCAGCAGAAAGCCGTCGCATGACCTCTCGCACCTCGGCCCGCGACTCCCGCACGACCCCGCACGCCGTGGCGGTGATCGGCGCCGGCTACGTAGGCCTGCCCACCGCAGCCACGCTGGCGCACTTCGGGCACACGGTCGTCCTGGCCGAGCGCGAGCGCATCAGGCTGGCCGCACTGCGCTCGGGGCGCATGCCCATCGTCGAGGTCGGCCTCGACGAGCTCGTGGCGGGCGGCGTGGCGACGGGCAACCTCTCCTTCACCGAGTCGGCCGTCGAGGCCGTGGTCGGCGCGGAGTTCGTCTTCCTCTGCGTGCCGACGCCCCAGAGCGCCGACGGCTCGGCCGACCTGTCCTACGTCGAGGCGGCCGCCAAGGAGATTGCGGCGCACCTGGAACCGGGCACCGTGGTGGTGAACAAGTCGACCGTGCC
>JARLGQ010000242.1 GCA_031292675.1 Acidimicrobiales bacterium
TCGTCATCTCGAGCTCGAACGGTCCAGGCGGGCGCCTCGAGCCGGGCGGAACGGCGACGCCCCTTGCCGAGAACCTCTCGTTCGGCATCTCCCATGGGCGATCTGCCCCGCCCCCGTACGAGGGCGGTGTCCGGATTGGTGGGCGCGTCGTCGCGATACCAGCACCACGAGACCGACGCCCGCCGACACGACCAGCGCCCCGGCGGACACCCACAGACCCGTCTGGACCCCCGGCGGTGCGTAGCTCCACGCGATCGTCCCCCCTCCGGCGGGGACGGTGACGGCCTGAACCAGGCCTGACGAGCGCACCGCCAGGGTGCGGGCCGTGCTGGTCCCCGATGGGTGCCAGGTCGCGGTCCACCCCGGGATGAACGCGACGGCGCGGACCACGGTGACGCCCCGGGGCGACGACACCGAAGCACGAGTCGGCTCGAACGGTGGCCCACCCTTGGCAACGACGTGGGCCCCGGCGGTCGAGCCATGGAGGAGGGAGCGCAGCGTGAGCGGCGGGCGCGCCCAGGAATTGTGGAAGACGGCGAACGCGCCGTCGAAACCGGCGAAGGTCCACCGAGGCGGCACCAATGCGCCCTGAAGCTGTCCGTCCGCCCGATAGGTCTCCCCGTCCGGCGTGGCAAGGGTGGGCGGACCGAGGTCGACGCTCTTCGGGCCGGCGCGGACCCGCAACGCCACGACGTCGTGGGCACCGGTGAGAGGGACAGAGACGACACCTCCGGGTGCCACGACGGGCGACATCCATGTCGTCGATCCGCCCGGCCCCACCAAACCGACCTGGATGCGGGGTTCGTCACGGGCCGGTGCCGTCTCCACGGGAACGGTGACAGAGGTGGCAGCGAGATCCGCTCCGAGGTACCACGTGGCGGTATCGCCTGGTCCGAGCACTCGCCGGCCCGCGCGTCGATCAGGGAGGCTCGGTGCCTGACCGGCGGACGTGACGAGATAGGCGGAAGGTGTCAGCAGGACCGTGGTGTCGAGCTGGTCGAGCGTGCCGTCGGCGACGGCCGTGGGGTCGAGCACGTTCTGGCCCTCCCCCGTTGCCTGGTGTGAACCCGTCACCTGTGCATAGGTGCTGTCCACGAGGGAGCTGTAGCCCTCGATCGACGGCGTCCCGGAAAGGACATTGCCGTCGGGCACACCGAGCTCCGACAGCTCGCTGTAGTCCAACAAGTCCGGGTCGTAGACGGCGAAGCGCCCCGCCGCCACCAGGTCGTGGATCGGCACGACGGGGGGCGACGGGGCGGGGGCGGAGCCGGGCGCAGACGTCGCGCTCGGGGGTGACGCCGTCGGAGCCGGGGAGCGCGTGAGTCCCGGCGCCACCGAGACCAGGGCGAGCACGGAGAAGACCCCGACATCGAGGGCCACGAAGCCGACGAGGGCCCGGGTCCGCCATCGGCGCCGGAGTCTCCCGCCCCACAGCACCAACGCCACGGCGAGGCATCCCAGGACCAGGAAGGGCACGAGCCACGGCTTGAGGGGCCCGGCCCGGTCGGCCATCCCCGGGGTCAGGTCCAGCCAGCGCAGCATCCCCGCGCCCCAGGCCAGGGTGACGCTCACCACTGCCACCGCCACGGCGCCGGGAATGACGCCGAGGAGCTGGCTCGCCGACGGCCGCCGTCTCGGGGGCGGCGGCGCGCCACGGAGCAAGAGGTCGGCCCAGTAGGCGAGGAGCACCGCCAACGCGAAGTCGACGATCACGATGTTGCGGCTCTGCAGTCGCTGGTCCCCGAACAGCGGCAGGTGCGCTAGCACCGACCCCAGCGCCGAGTTGCTCCCGAGGGTGAGCAGCACGCCCACGAGGGCCACGGCGTGCCAGATGCCCCACTCCGGCAGTCGTCGGTGAAGACGCACCCGGCCCAGCAACGCCAATGCGGCGACGAGCGGCATGAGTCCGACGTATCCGGTGATCTCGGCCAGGCTGTAGTTGGCGAAGAACGTCGGCTCGCCGAACGAGCCCGACCCTCCCAGAAGGTCCGGCACGATCGAAAGGAACAACCATTTGGGGGCCAACGACCCGGAATCGAACAGTGCCGCGCTGTGCGCGGCACGTTGGGAGGTCTGCACCGCGTCGATGCCGGGCAACCACTGCACGGCGCCGATGGCGACACCCAGAGCCACGCCGCCCAGCACGCAACCGACGAACGAGACTCGGCTCGAACCCCGACCGAGCCTCCACGTACGCCATAGGGCGTAGAGGGCGACCACGACAACCGCGTCGTCGATGGCACGGGGCTCACCGGCGAGGATCAACATGCCGAGCGCTCCGGCGAGAGCCAACGTCCATGCCCACCGCCGCCTCGGCTCTTGGGCCTCCGACAGCCGGAGCAGAGCCACCAGCGCCACCGGCACCCAGCTCATGCCGGCGACCAGGCCGAAATGCGAAACCTGGGCGGCCATCGCGCCCGCGAACGAGAACGACAAGGACCCGAGGAAGCTGGCCACAGGGGAAAGGCGAGATGCCCGGAGGAATGCGAAGGTGCCGAGGCTCGCCACCCACCATGTGACGATCAGGTTGATCGTCCAGGCCGCGGACCCCGACATCACTGCGAACAGGAGCGTGAACGGATAGGCGGCCCCCGCGTTCCATCCGCCGAGCAGTGGTGCCCCGCTCCAGATGTAGGGGTCGTACAGAGGGAGGTGCCCGCTCCGGAGCTGCTGGCCGACCAGCACCCGCAACGGGTAATTCTGGGCCAGGTCGTCGCTCGGCATGACCGGGTGACCGAGGAATGCCGGCAGGCCGAATACGAGGACGGGCAGCGCGGCCAGAACCGCAAGCGTTGTCAGGTCATGGCGTCGGGGCTCGATGCGGGGTACCGGGACCAGATCGGGGCGGATGTCCTCCGCGCGGCCCACGAGCAGCGCCACGGCACCGAGCCTGACATGGGTGGCTGGGAAGGACCTGGGCGGTTTCGGCAAATCTCCCAGGGAATTCTCAGTAACAGGCCCACCGTCAGCCGCATGTGGCTGACGTCAAACGACGCGATACGTTTCGACGGCGAGGTGGCGCCGGCCGAAGACGAAGGCCAGACCGTACAGGAGCGCCACCACCACGAGGAGGAACCGGAACCCGGTGATGAGCGACAGGTACTCGAGCACTCCCCCGACGATCGCCCCCAACAGGCTGGCGCCGAAGGCGGTGGTGGACGAGGCCACGCTGCGGAACCTCTGCGCGAACACCAGGTTGGCCAGGAACACCGGTGCGAAGGCGAGCGCCGTGGCCGCCACGAACCGCAACACGACGGGAAGGCTCAGGAGCGACCCCTGTGGGACGACGTAGGAAACGGCCAGCGCCACGAGCAGGGCACCGTAGAGCCATATGGGCCGCGGGAGCCTGACGCGGCGCGCCGTTTCGACAGCCGAGTAAACGCTCAACAGCACGCCCGCGAAGACCAGTGAATTCACGTACCAGGTGGTGCCGAAGAAGAGCGCGAACTGCACGATGTTCTTGGCCTCGAGCAGTAGGAAGGCGGCCCCCATCCAGAACAAGTCCGCGAATTCCGCCATCTTCTTCACCGGCCCTCCGGCGACACGCACGGCCACGAGGGACCCCGGAGGATGAGCCCCATGACCTCCAGGTAGAGGTTGGGGATCGATGGCGTCGGGAGGTAGGGAAAGGGGCGATCGTCGGACACCGGGGCCACCTGGTGCCCGTTCCAGAACGTCGAGCAACGGGGAGTGGTCCCCGAGGATGCCACCGTGAGCACAGCCTGCTGGCGGCCGGCCAGGGTGTTCCCCAGCTCCACACATGGACGCGAGCCGAACACCTGGTCGAGAGCGGTCGCATACCTGTCGATCAGGAAGGGTTGGTAGTAGTTGTACATGACGAAGGTGCCACCCGGGGCCAGATGGTCCCGGGCCACCTGGATCCCCTGGGTCGTGAGCAGGAAGTTCTCGAGGCCAACCGGCGCGGACTGTCCGGACAGGGCAGTCAGGGAGTCGGGAAGCGCATAGAGGATCAGTGAATAGCGCTGGTCGGCGTTCTGCAGGAAGGCGCGCCCGTCGTCGATGTGAATCGTGACCCGCGGGCTCTGGTACGCGTGCTCGGGGTTGTGCTCCTTCCCCAGCCGGACCAGGACAGGATCGATCTCCACCGCGTCGACGTGGCGCGCTCCCTCGGCGAGGGCGACACCGACGTCGTTGCCGGTGCCCGCCCCGATGACGAGCACGTTGCTCAGCGCCGCAGGCGTGACGTGACGGTACAGAAAGAAGTAGAAGGACTCGATCCTGTGCAGCGTCGGGATGGGGTACAAGGTCTGGTGGGGGATGTTGTTGGCCGAGACCGTGAGCACCCCGCGCGATCCCGCCGGCTGGATGGCGGTGATCTTGTAGTACGGGGACCAGGTGTCGACCGAAGACAGCGACTCGAGCAGCAGCATCGCGACGACGGCAGCGACAGCGCCCCACTGCCACCACCGGAGGCGGAAGCCGAAGAGCACCATGAATGCCACGGCGACCAACGCACCCCAGGCGATGGGTGGCAGCCCGACGAAGGACAGGCCTGAGAACAAGGCGATGCCCGCCACGCTGCCGATGATGTCGAGCCGGTACGCATCGAGCGGCTCGAAGTGGGCGAATGTGCGAGCTGTCGCCTGTGCGATTCCCGCCATGACCAGGACCGCCAGCACGAAGATCACCGGAAGGCAGATCCACGGGGACAGAGGACCGTGCCCCCTGATCCCCTGGAATTCGTGGGGGCCGTGAAGCGCCACGAGCTTCACGGGGAACACCAGCGCGAACGCCACGAGGAGGGCCAACGAGACGGGCGCCGCCGGGAAGAGGCTCTGGCGCCAACCTGCCAGCAGGAATCCCACCCCTATTCCGAGGAAGCTGGCCAGGAGCACGAAGTTCGTGATGTTGGCCAAGTGGACGTTGTTGGCGGCGGTCCACCGGATGAGGGCCAGCTCCACGAAGAGCATCAGCGTGCTCAAGGTCACGAGCCGCCACCGACTCAGCTCCGAGGTGAAGACGTGGGCTCCCGCTTCCGCCCGGGGCTCGAGCTCGACGGTGGTCGCCGGGGTGGTCGCGGCCATCAGGCGCGGTGATCCGTGCCGTGCGTGGCGCGAGACATCCGCACAACATAGGAGAAGCTGCTCCGTGCGGGGAAAACCGAGCGGCGACGAACGCCTCACGGTGCCGAGACGGCGATCAGCCGGGTGCCACCTCACGCAGGCTGCCGTCGTGCACGTCGTAGATGAAGCCCCGGACGCTGGACTTCACGGGTACGAACGGGCTCGCCTGGATACGGGCGATGCTCTGGCGAACGTCGGCCTCGAGGTCCTCGAAAGCCTCGGACGCCCACGGCGGCTTCATCCCCGTCTCGGCTCGGATCTGCTCGCGGAACACGTCGTCGGAGAAGGTCAGCATCCCGCAGTCGGTGTGGTGGATGAGAATGATCTCCTCGGTGCCCAGGAGACGCTGGGAGATGGCGAGCGAACGGATCTGATCGTCGGTGATGACGCCGCCGGCATTCCGGATGACGTGGGCGTCCCCCTCGGCCAACCCGAGAAGTCCGTACACGTTGAGCCGCGCGTCCATGCATGCGACGATCGCCACCTTGGTATCCGGTGGCATCGGGAGGTCGGCCTTGTCGAACGTCGCTGCGTAGTGCTCAGCGTGCTTGAGCATTCGATCCGTCGTGGACATGTGCCTCCTCCTGGGCGACCGGGGTGTCGTGGACCTTCAGCTCTAATCTACAAAAAGCTGATTGACCGGATCACCTTTTGGGATCTGCACGTTTCACGACGCACGCGAGGTCGCGTCCGAAGGCAGGGTGAGGGCACGGGGGCGGTCGTGCGGGTCGGGGGCAGTCGCGACGCGGGATCCGGCGTCGGGGAACCTGCGCAGGTCGTCCCGCCTCACCGCCGCTCCGGGGAGGCACCGGAGACGGGCACGACCGTCCTCGAGCGCTTCGTCCGCCCTTCGAAGCCCCTCGGCGATGCCGTCGAGAGCACGATGCACAGCCGTGGCGTAGCGCTGCGTCCCGATCAGCAGTGACAACCTCCGAGGGCGGATGGCAACGGTGGTGCTCGTCGCCGACCACGCCGAGAGCTCGAGGTAGACCCATACCGGTCGACCGCGGACCCACAGGACTCCCGGCATGGGGCGCACCGGCGTCGGGTCCGGTTCCGAAGAGCTCGACCCGTCCCAGAGCCAGAGTCGGGCTGCCGGCCGCACGAACCGCCTCACCGGAGCCCGGCCGAGTTGGCCACGCCAGTGGTCGGCAACCGCCGCCGCGTCCGGTGGACGTACCGGGATCTGCATGGAGGCGTGCGCGTTGTCGAACATCTGTCGCTCCTTCGCTCGGGCTCGTTGGAAGATCCACGAGCAGTGTGTCGATGTGGCGGCCGCGAAGGCAGAGGTCGAACGAACCCTTTGCCGCTCCGCACAATTGCGGTCGGCTTCCGGGTAGAAACGCCAGGCACGTGTGGGTCGGATTACCCGTACCGGCGCACCCCGACAGGCGTGGCCGCCTGCGATCCCACCGACAGTGATGCACCGACCTCAAGAGGAGCCGGAACGTGAGCCACGCCCAATTCCGCCTACCATTTGCCCCGGTGGCCGGGCGGAGGCGGGAACGGACAGCCGCCGAGCAGGCGGAGCGTGCCATCGCGCGCCTGTTCATCGCCACCCGGGCCGGTCAGCTCGGCTTCTCGACCCTGATGGTGGTGAGCGACCGTCGCCGTTTTCGCCGGCCGAAGCTGCAGGCGGCGCTGCTGGCGGGAACCGTCGTCGAGTCCGCCTGGCTGACGTACCGACTCCTACGGGCCGACCGCTACCAGGACCGAACCGCGCTGTGGGTGGACACGGTCTGGGCGGCGGCGGGCCTCATGGCGTGTGAGGCAGGCCTCGGCCCGGGCGAAGGCGCACCGTGGATGAAGAACGTCGTCAACGGCGCCTTCTATGGTGCCGCCGCGTCCGAGAGCCCGATGGAGCGGGCCGGGACACTCGGCCTGTTGAGCGTGGCTGTGACGGCGGCCGGCGCCCGCGCCCGAGGCCGCGACTCGCATGTCGCAGGCCTGGCCCTGGCCGTCAACGACATCATCAGCTGGACCGGGGCGCATGTGGCCGGCTCCATCTACGTGGCCGCCCATCGGCGCCAAGCACGACTGCAAGACGAGGCTGACCGGCTGGCGCTCGAACAGGCGACCGAAGCCGCCTCGGAGGCCGAACGGAGCCATCAGCACCGGCTGCTGCACCAGCGGACGGTGGAGGTCCTCCGAGCCGTGGCCGCGGGCCACGACCGCCACACCGCCGGCGCGCTGGCCCGCCACGAGGCGGGGCGGCTCCGTCACATCCTTCGCACGAAGGGTGAGATGCCCACAGACCTCGACAGCGCTCTGTACGAGGTGGTGGAAGCGGCGGGGTCAGGCGGGTTCCACGTCGAGCTGGTGACGGCCGAGCTCCTCGCCGACGTTGCTGCGGACGTCGTCGTCTCGGTGCGCGAGGCGGTGGACATCTCGCTGCTCAGTGCCAGGGAATACGCGGGTGCCGAGCGGGCCGTGGTGCGGGCCGCCAGCGAGGGGGAATGGGTGACGGTGACGATCCGGACCCACGCCGGTGGCTTCAGCCCGGGCGCCGGATCGCCCTACGAGAAGCGTCTTTCGCTGCTGGACCAAGTCGCCGCGCCCCTGGGCGGGCGGGCCGAGGTGTGGTCGGCACCGGACCGGGGCGTGCGCGCGACGTTGGTGGTCCCCGCCCTGTCGAGCTCAGGCGGACAGGGCGCCCGAGACGAGTCTTCCCAGGGCATCCCACACCGCGGGCTCGGGCGCGACCCAGCAGGTCACGACGATGGCGCCGTCGGCCAGGGAGACGTCGACCGCCGAACCGTCGGGAGGCTCGTCGGCAGCCCGCAGGACCACGTCGACGGCTTCGGGATCGTCGGTGACCGACACCTGGGCACCCGCCGCCAGCCGCTCGAGTCCGGCCCGCAGCAACGGCCGGCTGGCGAGGATGCGAACGGACGTGGGTGGCTCCACAGTTCCAGGATGGCAGCGCGCCGGGCGCCTGTCTTGGTCACAAATACCCCTTTTTCCCCGACCGAGGAAAGGGGCTGGACCGACGAGGCGTCCCAAGCCGAGCGCACGATCACCACCCTGTTCTTGTCGTGGCGGTTCTCGGGCCTGACGACCGGTCTGGCGGCACTGGTCGCCGGGCGCAGGCGCTACCGAAGCCAGGCGGCCGCCGGCGGCCAGCTCCTGGGGGCGGCGGTGGAGTCGGCGTGGCTGGCCCGGCGCCTGGCTCATGCAGGATGGCGGTTCGATCGTGAGACCAAGGCCGTCGACCTGGCCACGGCGGTCTCCGTCCTGCTGGCAGGCCGGGCGAACCTCGTCGCCGAGGACCGGTCGACGTGGATCAACTGGGCACAATGGAGCTTCGCGGCCAACGCCATCGCGGGACGCGCCTTCGACGAACAGGCCGTCTCGAGTGGTGCACTGGGGGCCGCGGCCATCATCGCCGTGGACGTCGCTCTGGCGGACCGGTGGACCGACGGCATCGTCAACGCCGGGGGCCTGGCGGGTTGCTTCGCGGTCGGCCTCGTCTTCGTCCGCCAGATCCGTCACGCCGCCACGAGGCTCGAGGCGGCCCGGGCGACGGCCCTCGACGAAGGGCGTCGCCTGGCCGTCGAGCTGGAGCGCTCCCGGCAGCTTCGACTGTTGCACGACAGCGCGCTGCAGACGCTCGAGGCGGTCGGCAGCGGACGCTACTCGGACCTTGCCTCCATCCAGGCCGAGGCACGCAACGAGATCAAACGGCTCGAGCACGAACTGGAAGGAACGATGCCGCCTGTGCGCTCGCTGCGCGGCGAGATCGATACCGTGGTCGACGAGCACACCCGCCAGGGCCTGCACGTCGACCTCGTCTGGCACGGCAGCTCGGAACTGCCGGTTCCGGTCGTCCTGGCCTTGCGCCATGCCTGCAACGAGGCTTTGATGAACGTCCGGAAGCACGCCGGCACCTTGCAAGCCGTCGTCACGATCGAGCCCGCACACGGGGGGACACGAATGACCGTACGGGACGACGGGGAGGGATTCGACCCCTCGCTCGGAACCGGGTTCGGGACGACCCAGTCGATCATCGAGCGCATGGCCGAAGTCGGTGGCAGGGCCGAGATCGACTCGGCCCCGGGAGGCGGGACGCGAGTGACACTGTGGGGACCGTCATGATCAGCGTCGCCATCGTCGACGACCATCCCGTGTACCGGCAGGGATTGGCCATGGCCGTCGACCAGGCCGCCGACCTCGAGCTGATCGGTGAGGCCAAGTCGATCGAGGACTTCGACAAGCTCGGCGCCGAAGCTGATGTGGTCCTCCTCGATCTCCATCTACCGGGCATCGAAGGATCGGCGGGAGTGGCCCATGTCTGTGGCCGGGGATACCGGGTGCTGGTGGTTTCGGCGGCCGGAACGCCCGACGACGTCGTCGACGCCATCGCGGCGGGGGCCGCCGGTTACCTGACCAAGGAGACCGACGCCGAGGAGATCACCCGCGCCGTGCGCATCGTGGCGAGCGGCGATACCTACGTCTCGCCGACCCTGGCCTCCTACCTGCTCCGGGTGGAGAAGTCGACCGCCGCCTACAAGCTGACCAAGCGAGAACGCGACGTGCTGGCCCTGGTGGCGGCGGGCGAGAAGGACCAGGACATCGCAGCCCAGTTGTTCATCGCCACCACCACCGTCCATTCCCACCTGGAGCGCATTCGGGACAAGACCGGTGCCCGGAGGCGGGCTGAGCTCACCAACCTGGCGCACCAGCTCGGGATCGGGCCCGCCCATCCCGAGAAACGCCGGTGACCCGCTGACGGCGGTCCGAATCTCTTCACTTGGCGGCAACGCCGGTGGGCTGGCCGACACCAAAGAAGGTTGGCGACAGCGTGGCGTCACAGGGGGTCCCGGGCCCGGCGCACTGAAGGCCATCGTTGGGAGGATCGGTCACGACAGGGGCGGGATCGGTCACGACGGGGGCCGGAGGGACCGTGACGACCGGGCGCGGAGGCGCCGTGACGACCGTGTGGGCCGGCGCCGAGACCGGGCGGGCCGGCGCCGTCACGACGGCCTGAGGGGGAACGGTTGCCGCCGGCACCGGGGGTGCGGTCACAGCGGGCTGAGCGGGAACCGTCACGACCGCCTGGGGGGGAATCGTCACGACCGCCTGCGGGGGCACGACGGCGGACTTGGTGCCCGTGGTCGCCCCAGCCGTGACCGCCGGCTGGGTGCCGGTGTGCGACGGCTCGGTTTGCGAGCTCGTCGTGTGGCAGGCACTGGCCAGCACCACAACGGCAGCGGTGGCCCCGAGGCCTGCACCCAGGCGCTTGACGCGCGACATCTGTGACGGGAACCGGCTCATCGTGTCCTCCTCGGGTCGACGCTCACTCTTCCGAGGCGCCCGTCGGTCGACCGATCGATGTGGCTCAGCGACCCAACGCCTCTTCGGAGAGTGTGACGATCCGGGCCCGCTCAGGGCAGGGACAGTCCCACCGGTTTTGAGAGGGGCAGGACTGCTGGGAGCCGGCCCCCAGGAAGGCCCCCCAGGGCGTCGGTAGTTCTACCCACGACTGTCCGCGAGGCACGACGGCGAGGGGTCGATTCCCTCAGTCCACCGCCATCCGGGCCTCGCGGGCCTGCTGGGCCGACGCGTCCCACTTCGCTTCGATACGGCCGAATCTCCATATCAGGAGGGCGACGACCCAGGTGACCACGAACACGCCCACGATGAAGAATCCTGCCGTATTCAGGTTGAAAGTCTGGAAGAACGTCCAGAACGATCCACCCAGCTTCTCCTCCTGGCCGATGAGGCCCAGGACCTCGATCGTGCCGATGAAGAACGCCACGAACACCGACAGGCCCGTGATGGTCAGGTTGTAATAGACCTTGCGGATGGGATTGGCGAAGGCCCAGTCGTATGCGAAGTTCATGAAGCAACCGTCGATGGTGTCGAAGAGGCTCATGCCGGCGGCGAAGAGGATGGGTAGCGACAAGATGGCGTAGAAGGGCAGGCCGCCCACCACGGCGTCACCGGCCAGGACGAGGAGGGCGACCTCCGTGGCCGTGTCGAATCCGATCCCGAAGAGCAGGCCGATGGGGTACATCTTCCACGGGGTGTCGATCCGCCGAGCGAGTGGCCCGAAGAACCTGTTCATGAGGCCGCGACTGTTGAGTTGCCGCTCGAGCTCGGCGTCGTCGTACGTTCCCTGGCGCATCTCGCGAAAGACCTTGAGGATCGACACCAAGACGACGACGTTGAGCGCGGCGATGAGGTAGAGGAACGTGCCGGAGACCGATGTCCCGATGATCCCCGTGGTCTTGTGCAATGCGGAACCGTTGTTGCTGACAGCCCGGTCGAGGGACCGGATGCCGAAGTTCAACAGCACCGCCAGCACGAACACGACCGACGAATGCCCCAGAGAGAAGAAGAAGCCGGTGCTGAGGGGCCGCTTGCCCTCGTTGACGAGCTTGCGTGTGGTGTTGTCGATGGCGGCGATGTGATCGGCGTCGAAGGCATGGCGCATGCCGAGCGTGTAGGCGAGGATCCCGGTGCCGACCCCGAACACCTCTGTCTTGCTGATGCGATAGTGGTGCCCGAGCGCCAGGGCCAGCATCCCCCACCCGATCACGTGGAGGCCGACGACCGTCGTGGCCATGCCGCTCACCCTGAACCACTCACTGGGGGTGAGACCGTTGCGGATCTTCAGGAGCCTGGCCCGGGGGTTGGCCATCGTGTCCGCCTCCTCGTACTCGAGACCCGGCCCGACACCCTAGAAACTATGCGACCAGCTCGCAACAGGCCCTTGTCGGGACGAGGCCCCCGGCGTACGATGACCCTGTGACCAGGAGTTCTACCCCTTCTGCCGCGGCATCGGGCAACGTCGACTCGGTCGAGAACGTCCTGGCCCTGCTCCGGGAGCGGGGCGGGCGGGTGACGAGCTCCCGCGTCCTGCTCCTGCACGCACTGTTCGATTCCCGAGCCCACCGCACCGCCGAGGAGTTGGGCGCCGAGGTCCAGGCCGTCGCTCCCGATGTCCACATCTCGACGATCTACCGCAACCTCGACGACCTGGAGCGGCTGGGCGTCGTCGTCCACGCCCATCTCGGACACGGGCCCGCCACCTACCATCTCGCCGCCAGTGCTCACGGCCATTTCGTGTGTGAGGAGTGCGGCGCCATGGTCGAGGCACCCGACGAGATCTTCGTCGGCCTGTCTCGGGCGGCGAAGTCGGAGTTCGACTTCGACATCAATCCGCACCACTTCGCCATGCTCGGACGTTGCAAGGATTGTCGCTAGTCGCCCAAGCACGAAACGTGACGTCCATGCACTACTGTCGGCCTCGATGACAGCGCCCTGGTCCGACGACGCGTGCAGCCTCGTCGAGGCCTTCCGAGCTCGCAAGATGTCACCGCTGGAGGCACTCGACGACTGCATCGAGGCGATCGAGCGTTCGCCCCTGAACGCGTTCTCCCATACCGACTTCGACCGGGCCCGCGACATCGCTCGCCGCGCCGATGTGTCGCTCCCCTTCGGCGGCGTCCCTTTCGGGGTGAAGGAGCTCGAGCACGGGAAGGGCTGGCCATATACCGAGGCCTCGATGATCTTCAAGGACCGGGTGTCGGGATACGACCAGACCTCGATCGCCCGCCTCCGGCACACCGGCGCGGTCCTGGCCGCCCAGACCACCGCCAGCGAGTTCGGGGGCATCAA
>JARLGQ010000027.1 GCA_031292675.1 Acidimicrobiales bacterium
CGTCGCTGCTGTGGGGGGACGTCCAGCTCGGCAACGTCCTGGTCGGCGACGATCTGGGCGTGTCCGCCGTCCTCGACTTCGAGATGGCGACGATCGGGCCGGCCGAGGTCGACCTGGCGTGGTTCGTGGTCCTCCACGACATGGCGGTCGACCGCTGCGGTGGGGACCTGCCGGGGTTCCCCGGGCACGGCGCCACCGTCGCCGCCTACGAGGCGCGACTGGGCCGACCCGTGGCCGACCTGCGCTGGTACGAGGCCTTCGCCGCGCTGCGCAGCGGAGCGATCCTCGTACGCGCCGCACGACTGCTCTCGCGCCTCGGCGTCGACGACAGCTGGCTCACCCACGAGAACCCGACCATCGACCTTCTCGCCCGCTTGATCGCCCCCTGAGCGTTCTCCGGGTGCGGACGTGCACCCGGGGTGCGCGCGAGGGCGTGCCGGGCGTACCGGACACGCCAGGGTGCGGGCCGACGGACCGGTCGCCTACCGTTCGCACATGAGCGAACGCCCCATCTCGAGCCATGCCGCCCTGCTCGACTCGATGCCCTTCGCCCGCACCTGCGGGATCGAGCTCACCGAGGCGGGCCCCGATCTCGTCACCGGGTCCGTGGCGTGGGCGCCCGAACGATGCACCGCCGACGAGGTGATGCACGGAGGGGTCATCATGTCGCTGGCCGACAGCCTGGGCGCGGCGTGCGCCTTCCTCAACCTCCCCGAGGGAGCTCGCACCTCCACCATCGAGTCCAAGACCAATTTCTTCCGTGGCGTGCGCGCCGGCTCCGCGCACGGCACCACCCACCCTCTGCATGTGGGGCGCAGCACCATCGTCGTCCAAACCGACGTCACCGACGATGAGGGAAGGCCTGTCGCCCAGGTCACCCAGACCCAGGTGATACGGGTCTGAGGCTTCTTCGCTTTCGGAGCGCAAGGAGCCGGTGACCGATGCCGTCCACGCCAGGAACGCAGTGGCGCGATTCGATGAGGTGGAGGATGTCACCGACGCCGAGCGCGACGATCGCAGGCCAACCAGGAGGACCGAGATGACAAGTGCCGAACTGCTCGCCGACGCATTCGAGCGGGTCCGCGAAGGCGTGCACCACGCAGTCGAGGGTTTGACCACCGAGGTCCTGGCATCGCGTTTGGACACGGAGGCGAACTCGATCGCCTGGTTGGTGTGGCACCTGACCCGTGTCCAGGACGACCATGTCGCCGACATCACCGGGGAAGAGCAGTTGTGGACGGCACTGGATTGGGCGCAACGGTTCGGTCTGCCCTTCGACGTGTTGGACACCGGATACGGCCACGGGTCCCGGGAGGTCGCCGTCGTCGTCGCCGACGCCGCCACGCTCATCGGGTACCACGACGCCGTGTGTGACAGCACGCTCCGATTCGTCGGGGATCTGCGTGACGCCGCTCTCGATCGGATCGTGGACGCGGATTGGGACCCGCCTGTCACCATGGGAGTGCGGCTCGTGAGTGTCATCTCCGACGACCTGCAGCACGCCGGTCAGGCCGCCTTCCTACGGGGGGTCCTCGAACGGAGATGACCGGTCCCCGGCGGGACGGAGCCCCGGCCACGGCAGGGAGCCCGCGCCACCGGTGGGTCGATCCACAGGTAGGTCGATCCAAAGGTAGGTCGGCAGGTAATGAGCCTCCCTCATAGGGAGGTATGCTCAGTATCTGTTCGGCCAGGGAGGCCGACACCTTCCCGAAAGGGGCGACCGTGCACCCGCGGACCCGCACCACGACGGGCCGGCGCGGCCCGGACACCACACTCGAGCTCGCCGAGCTGCTCTCGCACACCGCCCGCCGCCTGCGCCGGGGATCGAGCGTGCAGCTGGCGCCCCTCGGTCTCACCTACGCCCAGGCCCGGGTGCTGCGGCTGGTGGCGGCCGAAGGGCGGCCCCTGCGCATGGCCGACCTCGCCGCCCAGCTGGACGTGGTCCCCCGGTCGGTCACGACCACGGTGGACGCCCTCGAAGCGACCGGGTTGGTCGCCCGCCACGCCGATCCCGGTGACCGGAGATCGGTCCTCGTCGCCCTGAGCGACCACGGCCGCCACCTGCTCGACCGTCTCGAAGCGGCCCGGCGTGACAGCGCGGAGGAGGTGTTCGGCGGCCTCGACCCGGCCCAGCGCCACCAGCTCCTCGAGTTGCTCGGCGTCCTGTGCGCGCGCGGCGCCTGTGTCAGCTGTCGTGGCCCGGGGCGCCACGTACCCGCGGGAGGTGACCGATGAGCATGGGAATGGGCATGGGTGGCCACGGGGGCATGGGGTGGGGCCTCATGCGGTCCCTGCGACGCGACGACTCGGTGACCCAGCAGCAGCTTCCCAAGGGGATCGTGCGGCGCATCGCCGGCTTCGCGCGTCCCTACCGGTTCGCGCTCGGCGTCTTCCTCGTGCTGATCGTCATCGATGCCGTCATCGGTGCCGCCAACCCCCTGATCTACCGGGCCATCATCGACACCGGGATCGGCAGGCACCGGCCGGGCCTCATCGTGGCGCTCGCCCTCGTGGTAGCCGGCCTGGCGCTCTTCGACGCCTTCCTGTCGCTGTGGCAACGCTGGGTGTCGGCTCGCATCGGTGAGGGGCTGATCTTCGACATGCGCACCCGCGTGTTCGACCACATCCAGAAGATGCCCATCGCCTTCTTCACCCGCACCCAGACCGGTGCCCTGGTGTCGAGGCTGAACAACGACGTGCTCGGCGCCCAACAGGCGTTCACCGACACGTTCTCCTCGGTGGTGAGCAACGTCATCGGGGTGGCCATCACCTTGGGGGCGATGTTCTACCTGTCGTGGCCGATCACGCTCGTCGCCCTGCTGCTGCTCCCGGTCTTCCTGGTGCCGGCCCGCTTCGTGGGCAGACGCCTGGCGACCATCACGCGCGAGTCCTACACGCTCAACGCCCAGATGACCAACACCATGACCGAGCGCTTCAACGTCGCCGGGGCCTTGTTGGTCAAGCTCTTCGGCCATCAGCGTGACGAGGTCGAGGGCTTCTCGTCCAAGGCGGGAAGGGTGCGTGACATCGGCGTCACCCAGGCCATGTACACACGCGTCTTCATGGCCGCGTTGCTGCTCACGGCGTCGCTCGCCACCGCCCTCGTCTACGGCTGGGGGGGCTTGCTGGCCGAACGGGGCGTGCTCATGGTCGGGACCCTCGTCGCCCTGACCGCGTACCTGAACCGCCTGTACGGGCCGCTCACCGCTCTGTCCAACGTGCAGGTCGACGTCATGACGGCCCTGGTGTCGTTCGACCGGGTGTTCGAGGTCCTCGATCTGCCGCCGATGATCGACGACAAGCCCGACGCCGTCGTCATCCCCCGCGGCCCCGCTCTCGTCGAGTTCGACCATGTCGACTTCAGCTACCCGAGCGCCGAGGAGGTGTCGCTGGCATCGCTGGAGTCGGTCGCCGTCCTCGAGCGCACCGCGTCGCAACAGGTGCTCTTCGACGTGTCGTTCCGGGCTCAGCCCGGGCAGCTCGTGGCCCTGGTGGGGCCGTCGGGAGCGGGGAAGACGACCGTCAGCCATCTCGTGCCGAGGCTGTACGACGTGCGCAGTGGAGCTGTCCGCATCAACGGCGTCGACGTCCGCGACGCCACGCTGGAGTCGATCGGGGAGATCGTGGGCGTGGTGACCCAGGACGCCCACCTCTTCCACGAGTCCATCCGGGCCAACCTGCGCTACGCCAAGCCCGACGCCACCGACGACGAGCTCGTCGAGGCCCTGCGCGCCGCCCACATCCTGCCGCTGGTGGAGTCGCTTCCCGACGGGCTCGACACCTTGGTCGGTGATCGCGGCTACCGGCTGTCGGGGGGGGAGAAGCAGCGCATCGCCATCGCCCGTCTGCTGCTCAAGGCACCGGACATCGTGGTCCTCGACGAGGCCACCGCCCACCTCGACTCGGAATCGGAGGTGGCCGTACAGCAGGCGCTCAAGACCGCGCTGGCCGGGCGTACGTCCCTGGTCATCGCCCACCGGCTCTCCACCGTGCGCGAGGCCGACGTCATCCTGGTCGTCGAGGAGGGCCGGATCGTGGAGCAGGGCCGCCACGACGAACTGCTCTCCGCCGGCGGGCTGTACGCGGAGCTCTACACCACGCAGTTCGAGCCCCAGGCGAGCCCCGACGTGGACGGCGGCGCGGGCGGGGCCGTCGGCAACGGGCCTGCCGGTGGGGACGGGCCGGTCCTGACGGGCGTCCCCGTCAGCGGGGACCCGGGTCAGGGACCCGGAACCGGTACGGGCACCGGAGGCGGCGGCCCCGTGTAACGGGCAGCGGGGCGGATGAGCCGGTTGTGGGCCTCCTGCTCGATCACGTGCGCCGTCCAGCCGATGGTCCGGCCCGCCGCGAAGGTCGGGGTGAACATCTCGCGGGGGATGCCGCAGGTGTTCATGACGACTCCCGCATAGAACTCCACGTTGGTGAACAGGCGTCGGCCCGGCTTCATCTCGGCCAGGACGTCCACCGCCGTGCCCTCGACCTGTTCGGCGAGGTCCACCAGTGGCCCTCCCAGCGAGCGCGCCACGTCTCGCAGGAACAGCGAGCGGGGATCGTCGGTCTTGTAGACCCGGTGGCCGAACCCCATCACCCGGTCGCCGCGGTCCACCGCGGCGCGCAGCCACTCCTCGGCCCGGTCGGCGCCGGCGATGTCGTCGAGCATGGCCAGAGCCCGGCTGGGGGCTCCTCCGTGCAGCGGTCCCGACAGTGCGCCGATCGCCCCGCACACCGCGGCAGCCAGGTCCGCCCCGGTCGAGGTGATCACCCGGGCCGCGAACGTCGAGGCGTTGAACCCGTGGTCGATGGTCAGGATCTGGTACTGCTCGACGGCGCGGGCGTGGAGAGCGGTGGGCTCGGTCCCGGTCACCATCCACAGATAGTTCGCCGCGCTCGAGAGGTCGGACCTCGGCCCCACCGGCGTACGGCCTTCGCCCAGGTTGTAGGCGGCGGCCATGATCGTGGGGACCACCGCACCTAGCCGCAGCGCCTGGGCACGCAGTTCCGCACCACCGATGTCATGGGTGGGTCGCCACCCCATCTCGGCGCCGAGCAACGACACCGCCGTGCGCAGGACCTCGAACGGCGAGCCCCGCTCCGCCACCTCCGGCAACATCGACGCCAGGCCGGGAGGCAGGTGGCGCAGGCCCGCCACCTCGCCCGCGAAGCGCCGCGCCTGGTCTCGGTCGGGGAGCTCACCCTCGAGCATCAGGTACCACACGTCCTCGAACGATCGCCGCGCCGCCAGCTCGACCGCCGAGTACTGGCGGTAATGGAAGAAGCCCTCCTCGCCGCGCACGTCCCCGAGGGCGGTCTCCGCCGCCACGACCCCCTCGAGCCCGGCGGGGATCTCGGTGCCGTGCTCGTCGGCAGGGCGCAGACGCGCCACACCCATGAGGTCGCGCAACGACACCACGCCGACGAGGTCGTGGGCGTCGACCACCGGCAGGTGCCGGTACTGGTGGTGCGCCAGGCTGGTCCAGGCGGCGTCGACCTCCTCGTCGGGGCCTAGCACGTCGGGGTTGGCCGTCATCCACATCTCGACGGTCTCGGCGCTGGCCGTCGTCACCGCCGCGGCCGCCCGAAGCAGGTCGCGTTCGGTCAGGATCCCGGCGACCTTGGCCCGTTCGGTGACGATGACCGACCCGGTCCCGGCGTCCCGCATGACCCGGGCGGCCTCGGCCAGCGACGTGCCGGCCTCGCAGGTCACCGCCGGGGAGGACATGAGATCACGGACGACGGTCGGCATGGGCATGGCTCCGTTCGTGCTGGGGGCGCCGCCGCATCGACGGGCCACGATCATCTTGCTCCTCGGTCACAGGGGTGTAAATGTTGATCAACTCAATGTAGGTAGGTGGGGCGTGGCCCTGATGCTCGAGAGTGGTGAGGCCGCCCGTCGGCTCGGAGTGAAGCTGCCGACCCTGTACGCCTACGTCAGCAGGGGCCTGCTGGCGTCGCACCCCACCCCCCAGGGCCGCCGCCGGAGCCTGTTCGCCGCCGACGAGGTCGAGGCACTGGCCAAGCGCTCCCGAGGGGGGCGCACCACCGAGACCCGGCTGGCCACTGTGACGACATCCATCACCCAGCTGCGCGACGACGGTCCCGTCTACCGGGGGACCCCGGCCACCGCCCTGGCCACCACCGTGCCCTACGAGGAGGCCGCCGAGCTGCTGTGGCAAGGAGGCTCCCCGGGCCCGGCGGTCTGGGAGCCGGTGCGTCTGCGACCCCCGCCCGCCCTCGGCGCCTCGGACCGGCTGCGCTGGGCGGTGGTCATGGCCGGCGCCGGCGAC
>JARLGQ010000028.1 GCA_031292675.1 Acidimicrobiales bacterium
ACGCCATACTTGGTTCCGTGGGAGGACCTTTCTGAAGAGGTTCGCGATCTCGACCGCGATACCGTCAGGAAGATTCCTCAGTTCCTGGCCACCTTGGGATTCGCTGTTGTCCGCCGGAACCAATCACCGTCGCCTGAAGCTTGAACCGGTTCCAGCGGGCGTCCGGCCCGGTGTTCCCGATGGCCCGCCGGTTCGGGATCAGCTGAAGTCGTTCACCGCCCCAAACATGGTGAAGTGAGATTTCACGCGGGATGGACCGGCGGTCTGACCACGCCGTGGCAGGAGGGACACGACCACGTCGATGAAGGGGACACGCCGGCCTCTTGCATGGAGCGGCGGGGGGGAGAATCCATCGGGACGATGACGTAGTCTTCGTCGGCCAGCACGCGCGAAAAGTCCCTCATGGCCTGACGGTCCCTCTCCCGAATGGGGTCGTCCAGGCACTGCCAGCAGATGAGGTACGGGTTCGTCCGATGTTTCACGTCCCTGACCGGCGCGTAGGTCCACCCCGCTGCCAACCGCTCAGCGATCCAACGGTCGTGCTCGAGTTGCGCCAAATGCTCTATTTGTTCCGGGGTGAACTCAAACGCTTTGGGCTCGGAGTCCTGTGCTTGCACAAAGGTGTACCCGATCTGTTCGATCTTTCTCTCGAAATCGGCTACCTGCTTGCGGTTCGACTCTTGTAGATCTTCGGAAAGCGTGTCCCATGGCTCCATCGAGGGATCATTCTCCTCACCCTCCTCGCGACGGTGACGCACATAGGACCGGTGCACGCGCCGGGCGAGATCCTCGTGGAGGCCCGGGCTTCTGAGGACGAGCTCGACCCAGTGTTCGCAGACCTGATCCAGTACCGAAAAGCCGCGGACGTTTTGAAGCACTCCTCTGCCGGCCAGGTCAAGCAATGGGGCCGTATCCTTGCGTCCGGTAGTACAGACGACGATGGGAGTTTCGTGTGGCAGTCGCCTGCGCAGCTTCATGCTGGTCCGAAGACCGGCAGCGTCGTCTACCGGACAGACGACCGCCGTAGTGGGAATCGGCAGAGGACCGCTGGCGGGATGTGCGAACGGATCCGAGTGGGGATCCCATGGATCGCGTGCAAGGGCCAACAGATCACAAGCTCTTGCAAGCCGGGGACGCCATTCATGGATCTCTTTCACCCGAACCTGAGCATCAACGTCCACAAGGACGATCTGAAGCCGGGGCCCCTCTTCGCCATGTTCGATCTCCCACCAGTGTGCGGCTTCCATGACCAGATTGACTGCGACGAATCCTGCCCCCATGACGAGGAGACAGGGAGGTCTCCCATCGTCGGAGTGGCGCAGCAGGCGTCCCTCTTGAATCAGCGCCCGGGGTCCCTCCTGGAAGATGTTGAAGAACCGATACTGGACGATGTCCCTATTGGGCTCGAAAGCTGCAGATTGGTCCAAGAGCACGCTCAGATCCTTGTCGTGGACATTGACGTAGCAGGTGAGCTGCCTCTTCTCGTCGATCAAGGTGTTGGAATGCACTGCGACTTCGGCATTGATCCCGTCGTCTCCGCTGACTGCCACGAGATAGCGTGCCTTTTGGATATTGGCCCGCTTGAGCACGACAGGATCAGTAGCGTCCCCCTTGATCACCGGGACACCGAGCTGGCGGCATTCTTCGATGTCCGATACCAACGGGTCGTGATCGATCACCACGACCCGAGTACCGTTCCGGCGGAACGTCGTGGTGAGGCGCATGCCGACGCGCCCGGCACCACAGACGACCCAGTGGTTGCGGTACCAACCGTAGACACGCAGCTGCGTGAGCTGTTCTGTGAAGATCGAGGAGATCGCACCGAGTCCCGCAAGTAGCAAGGTGAAGGGGGCAAGCCAGCGCGCAACTTCAAGGTAGCCAGACAGCGGGAAGTCGGCAGGCGGGCTCGCGAAGCGAAAGAGACCCACGGCGTAGTAGAAGCGGTCAGGCCATGGTATCGGTTGCGGTGGCGAATGGGTCCCCGTGGCCGGCAGCCTGGTGTGCGCCAATCCGATCATACCGAGGATCAGAGCGATCAGCGCCAGGATGGCGATGATCCGCCAGCGCATCCCCCGATAGGTGTTGCGGGCCGAACGCCAGCTCCACTTGCGAGAAGTGTGATCGATGCCAACCAATTCCGCTGCTGAGGTCATGGATCCCCCGGACGTCAGAGTCAGCTCTCGCATCCCGCCAGCGGCAAAGATGATATGCAGGAGGAGAGCACCGACGCCATCGATCGGCATTGTGGTTCGATGGGCGAGACCGTGGGTTGGAGGCTCCCTCGGAAGCGCTCAACAGGTGGAGGCTCGGAGTGCGTAACCGATCACCGCGCCGGGGCCGAAGCTCGTCGGCGTCCCGTCGGGAACGGGTGAGGTGGCCCGGGTCCTGCGCAGCTGCGAGGTGGCGATCACACAGATGACCGCAACTCTGCAATGTCCTGACTGTCAGTCCGAGAGCGTCGAAAGGGCGAACTCACTCCGGCCGGGACGGCAGCTCGCCGGTGCCGGACGACATCCATGCGGCGCCGGCTTGCCCCATCACTGCTCCTAGCCGTAGAGGCGTGCATGTGGGTAGTTCTACCGGTCCGCCTGGGGTAGTCCCGTCGATCGCTCAAAGGGTTCTTTCCCTCTCTGGGAACGCCCGGGTGGATGGGCGAGGATCCTCCTATCGCCAAATATCGAGCCAATGGAGGCAGATGATGACCGACGTAATTACCTCGGGAGCCCGCATAGAGCCGGCGGCGGTCCAGGTGCCCTGCCCCCGTTGCCAGACCGGCAACCAGGTACCCCTGGGCGCCACGCGGGTCGTTTGCCCAAACTGCGCACAGGCCATCGTCTTTCGCAAGTGCCCCGCGACCGGAAAGACCTTCCCGGTCCTGGAGTCGTGGGCCACGTGGTCGCATCCCGGCTGCCCAAACCGTCACGCAGTGGCAACGACGAGCAACGCTCGGACTATCGCTAGCCGTGGAAAGAAGCGGGCGAGATCGAGGACGAGCTTCAAGGCTGCATCGGGATTCATCCTCGTCGGTCTCGTGATCAGTGTCTTGGCTGTGATCGTCTATCTGCAGCCCCCGTCGGCGACGTGCAATGGCCAGACGATGGCGCCTGGGGACACGTGTGTCGTCACGGGCGGAAGCAACCCCGGGACGTTCGATTTCCATCAGATGCTGTCTCAGTCCACCGGGGGGAACGTCGGCTTCCTCGTTGTCTTTTCTCTCATCGCTGCGTTGCTGGTGGTGCCGGGCATCGTGATGGTGCACTCGACATGGCGGAGTCGTCGCAGGACTCGCATAGAAACTTCGTGAATAGCGCGGACGCGGAGGTGTAAGAGATCGACTGCCTGTGTCACAATTGTCGGGCTGGTGCCGAAGAGGACGGCAAGCGGGATATCGGTCTCGGGTAGAGCGGGCGAACAGGAGATCAGGTGAGCTCAGGCGGGACCGTTGATTCGAAGATGGCGGAAGGGGAGGGTTCCGGAGCAGGACCTTCGGCCCCGACGGCCGGGGCGCCGATACATCACGACGCGTTCGTCTCGTATGCGAGGCGACCCACCGACCAAGTCTTTGTTGACGAGCTCTGTCGTGAACTCGAACTCCGGGGTAAGCGAGTGTGGGTCGATCGAGCCGACATCCCCCCAGGGGCTGATTGGCTCGCCCGCATCACCCGGGGGATCGAAGGAGCCTCGTCACTGCTGTTCGTCCTGAGCCCCGACTCTGCAGCGTCGTCGGTGTGTCGGCAAGAGCTCGAGATCGCCCTCCAACAGAACAAGCGGATCATCCCGATCCTGCACAGGCGTGTGGATGTCAACGAGCTGCCGCCCGCCTTGGCAAAGCTCAACTGGATCCCGTTTACCGACGAGGACGATCGTTCGCAAGCGTTGGAAAAGGTGCTCGAGGCGATCGAGACCGATTTGGAATGGCGCGACGCCCACACCCGATTGGGGGCGCGAGCAAGCGAGTGGGCGAGCGCGGGTCACGACAAGAGCTTCCTCTTGCGGGGCAGTGACCTCCGGGCAGCCGAAGATTGGTACCAGGGGAAAGACCAACATAAAGAGTCACCGACGGTCCAGCAGGTCGAGTACCTGATGGCCAGCCGCCGGGCCGCAACCGGGCGGCAGAGGACGGTTCTGGGCGGGATATCCCTGGCCCTGGTCATCTCCATCGTGCTGGGCGTGTTCGCCCTCGTGCAGCGTAACCAGGCCGTTCATCAGTCCAAGGTTGCCCTCTCCGGCGAACTTGCCAGCGAATCGAGCGCTGCGTTGGGATCCAACGTATTGATCGGAAGCCTCCTCAGCATGGAGGCCTACGCCCGTGCACCAACCGTTCAGGCCCGCAGTGCCATGGTCGGCGCCATCGAGCAGCCCCTCGAGGCCGTCTTCGCCCCAGCCGTCGGCGAGATCAATGCCATTGCCTACGACCCAATCGGACACGTCCTGGCCGTCGGCGGGCGGAACGGTGCCGCGTTGTGGGACACGGTGACGGACACGACGGTAGGGCGGCCTTTCGATTCAGGCCAACTCGTCAACGCCGTTGCCTTCAGCCCCGATGGTTCATTGTTGGCAGTGGGACAGGCCAACGGGTTCACCGCAGTGTTCACAGTTTCGTCTCGGTCGCTGTTCAGGCGCCTACCCGGCGACGGCAAGGCAGTCACCGGCGTGACGTTCACGCCCAACGGCTCGATGGTGGCGGGGGTCACCGGCGGAGGGGGCGTCTTCCTGTGGAACTTGTCGAGCGGGACGTCGAGTAACACCACGGTTGGGTCTAACACGGGATTGCTATCGGTCGCTGTCAGCCCGGATGGATCGCTGCTGGCGGTCGGGGGAGCAGTAACGCTCTCCCAGGGAGGATCGAATGGCGTCGTCGAGGTCTATCCACTCACGGGAAGTGGGCAGGCCTCCAGACAGTTCACAGACGACGGCTCGGCGGTCCAACATGTCGCGTTCAACCAGAGCGGCTCCGTCCTGGCAGCGTCAGACGACAACGGGAATGTCTTCCTGTTGAACCCTGCGGACGAGCAGCAAACGGGAGTGATCCGGGTCGGCAACTCGGTGCCGGTTATCGCCTTCAACCCTTCGGGGACGCTCATTGCCACGGGCGACTCCCAAGGAACCGTCCGGCTGTGGAACACCACATCGCTTCAACAGGTGGGCGGATCCATGGCCGACGGGTCGATCGTCTACGGGCTCGCCTTCGCACCGGATGGCGCATCCCTGGCCTCGGGCGGTCTTGACGGCAACGTCGTCGTGTGGACGTCCTCAGGGAGGACGCCGTTGAGCAAGAGAATCACCGACCAGAGTGGCATTCAGGACTTATCGGTCAGCAGTGACGGCGCGTATGTCGCGACATCGAACATGGATGGCTCAGTGGATGTTTGGAACCTCCGGACCGCACGGCACGTCGATCACCTGGACGAGAGCCAGGACTCCCTGACGAGTGTGGAGTTCGTTCCGGGCTCGACGGTCCTGGCCGTAGGGTTGAGCGATGGCGACGTCGTTCTGTACGATGTCACGACCCGTAAGTCGATCGGTCAACTCCGTCAATCTGGGAGTGCAGTCAACCTCACTGCCTTCAGCTCCCAAGATGGAACGCTGGCAGTTGGACATGGAAACGGAGTCGTCTCGGTCTGGAACATCGGATCGAGGCGGATGATCGGATCCTTCCGCACTAAACGGGGTACGACCGGTGGGGTCACTGCCCTCGCCTTCAGCGCCAACGGAAGCGAGCTCGCAATGGCTACCGAGTCCAGCGGCGTCTACCTCTTCGATCCGATGTCGCCCCGCTCACCCGGCATTGGTGTCAACGTGGACGAGACCATCTTCAGCCTGTGCTTCAACCCGGACGGCTCAGTGCTGGCGGCCGGTGACGCCAACGGCAACGTGGAGCTGCTCGACACCTCCAGCCACCGCATGATGGGGTCTCTCCCCGGCAGTGGAGACACCATTTACGGGATAGCGACGAGTCCCGACGGTCGCACCCTGGCGACGGTTGACTCCGGTGGTGACATCCGTTTTTGGGACCTTGGAACCCGGTTCCAGGTCGGCCCCACCCTCAGCGGGGGAACGGGGTCGCCGATCTTCAGCTTGGCCTTCACCTCGAATGGATCGGTGCTCGCGACCGGCGACCAGGCCGGCGACATCGTGCTGTGGCCGTCACTGCTGTGGAGCACCGACCTCGACGCCTTCAGTCATGACCTGTGCCCACGACTCCGGCAGAACCTCACGGCAGCTCAATGGAACCAATACGTGTCGGGCCAGCCGTACCACGCCACCTGCTCCGCCTTCCCGGCAGGGTAGATGGCCACAGTGACGGGGACAACCCCCTGCCCACCCGGGGACTGGACCTCTACGATGCCCTGACAGATGAGTCGCCGATGTCCCGACACATCACGGTGGATTGGTTGGTGGGCGAACGACACAACTTGGCTGACCAGTTGGGACAGACGCGTTGTTTGCGCCACCTCCCGCGCTATTCCTCTCGATTCGGCTCGTGTTTGCTCGCGGTCACAGCCCGCCTCCTACTTGCCCATGTGTGGGAGGTCGGACGGACTGGACGGGAGTGGTAGCAGGTGTCTTGCCGCGCACAAATGTGGTACCCGGCTGGAGTCGGTCGGGAGCTGCAACAGCCGCGAACGCTGCACCGACCAACACGGCAGCAAACAAGGTGGATGCGACGCGGACGACGGTGAATCGAGGTCGGGCGCGACGGGCTTCTCGAGCCCGCTGATCGGCAAAGCGACGTCGAAGCTCGGACCTGGACACACGCTCTGCGCGGAGGTTCCACAGCGACGCAATCGGGGCACAAAGGAACACGGCGCACTGGAGCGAGACGATAGAGATGAGGAGTATCGGCGGATGTGCTTTGAGTGACAGCAGGATCGCCGATACGGCCAACGCGATGGCCAGCAGGCTCTCCCATCGACTGACCCGGAGAGCTTTCCGTAGGCGGTGGGTTGCCGAACCGGTTTTTGCGGTTCTGAGGAACACGCCTTCCCGCCGCGCCATTCCCTCGACGCAGCCGCGCGCAGTTATCCAACTCGCGGACAAGCTGATGACCAAGGCTAGGAGGGCCCTGCGGCGCGAAATCGGCTTCCAATGGCGAAGCGCCCACATCATGCAGATCGTGGCGATGATGATGAGGGACATGGGCAACAGCGTCTTGTCGCCGGCAAGCGGCATGAGGGCAAAATTGGATCCCGAGAGCAGCAACCCAGTGATCACGAGCAGAAGGAGTGAGAACGCAGCCATCAAGAGATCACGGAACCAGCTCAAGCACGCCATGAGGTAGTCCCTGCGTTGGCTGCTCGAAAGGTGGTTATCGGGAGAACGGTCCCAGGGCATCAAGCTCTTCCAGTGAAGCCGGAGGATCTGCATCGCACCGAAGCACCACCGATGACGCTGCGTATTCAGGCCTGCGTAGGTAGGAGGCACAATGCCTCGGCCAAAGCATCTCGGCACGTACAATCCGGACCAACCGGCCTTGAGCACCCGGAGCGATGCCTCAGTGTCCTCACTGATGCACCATTCGTTCCAGCCACCGACGTTTTCGAGGGCGCTGCGCCGGAAGAGGCCCATCGTGCCGACGAAAGGTACCGAATCCCGTTCGTTGCGCGAGGACATCGCGGCCATATAGAAAGACTGATACGAATCCACACACGCCGTGTAGTAGGCGCTTCCTTCGAAGTCCCTGTTTCCTTCAAAGCTTTGGACGAACCCTAGGCGAGGATCGGAGAAGTATGAAACCGTCTCACGGAGATAATGCGCTTGGACGATGTCATCAGCATCGATGAGCCCGATGATCTCGGCACGTGGGTCGGTGTAGCGGCGAAGCGCCAGATTGCAGGCTCCTGCCTTGTAACCCGGCCAGGGAGCCACGTGGACGAAGCGGATGCGTTCCCGATCGCGGCAATAGTCTTCGACTGGGCCGTACACAGAGCGATCTGACGTGTTGTTGTCGATTACGACGATCTCGAAATCCGGGTAGTCGATCCGCTCGACCGCCTTGATGGTCTCGATAAGCAGCTCGGGCGGCTCGTTGTACGCCGGGATATGGAGCGACACCATCGGCAGGTAGCTGGGATCGGCAACCGGTGTTGGACGGGAGTGGCGTGTGCGGCACAGGACATCGCTCACATAGTTGACGTTCGAACTCCACACCAGGAAGGCCGCCAGGTCGAGGAGGATCAGCAGCGACGAGGTCAAGATCTCGAAGATTGAGCTAGCCGCGGCCGTGGCCACGAGGGCTGCGAACGCCAGGAATGTCAGGCCGGCGGCAGCATACGATGCGTAGAAAACCTGTCCGACGACGGTGAAGTCGGGGCGCAGGATGATGACCACGATCGAGAAGATGGCAAGTAAGTAGGCGGCTGTTTCGAGGCCGAAGGCAGGTAGGTTCCACAACTCGGCGGTGAGAAAGCATGCGAGAGCGGATATTGCCGCCACCCCGACCGCAGCCACCAGAACTTCGGTAACCCTCGATCCCGTCCAGCGAAACCGAGTGCCGAGACTCCTGGCTGGACTGAGAATCAGGATGGTCGAGAGCACCAGCTGGACGAAGCAGACGATGAAAAGGTCATAGAGGTTGAACGCGTGCAACACCGATGCCCACCCCCATGTCGTCGGCCCAATTCCAAGATGAAGCCATTTCAAGCCTCTTAACAGGAGGGAGTCCTAAGAGAAAGCCGCCCGCCAATGACCCGACGCTCATGGTGAGGCGGCCACCCCACGCCGTGCTCAACCCCCTCCCAACTCGGGGACAACTCGACCCACGGACGGTGATTCTCGGCCCCAGTGGTTGCGGGTCTGGGGCGTGGGGACGACCGGTCAGCCTTGCGGCGCTTCGATGAGGGCCGGCCACCGACTCGACACGGGTGTCCGATCCAGCGCTGTCGGGGAACGGCCGGTTGGCATTCGGTACGCTGCTCCGACACGGCGCCGGAGATGGCCGACGGGAAGGGGGCGGCGATGTCGATTGCTCGCACGACGTCGCTTCACAGCCGCCCGCGAACCGATGTCACCGGAGTCTGGGCCTCATGGCACCGTTTTCTCATCGCCCTCGGCCTCCTGCTCGTTGCCCTTGCGCCGGCGGCGAGGGCCCAGGCGACCGGGAGCGCTCGTTACGAACGCACAAGGAGGACTTCAGTGCCGCATCCGCCGCCTGAATCGGGGGCGGCGCCGTCGGGGTCAGGATGACGAGGCGATCGAGGAGACCAGTGGATCGAGGCCGGGTCGAGGCGCCGCGGTGGCGTGCGCCGTTGCTGGTCCTCATGCTTCTCGGCGCAACTGTCGTCATCGGGCCGTTGGCCGGACGAGCCAGTCCTGCTCTTGCAACACCGCCCCAAACGCTCGAGGCGTGGATCTACCCGTCGTCAGCTGGACAGCCCGCCTGTGATGTCCCGGCGGAGCTCGCGGCGCTTGCTGTTGACCCCATCGCGGTCCTCAAGCCCGAGTATCTGACAGTGAACGGCAAGAACCGAGTGGTGACCGAGACCGTGGCGGCTCTGCCGTGCAATGGATTCAGCGCGGCGAATCTGGCGTTGGTACGCGCCGCGGCTCATCGGGTCTACGTGACCGTCTCGGCTGGCACCCGCGGGACGAAAGGCGTCCTTGCCAGTGCCAGCCGCCGGGCGGCAGCAGAGGCAAGCATTGAGTCCTTCGTCACCTCCACCGGGCTGGACGGTGTCGATCTCGATTTCGAGCCGAACAAATGGTCACAAGCGACATGGCATGAGTACATGCGCTTCGTTTCAGACCTTGCCGGTGAAATGCGTCCAGCGGGGCGGACCGTCGAGGTCGACCTGGAGCCCTTCACCACCACCCCCTGGGATGCGGAGCGCTACGGCGATGTTGTGGCAGCCAACGCGCACGTCGTGGTGATGGCCTATGACCACGAGTTCGATGTCGCCTGCGCACCAATCAGCCCGTACTCCTGGTTGCAGCAGGTAGTGGCATACGCCCAAAGTCAGGTGCCTGCCGCCAGTCTTACGATCGGCATCCCATCTTACGGATACACCACGACGACCTGCGGGAAAGTGGCGCACGTTACGACCAACGTCGCCTACGTGACAATGGAAGACGAACCGGGCTTTCCAACCACTCCTACTGGCGTCGGTACCCTTCGGGACCCAGGCTCAGGGGAGATCCGCTGGAGATCGGGAAACGTCCTCTACGACTTCGTCGATGCCACCGCCCTCAATGCCAAGCTCGAAGTAGTGGGGGCCATGGGAGTGACCGACGTCTCGGTTTGGAGTCTGGGAGGCGAGCCATGGTTCAGCGGGAACCCCGGTTAACTGAGGTTCGCCAGACAAATGGATCTTTGAAGGCCCCGAGGACTTGAAACAGGTCCTGGAAGGAGCGGGCTCATTCGGTTCCGGGTCGGACAGGGTGGGGTGTCGACGCAACTCCTCTGAGTTGGCCCGACGATGGCCGAACCCGAGCGACTCCCACGCCGCTCCTCTTGATTTGCTAGATATTTGTTGCCACAACAAAAAGAGAAGGCCCAGGTTGCCGGGTGCGGCTGCGTTTCTCGACACCCAAAGGGTGCAGCGTCCGTTTGGGTATCTCGCACACAGAATGGCCGAGCCCCTCGCCCGTGCCGCCCTCTGCAATGATGCGAGCACGGCGGGGGATCCGCGCCGACGGCGGCGGGGCATGGGGAGCACGCGATGCCGGGGATGGGAACCTTCCTACAGACCAAGAACCCCGTGGTCGTGTCGTCTTTCCACGCCGCGCTCCTCCATCAGTTGCTCCTCATCGGTCTGATCCTGGTCCTCCTGTCCTTGGTCTGGAACATCCTCCGCACCACCCAGTACCGCCGTTCAGTGGCCACTGGGGTGGTGCCCGCCCGACCGGGCCCCACCCTCATCGGCGCCGAGCCGATCGCCCGCCGCGTCGTGCGGATCGGGTTCGGTTTGCTGTGGATCCTCGACGCGCTGCTCCAGCTCCAATCGGCCATGCCGCTCGGACTGCCCGCGAGCGTGCTCCAACCCTCCGCCAGTTCGTCGCCGGGATGGGTCCAGCACGTGGTCCATGTCGGCGTGAAGATATGGACCGACCACCCCGTGCAGGCCGCAGCCTCCGCGGTGTGGCTCCAACTCGGCATCGGGGCTCTGCTCCTCTTGGCTCCTCGGGGTCGGTGGTCACGGTTCGCCGGGGTGGCGTCAATGGGTTGGGGACTCGTCGTCTGGGTGTTCGGTGAGGCCTTTGGTGGGATCTTCGGCTCGGGTGCCTCCTGGCTCTTCGGGACGCCGGGTGCCGTCCTGCTCTATTGCGTTGCGGGCACGTTGGTGGCGCTGCCGGATCGGGCGTGGTCGAGCCCGAGGCTCGGACGGCTGATCCTGCGCGGTGCGGGCGCTTTCCTCATCGGCATGGCCGTGCTCCAGGCCTGGCCCGGAAGAGGGTCGTGGCAGGGCTCGTCGCCCGGGACGAGCACGGGGACGCTCACCGCCATGGTTCGCCAGATGGCCCAGACCAGTCAGCCCGCTCCCTTGGCGTCCCTGGTCCGAGCCTTCGCCCGCGTGGACGCGTCCCACGGATGGGGGGTCAACCTGGTCATGGTGATCCTGCTGGGGGCGTTGGGGCTCGCCTTCTGCACGGCCTCCCGACGGATCGTGTGGCCGGCGCTGTGCGCGGCGGTCGTACTGTGCGCGGCGGACTGGGTCTTCGTCCAGGATCTCGGGCTCTTCGGAGGCGTCGGAACCGACCCCAACAGCATGGTGCCGATGGCGCTCGTGTTCGCCACCGGCTACCTGGCCGTCGCCCGGGTCCCGGCACCGGTTCCGGTTCCCCCCGAAGCTCCGGCTATCGCCCACGCGGCTCCGGTCGACTCGGCGAGGATCGGCATCGGGGCGACGAGACCCTGGTGGGACCGGGTGGCTCCGGGTTACCTGACCAGGAGTCTGGCTGCCATCGCCGCCGGCGCGGTGGTACTCGTCGGTGCCGTGCCGATGGCAGCGGCGTCGGTCAACCCCAATGCCGACCCGATCCTGGCCGTGGCGGTGGACGGCACGCCGAATATCGTGAACACGCCTGCGCCGGAGTTCTCACTCGTCGACCAAGATGGAAGACCTGTATCGCTGGCGAGTCTCCGAGGCCGGACGGTGGCGCTCACCTTCCTCGACCCGGTGTGCACCTCGGACTGCCCGATCATCGCCCAGGAGTTTCGCGGCGCCAACGGGTTGCTCGGCGCCGACTCCAACCGGGTGGTGTTCGTAGCCGTGGTGGCCAACCCGATCTACCGGACCACGGCGTTGACCATTGCCTTCGACCGCCAAGAAGGTCTCGAGCACATGCGCAATTGGATGTTCCTCACGGGGTCGGTGGCGTCGCTCGAGCAGGTCTGGGAGAAGTACGGCATCGAGGCCGACGTCCTACCGGCAGGTGCGATGGTCGCCCACAGCGATCTGGCCTACATCATCGATGCCCGGGGACACACCCGCGAGGTCCTCAGCTCCAACCCCGGAGATGGCTCCTCCTCGGCATCGTCGTCGTTCTCGGTGTACCTTGCCGACGCGCTCGAGCGTGTGATCCACGCATGAAGTGGTCCCAGGCCCGCGCCCCGCTCGGCGGCGGCGCGGGGTGCATCTTGGCCCTGGCGTGCGTGCTGGCCGGGTGCTCGAGCTCCACATCAGACGAGGGCGGTCGCCCTTCCAGCTCGCCGCTCTCGGTAGAAGTGCCGCTCGATGCCACCTACTCCTCAGGCGCCGGGTCGGAGGCCGTCGTGCCCATGGGCCGGCTGGGCGATCGCCTCAACACGTTCTGGCAACTCTTCGTGCGGGCACCGGGAACATCGCAGTGGGCGCTCGTGACCCCGACCGGCGTCGCCGACAACGGCGGCCTCGTGGTGAGCACGGCCGAAAGCACCGGCGCGGACAAAGGCGAGCCCACGGCCACGGTGTCGCTGGCGGGGTTCGAGCCGAGCCAGGACCTCGCCTTCTCGCCCCTCGCTTCGAGCTCGGACCAGGGCAGGTCGTGGTCGCCCGGCCTTCTCCCCGCTGGGCTGGCGCCGGTTCCCGACGCCGTTTCGGCGTCCCTGGCCGCGGGGTTCGTCGCCCTCGTTCGGGAGGGAAGAGGAACGGTGCTCACGAGCGCGGGCAACCTCTCGAGCTGGTCGAAGCTCGCGACGCGTGATGCGATCGCCTCGTCGGTGGCGGGTCGCTCCTGTGGGGTCGGCGACCTGAGTGCGGTGGCGCTCGACCCCACCCGGGGGGTGCAGGTGGGGACGACCTGCTCGTCATCGGGGCTCGTGGGGGTATTCGAGAGGGCGGGCGGCAGGTGGCACCTGGTGGGGCCGAGGCTTTCGCCCTCGAAGCCGCCCGCATCGACGAAAGTGCTCCGGCTTCTCGACGTGGGCGGTGGGCGCAGTGCCCTCGTGGCGCTGCGCACCAAGACCCACACCGGCCTGGTCGGCCTGGCCAGCACCGAGGGTGGAGTTTGGTCAACCTCGACGCTCCTCCCGTTGGGGTCAGGCGATCGCATCGCCTCCACGGGCGTGGAACCCAGCGGTGCCTACGTCGTGCTGGTCTCCCGGTCCAACGGTTCGCTGGCGCTCGACATCGAGTCGGGTCCCGGCGCCAACTGGCACACACTGCCGGCCCCGCCCCCTGGCACGGCGACGGTGGCCGTGGGAACTGGTGACGAGGTCGATGCGCTGGCGGTGGCCTCGACGCGGCTCACGGATTGGCGGCTCGACGCGTCGGCCGGCACATGGAGCAAGATCGGGACCGTGACGGTGCCGATCCAGTTCGGTTCCTCCTCGTGAGCCCCCCGCCATGTCGTACCTGACCGGACATTGGTCCTTCGACCCCTTCCTGGTCGCCGTTGCCGTCGTGATCATCGCCCACGAGGTCGGGTTGGCACGCCTGCGGGCCCGCTCCGACCCCCGACGGACGAGGCTCCGGCGGGGGCGCTCTCTGATGTTCTACGCGGGACTGACGTGCCTCTTGGTGGCGGTGGAGTCGCCGATCGACTACTGGTCGGACGACTACTTCTTCGTCCACATGATCGAGCACATCCTGATCTCCTTCTACGCCCCCATCCTGATCGTGGCCGGGGCTCCCTGGGTCCCCCTGCTGTTCGCGCTGCCCGTCGCGGCCCGCCGCCGGGTCGGTCGAGCGCTCCTCCTGGGCGCCTGGGCGCGTCCGCTGCGCGCCCTGGGTGGCGTCGTCATGAACCGGTGGACCGCGCTGGTGGCCTTCAACGCATCCATGGTGCTCTGGCACTTCCCGGTGCTGTTCGACCTCGCCCAGAACAACCAGTCCGTGCATGTCTGGCTCATGCACGGGAGCTTCCTCGTGACCGGCGTCCTCTTCTGGCTGCAGATCATCCCGTCGCACCCCGTCAAGCCGCGGGCCTCGTTCCTCTGGCAAGGGGGGGCGATCATCGCCACCAACATCGTGATGTTCGTCTTGGCCATGTCCCTGAGCATCTTCACGAGCTCGTCGTGGTACCCCGTATACAGCCACCTCCCGGGGGTCTCGCTGTCGCCTTTCGCAGATCAGCAGATCGGGGCGGCGATCTTGTGGGTGTGCGGGGACTTCTGGGCCGTCCCCGCGCTGATCGTGGTATTTCGACGCGCCATGGTGGCGGAGGGTGGGTTTTCGAACGCCTTCGAGCGTGTCGTCCATCGGGTGCCGAGCAAACCGTTTGCCCACGTCGAAGATCGTTGACGAGGGACGATACCGGACATAGCGTCTGCCCCGAGGCGACCGGGCCCATCACTGACGGTAATGGGATGGGCACGATGGCTTCGGATCGGACGTTGAGCCGAGGGGGCCGTATGAACATCGGCGCAGCCGCGCTCACCAGGGTGCCGAGGGGGTGAGCGTGGGACGTGGCGGCCGACTGGCCATCCTCGGTGCGTTGTTCGCCATGTCGGTGGGCCTCGTCGTCTTCACGGTCATGGCCTTCCTCCGATCGTCGCCCCCGACCGTCGACTTCACGACCGGTCACCAGGCGGGGACCCCGGTGGACCTCACGGTGCAGACGGTCGGCTCCATCGGGTTCGGCCCCCATCCGACGTGGGTGTCGTACCTGACCGAGACACCGGGTGGACAGTGGGTCCACACCACCCTGTGGGACCTCCCTGCGCACACGCGCATCAACGTCACGCTGGATCAGTACGACAGTGGATCACCGCTTCGCAACCAACAACTGGGCCAGATCATCGGGACGGAGGGAACCGTCGCCACGTACAACGGCAAGCCCGAGTCGGTGATCGACTCGAACGACACCAACGGGGTCGGCCACACCTTCACGATCCCCACGCTCGGGATCAGTGTGCCGCTCGTCGGCATCTCACCCAATGCCAAGAACCCCTGCAGCGTCGCTCCCTGCACCTCGAAATACGACCACAACGTGATCAGGTTCTCGTTCATGACCCCGGGGCCGGGTCAGTATCCGTGGCAATGCTTCGTCCCGTGCGGCCTCGCCTATCTCTACGGCAACGGCGGTCCCATGCAGACCGTCGGGTACATGGACGGGTTCCTCAAGGTGGTGGCGTGAGCCCCCGTCAGGAGACGCCCCACTTCCGTCGGCTGATCGCAATCTGGGCGGTCCTGACCGTCGTGCTCGACGTCGTCTTCTACTTCGCCGTCGGGCCGCACGTGCCCCCCGGTGCGATGTCCTCCTCGGCCAGCGGCCAGCAGACCGACTTCATCGTCCTCTTCATGATCGCCCTCCCCGTGATGTTGGCGGTGTGGGTGTACATGGCCTACGCCCTCATCGTGTGGCGGGGGTCGCGCGGCGGTGACGAGGAGCCCGAGGGTGGGGCCAAGGCACGTGGCCATTTCGGGATCCAGGTGGGGTGGATCGCCACCACCACCGTGATCGTGCTCGGGGTGTTCGTCTACGGCACGGTCGAGCTCATCGTCCCCGCCGGTGCCGGGGGAGGCGAGGGCCCCAACCCGATCTGGACACCCACGTCGCACGACGTCCTTCCCATCCAGGTCATCGGCCAGCAATGGGAGTTCACCTACCGGTACCCGACCTTCGGGGGGTTCGAGACCAGGGAGCTCATGATCCCGGTCGACACGCCCATCGCCTTCCACGTGACCTCGCTCGACGTCATCCACTCGTTCTGGGCGTACCAACTCGGCGTCAAGGCGGACGCCAACCCTTCGTCGGACAACGTCGCCTACACCACCGCCAGCCAACTCGGCGCTTTCACCGTCCGTTGCTCGGAGTTGTGCGGGCTCTGGCACGGTGCGATGTACAACTTCGGCCGCGTGGTCACCAAGGCCCAGTTCCTCGTCTGGGCCCAATCGACCGAGCGCCAGAACGCGGCCAACACCAAGTTGCTGCCGCCTTTCTCCTACACCTATGTCCCTGACGCCAACGGCGCCGATGGGGGTTACTACCCCGACAACGTCGACCCGTACAGCAACGTGGAGCAGTATGGCGCCACGAGCCCGAGCAAGTAGGAAGGACGGCTGAGGGCATGGCACTCGACATGCGTCCGTCGATCGGGTCCGAGCACTCCGACGCCGGTGATGTGCCGCCTCCTGGCGCACTGCGCCGGCGCCGCTTGTCGTGGCTCGGGCCACATCTGGGCCGCGCCCTGGTCGGAGCGGTGGGCGGCTACGCCTTCGGCCACTGGGTCGGCAATCTCATCGCCAGTGGCTACATCAACGTCCAAGGGAACGGCCAAAACGATATCGCCACCGTCCTCGCCCTCAGTTTCGGTGTGGTGGGTTGGCTCGCCGGCGCCGGGATGCTGAACTACCCGCTGGCCAAGATCGTCGGTCGGGAACCACTTCCCCCCACCGTGTCGAAGAGCTGGACGCGGTACTTCGGACCCGCCCTCGACCACAAGGTCATCGGCCTGCAGTACACGGTGGTCGTGCTCCTGTTCTTCTTCACCGGAGGCCTACTGGCCATGGCCATCCGGACCGAGCTGTTGAACCCGACGAGCCACGTGTTCGGTCCCGGCACCTATATCTCCGTCGTCAGCGAGCACGGGACGATCATGATGATGATGGCGTCGTCGATCGTCATCGGCCCCCTCGGGAACTGGTTGGTCCCTCTCATGATCGGGTCCCGGCGGATGGCCTTCCCGCGGGTGGAGGCCTTCTCGCTGTGGATGTTCGCCGCCGGCTACCTGGTCATCCTGACCGCGTTGCCCCTCGGGGGATTCCCGACCGGGTGGACAGGCTACGCGCCGCTGCAGACCCAGGCGTCGGCGGGCATGGACTCCTACCTGGTCGGGTTCGCCGTGATCGGGATCGGCATGATCGCCGCAGGGTTCAACCTCGCCGCCACGATCATCAATTACCGTGCCCCGGGCATGACGTGGGGTCGGGTGCCGATCTTCGTCTGGTCCATCCTGGCCACCGCTGCGCTGCTCACGTTGGCCACGCCCACGCTCGTGGCGGCCGGGTTGTTCGGCGTCCTCGACCGCACCGCCCAGACCGCGCTCTATGTAAACGAGCACGGGGGGAGCTCGTACCTGTGGCAGAACCTCTTCTGGTTCTTCGGCCACCCCGAGGTCTACATCATGGCCCTGCCGGGCTTCGGGATCGTGGCCGAGATCCTGCCCGTGTTCACGAGAAAGCCGCTCTTCGGCTATCGGATCGCTGCAGCCGGCATGATCGGCGTCGCCCTGCTGTCGTTCTTCGTGTGGCAGCACCACCTCTTCCAGAGTGGGATCAATCCCGACATGCGACCGCTGTTCATGCTCACCACCGAGCTGATCTCGATCCCCACGGGGTTCATCTTCCTCGTCGGCCTCGGAACACTGTGGAAATCGAAGATCCGCTTCGAGGTGCCGATGTTGTTCGCTCTCGGAATGTTCTTCAATTTCCTCATCGGCGGCATCTCAGGTGTGTTCCTGTCGGACGTCCCTGTCGACGTCACGGTCCACGGGAGCTTCTTCGTCCTCGCCCACTTCCACTACACGATCATGGGTGGGCTCGTGTTCGCCTTCTTCGGAGGCCTCTATTACTGGCTTCCCAAGATGACGGGCAGGATGTTGAACCCCCGTTTGGGTAAATGGCACTTCTGGACGATGTTCATATTCTTCAACACGACGTTCTTCCCCCTGTTCCTGGTCGGGTTGCTGGGCCAACCACGGCGGGTGTTCGAGTACGCCAGCAATCTCCAGGTGCTCAACGACATCGCCTCGGTGAGCGCCTTCTTGTTGGGGGCGTCGTTCGTGATCTTCATCGCCAACTTCGTGTGGTCGATCTTCATCGACCCGAAGCCTGCTCCCGCCAACCCGTGGAAGTCGCGGGGTCTCGAGTGGCAGACGCCGACGCCGGTCCCCCCGTACAATTTCACGAGGATCCCGGTGGTGCTGGCCGATCCCTATCACTACGGCCGGGGTGACACCCAGGCTGTGGCCGATCTCGGCCCCCGGACCCTGGTCATGGCCGGAGACGTTCCCGCCGATGCACCTGCTGCGGTGGGTTCCGACGTGACCGGCGAAGCGGGGTCAGCCGACCCGAGGCCACCGATCGCATGACGACAGAACCCGAAACCAGAGACCCCTTGGCTCAAGAGCCTCCGGGCTTCCACGAGACGCCGGAGGAGATCGAGTACGAGATGCGCGCCGCGGAAGGGGCGATGTGGACCGGTGGGCACCTCGTGATCGGTATCACCGCCTTCTTCTTCGCATCACTGGCGTTCGCCTACTTCTACCTTCGCTCCGCCAACAACGACGCGCTGTGGCGACCCCATAGCGTCACCGCCCCGACCAACACCGGAGCGGCCATCTTCGCCGTCGTGGTGGCGAGTGCGGTGTTGAACGGCTACGGCACCCTACGACTGCGGCGGGGCGAGACGCTCGACTGGGAAGTGGCCGGCTGGACCGCGGTCCTCGGCGGGCTCGTGGCACTCGGGCTGCAGGTGTGGCAATTGACGCAGTTGCCGTTCTTCCCCGGGTCGAGCGGCTACGCCTCATGCTTCGTGGCGTGGGCGGGTATGAACCTGGCGCTGCTCCTCGTGGGGGTGTACTGGCTCGAGACGCTGCTCGCCCGCTGGCTGCGGCTGCGGCGGGCGGTGACCGAGGACGGGGGAGCCGTGCGCTCCAACCTCCCGGTGGCGCGCCTGTTCCGTGCCAACCTCGAGGCGTGCTCGAACTTCTGGGCGTTGATTGCCCTGGTGGATGCGCTGTTCTGGCTACTGTTCTATGTGATCTGACGGAACGGTCCGTACCGGTCGACCTGTCCGGGGTGATCCGTACCGGGACGAAAGGTGGTGAGCGATGGTCGGGAATTCCAGCCTCGTCGGGGCCCAGGCGCTCACGTTCGCCATTCCCATCGGGACACTCGCCCTCGTCTGTCTGTGGGGCTTCTTCCAGCGTCGCCCCAACCGGTGACCGGCGGGGCCGCCGATGAGCGGCCCGCCGAGTTGCCCCGAGAGACACGCAATTCCGGGATCGACATGCGACCGGACCGCGCCCGCGTCGCCCTCTGCACGCTGGCCGCCGTGGTCCTGGTGGGTGCGCTCGCGCCCCCGCTCTCCACTGTGGCGCGCCGGGTCGAGGTCCTCGAAGCGCTGCAGTTCGCCCTGCTGGCGATAGCCGTGCCGGCCCTCGTGGTGCTCGGCGCCCCGTGGCGGCTCCTCGGTCTCGCCACCCGACCGGGTGGAGCGGCTGACACCGAGGGGGTCGAGGTCCTGGAGCGCCCGAAGGTGGCTGATCGGGTCGCAGCGGCGCGCCGACGGCATCCCGCCGTGACCCGTAGTGTCACCTACCTCCTCCTCCAGCTGACAGTGGTCGTGGTGTGGCGCATCCCCGCCACGGTCGACGCACTGGCGCGGCACTGGTGGCTGGCCCTTTTCGAGGCGGTTTCATTGGTGACCGCAGGGATCGGGCTCTGGCTCGAGCTGGTCGAGTCGCCCCCGCTTTCGCCCCGTCTTGCCCGGCCCAAGCGGATCGCCATCGCCGCGCTGTCCATGTGGACGGTCTGGGTCACCGCATACCTCGTGGGTCTGTCACACGTCTCGGTCTACCGTTCGTATCCGCACGTCGTCGGCCGTGATCTGAGCGTCTCGGCTGATCAGGCCCTCACCACTGGGGTTCTGTGGCTCACGTCCCTGTGCGCCTTCGTCCCGGTGATCTTCGCCAACCTCGTCCTCTGGCTTCGTGGCGACGAGGATCCCGACGACGCGCTGTACCGCCTCGTGCGCGACCGACGAAGAGGCGAGGGGGATCCTCCCGGCTCATGACCTAGCGAGGGAGGCCGGGCAGCGACTCGGTCGACACGTCGAGTGTCGCCAGGCGCGCGCCGAGGTCGTGTCCCGCTGCGTCGATCTCGGCTGTGGCCTTGGCGCGATCCTCGGTCAGAAGGCGCTCGTCATTTCGCAATCGGGCTCGCGCCTTTCGGTCTCCGGGGTGCGATGTCAGGGTCTGGACGGCTTCGACGGCCCCCAGGGCGTCTGAAGTGGCCCACACCGTCACGGTGTTCAGCGCCTGGCTCACCTGCTTCCCCGCCGGCGAGCCCGACACGTCGATGTCCGACAGTTGAAAGATGCTGTCGTTGGTATACGAGCACGCCGTCTGGTCATCGCGCAGCAGACCCGGGATCTGCGCGCGGTGGGCGGAGCTCAGCGTGCCCGATGTCTCGTCCGCATAGAGGGTAAGGGCCTCACGGATCGAGAAGAGGCAAGGGGCCACATCCGCATTGATCTCACCGATCACGGCGTTCTCGCCTTTGGCGTCGTTCGCGGGCGAGGTGGAGGTGGGGAGATCGCTGATGACCGCCGCGCCGACGACCGCGACAACGCCGGCGGTGACGAGAAGGGCCCGGCGTCGGTACCAGCGGGTCTCGTTGGCACCCGGTTCGGACGCAGGTGGGTAACGGCGCTCCGCCGTCGTGGGACCGGACACGCCGCTCACGGTGTACCTGCGAGCAACTGACGGACGTAGGCGGCGATGCCCTGGCCCCACCGGTCGATGCTCGGCGGGGGCAAGGTGAACGCACCTCGCGAACTCTCGTCGGCGAAGGGTGTCGCCTGGTAGCGGAGCCGACCGGAGGGGTCGATGAAGTCCATGACGTCGTTGTGAGCGACGAGGCCCGACGTGCGCGAGACGTTGACGGACACGCCGTAGTCCCGCCAGACCGTGTTCAGGGTGCTCAGGTCCGAAGACAGGAAGTGCCAGTTCGACAGGGTCCCGAGACCGGTCCGTACCGCGGCGGCAGCGGCCGGCGCGGTTGAGAGCACGACGGGGTCGGTGTTCACCGTCAGGAAGACGACGTCGCCGGCGGCGGGGCCCAGGTTGCCGGCAGCCCGCAGAAGCTCCGCGGAGACGACAGGACAGATGTCTTGACACGGTGCATCGAAGTAGGTCAGGACCACGGCCTTCCCATGTTCACCGGCGAGCGACACGGGGTGCCCCGCCTGGTCCGCGAGCGAGAATCCCGGCGCGGGGCCCGAGCGCGGCGTGATCCCCATGAATTCCGCCAGCGGAGCGTTGACCTGGGGCGTCGCCGGAGCCGAGCCGGGCGGGGCGATCACACCGGTCGCCGACGTCGTCACCGTGTTCTGGCCGGTGGGGTCAGAACCAGGGTTGAGGCCGACGCTCGAGAGCAGACGCTCGAGAAGGGTCCCGCCGAGAGCGAGCACGACGAGGACCACCACGACGATCACGGCGAACTTTCGTGGCACCCTCGGTTCGGTGCGACGAAAGGCCGCGGCGCGGTCGGCTTCGCTCAGGTGCGGAGTGGAAGGTTCCTGGTCGGGTGCCGTGGGGGAGGTGGTTCCTGCCTCGTCCCGGCCCACGATCTCAGTGGACCCGGATGATGGCATCGACGCCCATGGCCACGAACAGCGCGGTGAGGTAGGTGATGGAGAAGGCGAAGAGCCTCATGGCCCGACGGGGGCTCGGATCCCGCCTCAGCGCCAGGGCATAGCCAAAGAACGCGCCTCCCGCCACGAACGCCACCGCTGCGTAGCCGGCGTTGAGATGGGCGACGGGCACCAGCGCCAGTGACACCACCCACAGGGCCACGACGTAGCCGGTGATCCGACGGGTGACAGTGCGCAGGTCGGTGACCGACGGGAGCATCGGCACCCGGGCTGTGGCGTAGTCGTCGCGGTAGCGGACCGCCAGGGCCCAGAAATGCGGAGGAGTCCACAGGAAGATGAGGGCGAACAGGACGAACGGTGCCAGGCCCAGGTGTCCGGTCACCGCACTCCATCCGACGAGCACGGGGACGGCCCCGGCTGCTCCCCCGATGACGATGTTCTGCGGTGAGGACCGCTTGAGCCACATCGTGTAGACGCCGAGGTAGAAGGCCGTGGCCGACAAGGCGAGCACGGCCGACAGCGCGTTCACGGTCGACCACAGCAGTGCGAACGCCCCCAACTCGAGCGTCGCCGCGAAGAGGGTCGCCGCCCGTGGGGTGATCACGCCCGTGACCAGGGGCCGGTTCTTCGTTCTCTCCATCAGGGCGTCGATGTCACGGTCGTACACCATGTTCAAGGCGTTGGCCCCACCGGCCGCCAGTGCGCCGCCGGTGACCGTCATCACCATGAGTCGCAGCGAAGGCACGTGACGAGCCGCCACGAACATGGTCGGGATCGTCGTGACGAGTAGGAGCTCGACGATCCGCGGCTTGGTGAGCGCGACATAGCTCTGGAACCTTGCCAGGACACCCGTGCGCGGCCGATCGAGTCGGAGCTCTCCGATCCCCAATCGGTTCAGCACGCCCGTGATGCTACCCCTCGACGATTGCCCTTGCCATGACCACGAACGAGGGATCGGGGCCATCTACCTGGCCTTTTCCGGGCCGCCGTCATGGGATAGACAGTTCAGGATCGCAGTGTGCTCGCCGGCCACGAGACGACGGTCGTGGTCGAAGCGCGCCGCATGCCACAGGTCAATCGCTTCGGTCGGATGGGCGAGGGTCGGGACCGTTTGCGGTTGGCCTCGTCAACGGTCGTCACGGATATGCGTCGGCACGACGAAGAGACGCTCCCGGCGATGACCGCGCTCGAAAGCAGTGGGGCTCCACCTTGTGCTCCCGTCTGCCCGCGCCCACCGGAGTCTACGCTCTGGTCGTGCGGAAGCGCTGGTTCTCGCGCAGGGCGTTCCTGCTTCATTTCGAGTTCTTCTTCCTTGCATCGGCGTGCCTGGTCGCAGGATGGTGGCAGGTGACGAGGGCGCTCAAGGGAAACGGGCTGAGCTGGGTGTACTCCGCGGAGTGGCCGGGTTTCGCCGTGCTCGCCATCCTCGCCTGGTGGCATCTCATCCACGAGGATCCCGAGGCTTATCGGGCCCGGAAACAGAGACCGTCCGAATGGGACGAGGATTGACCACCTTCGACCACGGCGTCCTTGGGCAGCTTCGATTCCGACACGTCGGGTCTACGTGTCGCTCCTCACGTGCGCGGCATCGAGGTCCCGGCCGCATTCACTTTGACCGCCGCACAGACCAAAAGACCATGTCGGGCCTCGACGGGGCGTTCAGGTCGGGGCGGATCCGGGTCATCGCACTCCGTCGGCACCGTCCGTCGCGAGTGTCTCGACCGGATGCCGATCTGCACTCGAGGTCGGCTCGAAGCCGTCCTTGCCGAGTGCATCGACCATCGCAGTAGCCATCGCCAACACTGACTCTCGACCCTTGCGATCACAAGGAGTTGCGGAGCAGGCATACGGGGGCCCCTCCACACCCGAACGGCTGTACATTCGACCCAAGGGGAGTGGGGGTCGTATGGGGGATGTCCGGCTAGTCGACCACGCCATCGTGACCGGGTCACGTGGCTCTGTCGGTCCCCCGCGCCCGCGCTGGCACCGAGCAGACCAAAGACGAGGCCGATGAAGGTCGGGCGCCTGGTCCGGGGCTATCTGCCCTTGGCCTTCCTCGTAGCCGCGCAGGTGCTCATCATCGTGCTCTTCCCCTCGACCTCCCCGGGTCAGGGGTCCTCGGCGTCGAGTTCCGCGGGGGGGAGCCCTGCGGTCGGCGTCTCGGGAACGGCGGGAGGAACCGGTGACCGGACTCACTGCGTCGGTGGCCGGGAGTTCTCGAAGTCGATCGACTACTACGCGCCTCCCTGCACGCCCGGGACGATCGGAGGGAGCTACGACAACGGCGGCAGCTCCTCCCAAGGGGTGACGGACAAGACGATCACCGTGGTCGATTACTACGCAGACGCGGGCGGTATCGTGGACACCATCCTCCGGGGGGAGGGGCTCTACGTCGATTACGCCCAGACGCGGCAGGTGAACGAGGCGTTTCAGAACTTCGTCAACTCCCACTATGTGCTGTGGGGGCGCAAGCTCAAGATCGAGACCTACAACAGCACCTGCCAAACGGTGCCTCCGGACACGGGCTGTCTGCTGGCCGAGATGGACACCATCGTCCAGACCTACCATCCCTACGCCGTCGCCTGGGGGACCACGCTCTGTTCGGTTTGCTTCGCGCGCCTTGCGCAGGACCACACGATTGCCCTCGGCGGAGTCGGCTTCAGCTCTGCCTTCGCCCAGGCCAACGCCCCGTACTTCTGGTCACCAGGGGAGAGCTCGACCAACATCGAAGAGGGATTCGCCAAGTTCTGGTGCAATCAGCTGACGAGCAAGAACACCGACCGGGTGGTGAGCTTCGCCCAGGACAAGAACACCGCTCAGAACTTCAACGGCAACAAGCGGGTCCTGGGGGTGATCTCCACGAACGACCCCGACAACGAGGACACCGTTACCAATGTCCTCGTCCCCGCGCTCAACCGCGACTGCGGTGACGGGGGCAGCATTGCCCAGCACCACTACTTCTATTCCCAGGACATCAGCACGGCTGCGCAGCAGATCAACGCCGGGGTCTCCGCCATGGACACCCCGAGCGAACCCGCGACGGACGTGGTCTGTCTCTGTGACCCCGTCGCCCCCGAGCTTCTGTACTCCGGGG
>JARLGQ010000243.1 GCA_031292675.1 Acidimicrobiales bacterium
GGGCTCGAGGAGTAGGGAGTGTCGAAGGCCGTGACGGACGACTTGAACTCGATGTTCTGCGACTCGTTCCCTTCGGTCTCCTTCATTTGGAGATCGACGGTGAGCGTCTGGGGTGAGCCGGTGACCACGGTGGGAAGGGCGAACGGCACGGTTGACGAATTGACGATCGAATTACCGATGGTGACCCAGGGCGGCACGGCGTTGCCCACGACCCACGTTGTCGGCCACTGCTGGACTTGGAGTGTGTGGGTAGCCGTATCCACGATCCATTGGTCCCACAAGGACTTTCCGTATGCACTGGTCAGCACCCGCACCCCGAACCCTGCCGTCACCGTGGGCCCGACCGTCGTCATCTGGGTCGGCAAGCAGATTTGACTGGCGGACTCCACTCGACTCTCGAGCTCCTGCACCAACGTGAGTGCCTGGGCGGCGCCCGCGGACGTCCCCTGTGCATAGTCGGCACCATGGGTCACGGCCTGCATGACGGTCGGCACCAAGGCCAACAAGGACAGCGTGATGGTGATCGCCACCATGAGCTCGATCAGGGTGAAGCCGTCGTCGTCGGATCGTTTCCTTGGAGCGTGGCAATGGAGCGAGCCGATGTCTGAGTCGCTGTATGCCCTTCGGAGGCACGTCATGGGGCTGCCACCTGGGACTCGCCGACGACCTGGGCCTTGCCCCCCAACGCCGAGTTCCAGCTCACGATGACGACCACCGTCACGACCCCGTTGGAGCTCGTCTCTGGATAGGTGGCCACCTTGTAGGAGACGTTGCTGGCAGTGATCGTCGTGACGTGGGGCACCAACGGACTCTCGGACGAATTGGCGTTCGTCGTCGCCAGAGTGGCACCGGTGAGCTTCAGGGTATAGGTCGATCCGGATGTCTGGATGTTCGGATCGGTGGACAGGGTATCCACACTGGGGTTCAGGCCCGCGGTGAGGTCGGCGAAGGGAAGAGAGGTGGCGTTCGCCACGTCGGCGGAAACGAGGGTGAAGGCGACGGACCTCTGCTGGGCCGAGGATGCCGCCGCGGTCGAAACCAGCAATCCGGATCCCGCCGCCAGGATCACGACCGCGAACAACGAGAAGGCGATCACGACCTCGAGCAGCACAGAGCCCTCGTCGTTGGTGGGAGAAGACAGCGCCGTGCTACGGCGCAGCCCCGTCCTCGGCCGACGCTCTTTCCGCCCTGGCCCTCTGCCAATTCCTTCCACTCGCTTTGCCCCCATGTCGCGACCATCCAGGGGCCCCTACACACTGGTGGCCCACTCGAAGATCGACAGGGCGAACAATCACCTTGAGGAATTGTCCGGACGTTGGGCTAGATGTTTCGCCTATGCAATGGAGTTCCTGCTGCTCAGGGTGAAGAGGAGTGCTCAAGTCTCCTGGACCGCTGGCCGAATCCATTTGAGCCTTGTCATCCCAGGGCTCCGACAGGCGACGACCCCCGACGTGCGCGGGGGTCGTCGCGCGTCCGGGACCTCGACGTCTCGGTGTCCCGACTGGCTCCCGGACTACCGTGTGGGCGGTTTCCACCAGGCGAGACGCGGCCGGATGCGAGTCGCAACCACGGTCCCCAAGGTACCGACACGATCGGAGAGATCCGTGAGACTTCGCAGCCTGGCCCCGGCGGCGGGAGTGCTCCTTCTTTTCACCGTGTTCCTTCCCGCCGCAGGCGCAGGGGCCGGTCCGGGGTTGTCCATCGCGGTGAGCGGCAACCACTTGGTGAACCAGGACGGCGACACCGTTGTCCTACGTGGCGCCAACACCTCGGGGACCGAGTACGCCTGCGTGAACGAGAACAGCATCTTCGACGGTGCCCAGGAGGCAAGCGCCGGATCGATCGCCGCCATGCAGTCGTGGGGCTTCAATGCGGCGCGGGTGCAGCTCAACGAGTCGTGCTGGCTGGGCGTGCAGGGAGTCAAGTCCGCCTACTCCGGGCAGGTGTATCGGAACGCGATCGAGCAGTACGTGGACAGGCTCAACGCCGCCGAGATGTACGTCATCATCGATATGCATTTCTCGTCGAAGGGAGGCTCCAAGAAGGCCACCCGTCAGGTCCCGATGCCCGACGAGCGATATGCGCCCGCCTTCTGGGCGTCGGTCGCCAGTGCATTCAGAGGCAACCCCGCTGTCATCTTCGACCTCTTCAACGAGCCGTATCCCAATCACGACACCGACTCCGCGGCTTCGTGGAAGTGTGTTCTCGATGGCAGTGCCGGGGGAACGTGCAAGGGCTTCAATTATTCCGCGGCCGGGATGCAGCAGCTTCTCGACGTCGTGCGCGCCACGGGCGCGACCAACGTGACGATGGTCGGCGGTCCTCAATACGCCGGGGACCTCGATCACTGGCTCCAATATGCTCCGGTGGATCCCCGCGGGCAGCTCGCCGCCAGCATCCACGTCTATTGGAATACGCCGTCCCAACCGGATTACTCGCCCTGTTACAGCTCGTCGTGTTGGGCGGGCGTGCTCGCCCCTCTGTCGGCGAGGGTGCCGATCGTGGTGGGAGAGTTCGGAGAGCTCGACTGCGGCGACACCCTGTACCCCCCGTTCCTGGATTTCGCCGACCGCTACGGGATCTCGTATCTGGGATGGGCCTGGTTCGCGGGGAGTTGCACCGGTGAGCCCTCGCTCATCACCAACTATTCGGGGACTCCCACGGCCTACGGGATCGGCTACAAGCAACATCTTGCGTCGTTGGGCAACTGATTCGGCGTTCGGGCGCTCGGGACACCGCTCGTTGCAGGGCCAACCCCCGAGCAGCCGCGTAAGGCGAACCGGCCATTGGTAACCTTTGCCGGATCGGTCTGCTCGTCGACACCTTTGGACGTCCAGCATGTCGAGCTCTGTGAGAGGCCTGGCCGTCGGCCTGCCGACGGCCTTGTTGGCTCTCCCCCTGTGGCTCCTCATGGCGGCGACTTCCTCCACTGCGGCGTACGCGTCGCCCAGCGACCTGTCGTCTGTTGTCCTGTCCGAGACGCTGCCCGGATTCGTCCTCAGCACGCCGGGTCCCAAGAACGGTCCGGTCTCCCAGTCGAATGTGAATCTCTTCGGTGGCGACGGTGAGGTGAGCGCGGTCCTGTCTCGTGCCTTGGCCGACGGTGACGCAAGTGGCGAGTACCGGTTCTGGGTGCATCAACCGCTCAACGGTGACGGGGTCGTGATCTCCGCCTTCCGGTTCAAGAGCGCCAAGCAGGTGGAGGAGTTCCTGGGCGAGCTGGATGCCGCCTATCGAGGCGTGGCCGGTGCGACGTTCCCGGTCTCGGCCCTGCCCGGAGCGTCCGGGTACACCGCCCATGTGTCTGCATCGGGCTCGCCGTCGACGGCGTTCGTCGTGACCTTCGCCCAGGGCGGTATCGCTTTCGAGGTGCAGGTGATCACCGCTTCGGGCGATCTCACCAGCGCCGACGCCGTCTCCTTGGCGTCGAAGCAGGCCGCCGGTGCTCCGGGGCCGGCGCAGGTCGGCATCGTGCCGGCGGCCAGACCCGGGCCCGACCGGAACGCCGAGATCGTCGAGCTCGCTGCGGTCGCCGTGGTCTTGATCGCGATCGCGCTGTTCATCGCCCGCCGAGACCGCGCCAGACGCGGATTGCGTCGGTTGAGCGGGTCGAGATCAAGACCGAGCACTTCGAGATCGCGCTCCAGCCGGTCGGGCAGATCGACCCGGGCGAAGTCGAGCAGTTCGAGATCGCGCTCCAGCCGGTCGGGCCGGTCGAGTCGGTCAGGCAGATCGAGCAGATCGAGCAGATCGAGCAGATCGAGCAGATCGAGCAGATCGAGCAGATCGAGCAGATCGAGGTCGGGCATGTCGGCGGTGTCGGGCAATGCCGACGTCACTCCGCCCATCCCCGTGGGTCCCTCGCAGGGCGTCGACCTCGAGACGACTGCACCCTCCTCTCCCGAGGTGGGTTGGCACGTGGACCCCGAGCATCTCAGTGAGCAGGTGCACTGGGACGGGCAGTCGTGGGTGGCGCGGAGGCGGTGGAGCGGCACGTCGTGGACCGAGGTCCCTGTGGACCGGTGAGCGGCGCAATTCGGCCACAGTAGGATCCGCGCCCATGGCCGAGGTCGCCCCCGAGGTCCCGTCCGAGGTCGTCGAGCACTACGAGACCACCGACGAAGGTCGGCGGCTCACCGAGGGCCTGGGTCGCCTCGAGTTGTTGCGCACCCAGGAGGTTCTGCGCCGGCACCTGCCCGACCGGCCGGCCAGGATTCTCGATGTCGGGGGCGCCACCGGAGTCCATGCCCGCTGGCTGGCGGACGACGGCCACGACGTGCACGTCGTGGATCTCGTTCCGGCGCACGTCGAGAAGGCTCGGGCCCAGACGGGATCGGTGGGCCGTGTCACCGCCGAAGTGGGCGACGCCCGGCGCCTGCCCGGCGCTGATGCCGGTTTCGACGTCGCTCTGGTCATGGGGCCGCTGTACCACCTCACCGACAGGGCCGATCGGCTCCTGGCCCTCGGGGAGGCACGCCGCGTGGTGCGCCCGGGCGGCCTGATCTTCGCCGCCGCCATCTCACGGTTTGCGTCTCTGTTCGACGGGCTCGTGAGCGGCTTTCTCTTCGAGTCCCGATTCAGGGCCATCGTGGATCGGGACCTGGCCGAGGGCCAGCACCGCAATCCAACCGACCGGCCCGACTGGTTCACCACCGCCTACTTCCATCATCCCGACGAGCTGCGCCACGAAGCCGTGGACGCCGGACTCGATGTCATCGAGGTGGTCGGGGTCGAAGGGCTCGCCAAGTGGCTCCCCCACCTGGAAGCGCGCTTTGACGCCGAACAGGACCGCGACACGATCCTGTTCGCGGCCCGGGTCATCGAAGCCGAGCCGACGCTCCTCGGGTTGAGCGCCCACCTGATCCTGGTGGCCCGGAATCCCTCGTGACCCCGGCCACGGCAACCGCCCGCTTCCGATCCGTCCCCGGCGGAGGGCGACGCTGGCATGCCGGCGGATCCCTCGGTGTAGGAGACCGGGCGTGATGTCTCGGTCCCGTTGGTCCCTGTGGTCCGAGGACTCCGTCCTGTCGATCGGTTCCAAGGGATCGGTCCTGTCGATCGGGTCGGTCGGCTCCGCCCTTTCGATCGGCTCGATCGGCTCGTTCCTGTCCGCGTTCTCGATCGGGTCGGCCGGTTGCCTGGGCTCGGCCCTCTCCGCCTGGTCGCGGTGGTCGGTGATGTCCTACCGGTCGCGCCTGGCGGTCATGGGGGCGCCCTCGGACGAGCCCGGACGGGGTCAGTCGGACCAGGGGTCGGCGGAGTCGGGGTCGATCTCGTAGCGGGAGATGGCGTCGGCCACCTCGTCGCTCTTGGCGTCGCCGCTCTCGGCCAAGGCGCTGAGCACCGCCACCACGACGTGGGCGGCATCGACCTCGAAGAAGCGGCGCAGTGCGGCGCGCGTGTCCGATCGCCCGAACCCGTCGGTGCCGAGCGAGGTGAAAGGTCGGGGCACCCACCGTGCCACCTGGTCCGGCACAGCCCGCATGTAATCGGTCACCGCCACCACCGGACCTGTGCCGTCGTCGAGTGCCTCGGTGACGTAGGGGACGGCGCGCTCGGCGTGCGGGTGCAGCCGGTTGGCCCGCTCCACCGCCAGGGCGTCCTCGCGCAGCTCGGTGTAGGACGTGACCGACCACGCGTCGGCCGACACCCCCCATTCCGACCCCAGCATGGCGCGGGCCTCCATGGCCACTTGCCACATCGGCCCCGAGAAGAGGAGCGTCGCCCGTCTCGCCGACCCGTTTCGCTTCGCGCCCCGGCCCACGGCGTCCACCTCGGCGGGCTCGGCGAAGCGGTACATGCCTCGCAGGACGCCCGCCCGCACGGCGTCGCCGGCGGCGCCTTCGGGTAGCGGCGGCATGGGGTAGTTCTCGTTGTAGAGCGTCAGGTACCAGAAGCGGTCTTCGGGATCGGGCCCCATGGTCCGGCGCACGGCGTCCTCCATGATCACGCCGATCTCGTACGCGAAGGCGGGGTCGTAGACGTGCGCGGCGGGGTTCACCGAGGCGAGGAGGGGCGAATGGCCGTCGTCGTGCTGGAGCCCTTCGCCCTGCAAGGTGGTGCGGCCCGCCGTGCACCCGGCGAGGATGCCCCGCCCCCGGATGTCGCCGAGCAACCAGGCCAGGTCGCCGATGCGCTGGAACCCGAACATCGAATAGAAGAGGTAGATGGGCAGCATGGGCCGGCCCCACGTGGCGTAGGACGTGGCCAGCGCGATGAACGACGCCATGGCCCCGGCCTCGGTGATGCCCTCCTGGAGGACCTGACCCTTGCGGTCCTCGGCGTAGCGGAGGATGAGGTCGGAGTCGACCGGGGTGTAGCGCTGGCCCTCGGGGGCGTAGATCTTGGACTCGGCGATGAGCGGTTCCAGGCCGAAGGTGCGGGCTTCGTCGGGGACGATGGGTGCGACGTATCTCCCCAGGGCGGGGTCGCGCACCATGTTGCGCAACAGTCGGGCGAAGGCCATGGTCGTCGACGCGGCCTGCGTCCCCGAGCCGGCGAACATCTCGGAGAACACCTTGGCATCGGGCAGAGCATAGGGCGTGACGGGGCGGACCACCCGTGACGGCAGGGGACCGGCCAGAGCCTTGCGCCGTCCCGAGAGGTACTCGTGGGCGGGAGACCCCTCGGGGGGGCGGTAGTAGGGCGGCTGCTCGGCGTCGAGGGCCTCGTCGGGGATCTCCTCCTGGAGATAGAGGCGGTCGCGCAGCGCCAGCAGCTGTGCCTTGCTCATCTTTTTGATCTGGTGGGTGGCGTTGCGGGCCTCGATCTCGGGCCCGAGCGTCCATCCCTTCACCGTCTTGGCGAGAATGACGGTGGGCTGTCCCACCTGCTCTGTGGCGAGCTTGTATGCCGCGTAGAGCTTGCGGTAGTCGTGGCCGCCGCGCGGCAGTGCCTGGAGATCGGCGTCCGAGAGGTGCTCGACGAGCCGGCGCAGGCGCGGGTCGGGGCCGAAGAAATGCTCCCGGATGTAGGCGCCGGTCTCGGTGGCGAACTTCTGGAACTCGCCGTCGGGGGTGTTGTTCATCTTGTCCAGGAGGACGCCGTCGACGTCGCGGGCCAGCAGGTCGTCCCACTTGGATCCCCAGATGACCTTGATCACGTTCCAGCCCGCGCCGCGGAACATGGCCTCGGCTTCCTGGATGATCTTGCCGTTGCCACGCACCGGGCCGTCGAGGCGCTGCAGGTTGCAGTTGACGACGAAGATCAGGTTGTCGAGGTGCTCGCGCCCCGCCACCCCCAAGGCGCCGATGGACTCGACCTCGTCGAGCTCTCCGTCCCCGAGGAAGGCCCAGATGCGGTTGGCGCTGGTGTCGACGATCTCACGCTGGAGGAGGTAGCGCGCCGCGTGGGCCTGGTAGATGGCGCAGATGGCGCCGAGGCCCATCGAGACGGTTGGGTACTCCCAGAAGTCGGGGAGGAGGCGGGGGTGGGGGTAGCTCGGCAGTCCCTGGCCCGAGACCTCCTGGCGGAAGTGGTCGAGCTGGTCCTCGGTGAGCCGTCCCTCGACGAAGGCGCGGGCGTAGATGCCGGGGGAGGCGTGGCCCTGGAAGTAGACGAGGTCCCCGAACCCCCCGTCGGACTTGCCCCGGAAGAAATGGTTGAACCCGACCTCATAGAGAGCGGCCGAGCTCGCGTACGTCGCAAGATGGCCTCCGATGCCTTCACTGCGATAGTTGGCGCGGCTCACCATGGCCGCGGCGTTCCAGCGGATGTAGGCGCGGATGCGCCGCTCGACGTATTCGTCGCCGGGGAACCACGGCTCCTGGTCCCGCGGGATCGTGTTCACGTACGGGGTGGAGACCGTGGCGGGGAAGTCGACCTGCAGGGTCCGGGCCCGTTCGAGCAGCTTCATGAGGAGGAAGCGGGCGCGGATGCGTCCCTGGGCGTCGACCACCCCGTCGAACGAGTCGATCCACTCCGCGGTCTCCTCGGGGTCGATGTCGGGGAGTTGATGCGACATGCCGTCGAAGAGCACTGCTCCATGCTACGGGTGGCCCTTCCGCAAAAGGCCGACACTGCGCACCGCCATGGGGCCTCGAGGTTGCCGTGAGGGTCGGAGAAGGTGCCTCCATCGCCCGACCTCGTGCACCTCGCGTGCCACATCATCCCCATCTACCTCTTGATCAACTATGTCATCCCAGGGGTGTTGATACACCCCCATGCCACACTGAGTTCCGTGATCACCGTTCTCGAGAACGTCCGGCGCGACGTGACCCGGCTGCTTGCCGAGGCCGACCCCGACCGGGTCACCACGGCCAAAGCGGCTGAGCTCATGACGCTGTTCGCCGAGATCGAACGGCTGGGAGCGGCGGGGAAGGTCCTTTACACCCGGCGCGCGGCGGAGGGTGTGGCGTGGCGCGACGAGGGGCACCGCTCCGCCGCGTCGTGGATGGCGGAGAAGACACAGACCGGCATGGGCGAAGCCATGGCTGTCCTCGAGACCGCTGAGGCTTTGAAGTCGCTGCCCGAGACGACCGAGGCACTGCGCCGGGGCGAATTGTCGGGCCCTCAGGTGAAAGTCATCACCCACGCCGCCCAGAGCGACCCCAGCACCGAGAAAGAATTGTTACAAGCGGCGGCCACGCGCAGCTTCAAGGGCCTGACCGCACGCGCCGCCGAGGTCCGGGCGGCGTCGCGCTCCGCACAAGAAGAGCACGACCACGCCCGGGCCATCCAACGCTCCAGATACCTGCGCACCTGGGCCGACCCCGACGGGGCCTTCCGCCTCGACGCCAGGCTCGCGCCCCTGGACGGGGGCAGGCTCCTGTCCGCTCTCAGGGACGAGGCCGACTTCCGCTTCCACGAGGCCAGGAAGTCCGCGGACCACGAGCCCCCTGCCGCCTATCTGGCCGACGCGCTCGTGGCCCTCGTGGCCGGCGAGCCCGCCGCCGCAGCCTCCAAAGATTCGAAACACCGACCGGCCCGAGCCACGGTGAGCATCCGGGTGGACGCCCAAGCGCTGCGCCGGGGACATGTCACACGGGGCGAGATCTGCCACATCCCCGGGGTGGGCCCGGTGCCCGTGGCCGAAGTCCGGCGCCAGCTCTCTGATGCCTGGTTGAAGATCCTCGTGGTCGACGGGGTGGAGGTCAGCACGGTGTGCCACGTGGGCAGGACGGTCCCCGCCCATGTCCAGAGTGCACTCGAGGAGCGCGACCCGACGTGCGTGGTCCCGACGTGCGAGGTCGGCCATGGACTGCAGAACCACCACTGGGACGTGGACTTCGTCGACTGCAAGACGAGCACCCTCGACAACCTGGCGAGAGTGTGTCGGTGGCACCACGACCTCATCACGTATGAGAAGTGGGAGTTGCGTCCCGGGCCCGGGGGCTGGGAATGGCGAGAACCGCCCGGTGGGTGCAACTTTGAGACCGACCCGCCCTGGCGAGATACGGGCTGAACGCGTCAGTCCGAGGATCCGAAGCGGGCGATCGAGCTGATTGCCCTCCGGTACGCGGTGCGCCGGTCGTAGGGGGCCTCCCGCTCGGCGTCGTCGGCCCGGCGCATGTCGTTTCCTGCCGTGGGGTGGGCCGCGGGCGACGGGACCGGAACCGGAGGCCCCGACCAGGGAACCTCGGGAGGGGGATCGAACGACTCCCGTCCGGAGTCCCGCACCAGCTTGGTCGGCTGGCCCTCGGAGAAGTACCGGTCCTCGTGCTCACGGAACGGGTCCCGGTACCAACCCCAGATGGATGCGGCGGCGGACTGCATGGCGCCAGTTTACCTTGAGTTCACCTTTCGTTCACTCTTAGTTAACCTACGATTCGGATCAGAGAAGTCGGGATTGCGGCCCGTCATAGGGGCTGAGCAGGACGTACGCGGCACTCCACCCACGGTGACCGGACCGGCGGGCATGCTGGGGGCCCCATGGGAGCCGCCGGAACCGAGACCGTCGTCTACACCGACGGGTCGTGCCTCGGGAACCCCGGGCCCGGGGGGTGGGCCTGGGCCGTCCCCGATGGCCCCTTCGCCAGCGGCGCCGACCCGAGGTCGACCAACCAGCGGATGGAGATCACCGCCGTGGTGCGGGCCCTCGGGGCGATCGAAGGCCCCGTGCACGTCCGCAGCGACTCGACCTACGTGGTCAATTGCTTCCGCGACCGGTGGTGGGAGGGGTGGCGGCGTCGGGGCTGGCGCAACTCGGCGGGCAAGCCGGTCGCCAACCGCGACCTGTGGGAGCCGCTGTTGGAGTTGGCGCTCGACCCGGAGCGAGAGGTGCGCTTCTCCTGGGTGAAGGGGCATTCCGGTGACGAGATGAACGACCGGGTCGACCTCCTGGCCGTGGAGGCCGCCTCGGCACAGCAGGGCGTTTCCGGCGACCACTGCGTCCCGTAGCATGCGCCGATGGACCTGAACGGCATCTCTGCAGTCATCACCGGCGGCGCGTCCGGTCTGGGCGAGGGCACGGCGCGCAAGCTCACCTCCCTGGGTGTGCGGTGCACGATCTTCGACCGCAACGAGGAGGGCGCCAAGAAGGTGGCCGGTGACCTCGGCGCCAACTACGTGGCGGGCGACGTGACCGATCCCGACGACTGCCAGCGCGCCGTCGACCAGGCCGCCGAGGGCGGCAACCTGCGCATCGCCGTCAACTGCGCCGGCACCGGGTGGGTGGGCCGGGTCATCAACCGCGACAACTCGCCCCACGACCTGAGCGCCTTCAAGTTCATCCAGGACCTCAACGTCGTGGGGACGTTCAACGTCATGACGCGCGCCGCCTCGGCCATGGCGGTGACCGAGCCCCTCGCCGACGGCGAGCGCGGCGTGATCGTCAACACCGCGTCGGTGGCCGCCTTCGACGGTCAGATCGGGCAGCTGGCGTACTCGGCGTCGAAGGGCGCGGTGGTGGGGATGACGCTCCCCGCGGCCCGCGACCTGGCGTCGGTGGGGGTGAGGGTCGTCACCATCGCCCCCGGGCTGTTCGACACCCCCCTGCTGGGCATGCTCCCCGAGGAGCAGCGCAACGCGCTGGGCCAGTCGGTGCTGTTCCCCAAGAAGTTGGGCCAGCCCATCCAGTACGGCGAGCTGGTCGCCCACATCGCCCAGAACAGCTATCTCAACGGGGAAGTGATCCGCCTCGACGGCGGGATCCGCATGCCCCCCAAGTGAGACAACCCCCGAGAACCGGTCCACGCTCGTGAAGTACGTCGACGTCGCCGGGGCGAGGATGTCGGCCATCGGGCTGGGGACGTGGCAGTTCGGCTCGGCGGAGTGGGGTTACGGGTCCGAGTACTCCGAGCGCGAGGCGGGTGCCATCGTGCGGCGGGCACTCGATGTCGGCATCACGCTTTTCGACACCGCCGAGATCTACGGGATGGGTCGTTCCGAGCGCATCCTGGGCAAGGCGCTCGAGGGCCGGCGCGACGAGGCGTTCATCGCCTCCAAGATCTTCCCCGTGCTGCCGATCGGGCCGGTGGTGCTCCAGCGCGCCCGCGCCAGCGTGCGCCGGCTGGGGATCGACGCCCTCGACCTGTACCAGCTCCACCAGCCGAACCCGGTCGTGCCGTTGTCGTCGACGATGCCCGCCTTCGCGCAGTTGCTCGACGAGGGGGTCGTGCGCCACGCCGGGGTCTCGAATTACTCGCTGGCGCGCTGGGAGGCCGCCGAGGACGCCTTGGGGCGGCCGGTGCTGTCGAACCAGGTCCGCTACAACCTGGTGGACCGCCGTCCCGAGAAGGACCTGCTGCCGTGGGCGCAGTCCCATGACCGGTTGATCATCGCCTACAGCCCGTTGGCGCAGGGGCTGCTGTCGGGGAGGTACGACGCCGAGCACCGTCCGAGCGGCATCGTGCGCACGGCCTCGCCCGCGTTCCATCCCGACAACCTGCGGCGCGCCGCACCCATGCTGGACGTGCTGCGCCAGGTGGCCGATGCACATCACGCCACGCCGAGCCAGGTGGCGCTGGCGTGGTTGATCCGGCGGCCGAACGTGGTCGTGATCCCGGGGGCGAGCTCGGCCGCACAGGTCGAGGTGAACGCGGCCGCCGCCGACATCGAGCTCACCGACGACGAGGATCGTGCGCTGGTGGGGGCGTCGGACGCGTTCCATCCGGTGGGGGCGGGGCAGCTGTGGCCCGACCTGATCCGGGAACGACTCTCGGGATTCCTCGGTCGGGTGACCGGCGGCTCCGGCCAAGCATCGCCGTAGGCAGTCGAGTCGGGCCGTGCGTTACTGGACGGTGGACGAAGCCCGGGAGTACCTGCCCCGGCTCCGTCTCCTGCTGGGCGTGATCCGGCGGGCTTCCCATCTGGCTGTGTCGGCGAGGGGCAACGGGCACGCCACCCTTCCGGGGGCGCCCCGCCCGGCGGGGCCCGAAGTGAGTCCCACGGCGCCGGGTCCCGCCCCCCCTTCTCCGGACGAGCCCGAGCCGGCGGTGTCCTTCGACGTCAAGGAGGCGCTCGGGGAGCTCGAGGAACAAGGGATCGTCCTGCGCGACCCGAATCGGGGCCTGATCGACTTCCCCGCCCAGCACGCGGGGCGCGAGGTCCTGCTCTGTTGGCAGCTCGGCGAGGACGATCTGGAGTGGTGGCACCTTCCCGAGGACGGCTTCGCCGGCCGTCGGCCACTGCCGCTGCCTCCCGAGCTCTGACCGAGCTCTCACCCCGCGGCGCCCCGAGCTCCCCGCGGCGCCCCGAGCTCCCCGCGGCGCCCCGAGCTCCCCGCGGCGCCCCGAGCTCCCCGCTTCTCTTGGCTCGCCACGCCCTGTTCCCCACTCATCCCGCTATGTCGTCTCCACCCTCCTCACTGCGTGTTCCCCTCGGTCCTCACGGCCCGTTCCCCACTCACCACCGTCTCCCCGCACGGCCACCTCAGCGCGTGTTCCGGGGCTCGTCTGCGGCGGCCGGCACCGTTGGTTTCGTGCCCGGGCGGTCCCCTGAGGCAGCCCCGGGCGCGGGTTGGTCCCCGTTAGGCTGGACCACGGGCCTCTTCCGATTCGGCACTGCCGAGCCCGTTCCCTGAACCGCGAATGAAGATGGAGGTGATCACGACGCCCGAAGCCACCGAGTTCGATGTCGTCGTGATCGGCGGCGGCCCCGGGGGTTACTCCACCGCCCTCTACGGAGCCTCGGCCGGGCTCAGAGTCGCCGTCGTGGAGCACGACAAGGTGGGCGGGACCTGCCTGCACCGGGGGTGTGTCCCGGCCAAGGAGTTCCTCGAGACCGCCAGCGTGGTGCGCACCGTGGCGGGGGCCAAGGAATTCGGGGTGCAGGCCGGTCAACCCGTGGTGGACTTCGCGGTCAGCCAGGGCCGCAAGCAGAAGGTGGTCGACCAGCTGTTCAAGGGTCTGGCCGGGCTCATGAAGGGCCGGGGGATCGTCACCTTCGACGGCACGGGGACTCTGCTCCCGGACCACCGGGTCCGGGTCGAGCCCAACCCCGGCGCCGAGGGCGGCGCGTTCGAGATCACGGGGCGCAACGTGGTCCTCGCCACCGGGTCGGCGCCCCGCACCATTCCCGGCTTCGACGTCGACGGGCGGTTGGTGCTCACCTCCGACGAGGTCCTGTCGCTCGAGGCCCTTCCGGCGTCGCTGGCCGTGATCGGCGGCGGCGCCATCGGCTGTGAGTTCGCGTCGATGTTCTCGGACCTCGGCTGCCAGGTCACGGTGCTCGAGGCCCTCCCCACGTTGTTGACGGGATGCGACAAGGACGTGGTGGCGGTGGTGGCGCGCTCGTTCCGCAAGCGCGGGATCACCGTGCACACCGGTGTGAAGGTGACCGGGCACACGCCCAACGGCGCGGGGACGACGGTGAGCTTCGGCGACGGGGAATCCGTGACGGTCGACGCCGTCGTGGTATCGGTGGGGAGGAGGCCGCTCAGCGAGAGGTTGCTCGCCGACGGGACGGGAGTGACCGTGGACGACCGTGGTTTCGTCACCGTCGACGAGTACCAGCGCACCACGGCCGACGGGGTGTGGGCCGTCGGCGACGTGGTGGACACTCCGCAGCTGGCCCATGTGGGCTTCGCGGAGGGGATCCTCGCCATCAAGACGATGCTGGGCGAAGCGGCGTTGCCGGTCGAGTACTCGCGGGTGCCGTGGGCCATCTACTGCCACCCCGAGGTGGCCTTCGCGGGCCTCACCGAGGCCCAGGCCGAGGAGGCCGGGATCGACGTGGTGGTGAAGAAGGACCCCTTCGGCGGGAACAGCCGGGCGCGGATCCTGGGAGAGACCGATGGTCTCGTCAAGGTCGTCGCCGAGCGCCTGCCCGACGGGCGGGCCGGCCGGATCCTCGGTGTGCACATGGTCGGGCCGTGGGTTACCGAGCAGCTCGGGCAGGGCTACCTCGCCGTGAACTGGGAGGCCACGCCCGAAGAGGTGGGGCAGTTCATCCAGCCGCATCCCAGTCTTTCCGAGGCGTTCGGTGAGACAGTGTTAGCCCTCACCGGAAGGGGGTTGCACGTTGGCTGACGTCACGATGCCCCAGCTCGGCGAGACGGTGACCGAGGGCACGATCACCCGCTGGATGAAGGGCGTCGGCGACCAGGTCGAGCGCGACGAGCCGCTCTTCGAGGTCTCGACCGACAAGGTCGACTCCGAGGTGCCGTCGCCCGCGGCGGGGACGTTGGCCGAGATCCGCGTCCACGAAGGTGAGACCGTCGACGTGGGCACGGTGTTGGCGGTCGTGAGCGGTGACGGTACCGCCGCCGCTCCTGTCGGGGCCGCGGAAGGTGCCGTCTCAGCCCCGGCGCCCGCTCCGGAACCCGTCCCGGCCCCAACCGCACCCGCCGCGCCCGCAACC
>JARLGQ010000029.1 GCA_031292675.1 Acidimicrobiales bacterium
GAGGCGGTGGAGTTGTGCCGGTCGATGTTCGGCGAAGTGCTGCCCACCTTCGAGGGCCGCTACTACCAGGTGCAGGAGGCGCGCAACCTGCCCCGCCCGGTCCAGCCCGGCGGGCCTCCCATCCTGATCGGCGGCGGCGGCGAGAGGCGCACGCTCCGCCTGGTGGCGCGCTACGCCGACTTCTGCAACATCACCGGTGGCGTCGACACCATCCGGCACAAAGTGGGCGTGTTGCGCGAGCACTGCGAGGCGGTGGGGCGCGACCCCGCGACGGTGACGGTCAGCGTGCTGAGCACGCTCGTGCTCACGGACTCGGCCGAGGAGACCAAGGGCACGTGGGAGCTGCTGCGCAGCGCCGCCGGCGCCGCCGGCGACGCCGCCGACAGCTTCACGGTGGGACAGGAGGACGAGGTCGCCGCCCACGTCGAGGAGCTCGCCGCCGCGGGCGTGGACTACTTCATCTTCAACATGCCCACCTCCGGCGCCGACGCCGTGCGCCGGGCCGGGGCGCTGCTGGCCCCTCTCTGAACCGGCCGGTTACCCCAGCCGGCCAGGGCCAGCCGGGCAGGGCTAGCCGGGGAGGAAGCGCGTGTAGTCGTCGAGCACGCGCAGCATCTCGTCCCCCGGCCCCGAGGGGACGCGCAGCACCACCTCGGTGCACCCGAGGGACGCGTAGTGCGCCAGCTTCCCCTCGTCGGGAACGGTGCCGAAGGGGACCACCTCGAGCGTGGCCGGGTCGCGTCCCGCCTCGGTGAAGGCGCGGAGCAACGCGTCGAGGGCGGCGCCGATCCCCGCCCCGCCGATGGGCATCCACCCGTCCGCGTACTCGGCGATCGCCGCGAACAGCGACGGCCCCGCCCCGCCGCCCACGAGGGTGCGGACCCTCGGTTGCTGCACGGGCTTGGGCCACGAGAACGACGGCGGCAGCGACACGTGCACGCCGTGGAACTCGGCCTCGTCCTCGGACCACAGCGCCTGCATGCACAGGATCTTCTCCCGGGCCACGGCGCGCCGCTGCGTGAAGTCCACGCCGTGGTCGGCCGCCTCGTCACGGTTCCAGCCGTACCCCATGCCGAGCACGAAGCGACCGCCCGACAGCAGGTCCAGGGTGGCGATCTGCTTGGCCAGCACGATGGGGTCGTGCTGGGCCACGAGGGCGATGCCGGTGCCGAGGAGGATGCGGTCGGTCACCGCGGCAGCGGCGGCCAGCGACACGAAGGGGTCCACGGTGCGCTTGTAGTCGTCGAGGTGCACGCCCTTCACCAGTGCGGGCGGAGTGGCGAGGGCCACCGGCAGGTGCGTGTGCTCGGGCAGGTACAGCGAGTCGTAGCCGCGCGCCTCGACGGCACGGGCCAGCTCGTCGACCGGCATCGACAGGTCGGTCAGGGCGGCGGTGACGCCGACGCGCACGCAGGGCCCGCCGGGCTAGGTGTCGGGGTCGGCGGGCTCGCCCGACCACCACTGGGGCGCGTCGCTGGCGGGGAAGGACTCGTCGCTCGCCTCGTCGATCTCCTCCTCGCTGCCGTGCCGGGGGGGATCGTCGGGGCCGGACTGCTCAGGGCCGGACCGCTCAGGGCCTGACCGCTCGGGGCCGGACCGGTCGTCGGCGGCCCTGTCGGCGTTCTCGCCGGGAGGATCGGTCACGACGCCGACCCTACCCTCCCGCCCAGCGCCGCCCACCGGGGGCACGACGTCACGTGGTCGTTGACCAGCCCGGCCGCCTGCATGGTGGAGTAGCACGTCACGGGGCCCACGAACCGCATCCCGCGGCGGCGCAGCTCGGCGCTCATCGCCTTGGAGACGGGAGTCGAGGAGGGGAGCTCGCCGAGCTCCGCATACGTATGGTGAAGGGTCACGTCGGTGACGAAGGACCACAGCAGCTCGGCCAGGGTCTCGCCGCCACGGTGCATGGCGTCGACGACGCGGGCGTTGGACACCGTGGACTCGATCTTCTGGCGGTTGCGGACGATCGACGGGTCGCCCACGAGGCGCTCGACGTCGGCGTCAGCGAACCGGGCCACCAGGTCCGGGGCGAAGCCGGCGAAGGCCCGGCGGTATCCCTGCCGCTTGGCCAGGACGATGGACCACGACAGTCCGGCCTGCGCACCTTCGAGCGTGAGGAGCTCGAACAGGCTCCGGTCGTCGCGCACGGGCACGCCCCACTCGAGGTCGTGGTAGGCGCGCATCGAGGGGCTGCTCCTCGCCCAGGCGCACGTGCCGTCGTCCTCGCCGCCGGAGGCCGGGTCCACGCCGACAGGTTAGGTGGGGGCCCGCGGCGGCACGTCGGGTGGGCCCGCGGTTGCCATACCGGGGCGGCGGTGTTTGGCTGGCGGACGTGAGGGTCGTCCTGGGAAGTGACCACGCCGGGTTCCAGCTCAAGCAGGTGGTCGCCGCCCATCTGCGGTCGAAGGGGTTCGAGGTCGAGGACATCGGCACGTTCTCCGAGGAGCCCGTGGACTACCCGTGGTTCTGCGCCACGGCGGCGCGCGCCGTGGTGAGCGGGAACGCCGACCGCGCCGTCGTCCTCGGCGGCAGCGGCCAGGGTGAGGCCATCTCCGCCAACAAGGTCCGCGGCGCCCGGGCCGCGCTGTGCCACGACGAGACGACGGCCCACCTGGCCCGGCTCCACAACGATGCCAACGTGCTCTCGTTGGGAGGGCGCATCCTGGGGCCCGACCTCGCTCTGGCCATCGTCGACGTGTTCTTCGCCACCGAGTTCGAAGGCGGGCGCCACGTGCCGCGGCTGGAGGAGATCGCGGCCATCGAGACCGAGGAAGCGGCCAAACCCTTTCCGGGGCCGTAGAGGACGCGCTCGGGCAGCGCGCTCGGGCGTTGTCATCAGGAGGCTGCGGCTTCAGGAGGCTGCGGATTCAGGAGGCTGCGGATTCAGGAGGCTGCGGCTTCAGGAGGCTGCGGCTTCAGGAGGCTGCGGCTTCAGGAGGCTGCGGCTTCAGGAGACGGTGATCGAGAGCACCCTCGTAGCGGTTTCCTGTGTGTGCGGCCTCGTGGTCTTGTCGGTGTCCCGGACCTCCACGGTGAAGGTGTACGTCCCGCTGTCCCTGTTCCTGAGCACGCCTGAGATCACCCCGGCGCGCGGGTGGACCCTCAGCCCCCTGGGCAGCTCGCCGGACCCCGCCACCAGTTTCCAGAGGTAGGAGGGATGTCCGCCCCGGGCGGCGAGAGGGGCCGAGTACGACTGGCCGTGGGTGGCGTCGGGAAGGCCCGTCGTGCTGACTGCAAGGGGAAGCGTGTAGGTGGCGATCACCGGGGAGATCGGTGTCGCGTGCGGGGCCGAACTCGTGATCCCCGTCGACGCGCTGTTGTTGGGGTAAGCGGTGCAGCTCAGGGGAAGGATGCTCCCCGATACCTCCAGCGTCAGGTCGATTCGGTTCTGCGTGACCTGGATGTCGCCGCCTGCCGATGTGAAGGGGCCGATTGTGGCGACAGGGCTCGGGGAGGCGATCACCAGCCCGGCGTCGGGCACCGGCGACGGGATCGGGACGGCGAAGGTCGAGTCGCTCTCCACCGACGAGGGTGACGCGCCACTGACGTCGACGCGGGAGGTCCCCGTCCCGGCGATGTCGGTATTGCCGAGGGCCGCCGCGGCGGAGACGATCGAGCTGGGCAGGTCCAGGGTTGTCTGGTAGCCGGTCACGGAGAACTGCTGTCCCGGCGCCGGGGCGGGGGGCGAGATGGTCCCCGTCGTGACCACGTCGTTGAGCACGATGTTCCCGACCGGGGTGCCCGGGCAGTACAGCTCGTAGGCGCGGCTGTCGGCCAAGGCTCGAGCCTCCGAGCCCCCTACCGTGACCCCCAGCGCTCCGATCCCGACGAGAGCGGCGCCGGTGAGGACGCCCACCGTCCGCCGAGCCACTCCCGCCCGTCCCCGAATCGTTCGGTGCACCCGAATCCCCCCCGCCATGGAGCGGCCAACCGGGCAAGTCGGCCCGCAGACCATACCGGCCCACGACGCCTACCCCTGGAGCAGATCGCCCCTTCCCGCGCGCTCAACGCTAAAGGCGCGGCGACCCGGCGTCCACCGCTACTCGCCTCTCTGCCATGCCAGGCCTCGCCGGATGGCGGTGGCGTTCAGTCGGTCCAGCCCTGGGGCTTCGGTTCGTGAGAGCCGGCCCGGTCGCGCAACCACTCCCCCGGAGCTCTCCCCGCCACGAACCCCAGAAAGGCGCTGTGTTGGTTGTACCCGAGCAGCTCCTGCATTTGCGCGGGGAGCGTGACGACCACGGCGGGCGCCACGGCCAGGGAATGGTTCTCCGCCGGGCGGAGCCAGCGCACCGTGTGCTCGACGATCAGTCCGAGGCGCGCCGAAGTGGTGGCGTTGGCCCCCGGCACCGTGGACCACGCGCCCGTCGTAGACGAGGACCGATCCCGCGCTCATGGTGGCAACGGTCAGCGACTCCCGGTCGTAGGCCGAGGGCCGCGTCCCACCGACATGGCTGCCGGGGGCGACAACGGTGGCACCGTTGGCTCTGGTGAACTCGTCGATCGCCCAGATGGTGTTGACCTCCACCGGGCCCACCTCGGCGGGCAGGGGATAGATGGCCGCGTCACGGTGGAGAAACTGGGCGACCTCGCCGGGTTGGACTTCGGACAGGATCGTCATGCCGAACTGGGAAGGCCCTATCAACGCCTGCACCGTGGCGGTGAGCAAGGGGTGCAGGACCCAGTCATCGAGGACGCGGGTACGGGCCAAGGGGTCGTACACCCTTCGGGTGGCGCGTCCGTCGAAGTCGGGTTCCCCCACGGGAGCCTCGGCAACCACCCTCTTGACCTCGTCCCTCGCCGCGGCCAGCGACGCACCGGTGACGAGCGAGTCGACGACAACGCAACCCTGTTCCAGCAGGATCTGTACGAGCGTCTCGTGTGACGCGGACTCCGCCTGTACATGTGGAATCTCGTCTCGGCCGTTCAAGGGGCCAATTATGCCGACTCGTGCTCTTGTCGTCACCGCCGGGGCCGTCGCGTATGGCCAGTCCCTTCATGGATCGCTATGTGTTCCCCGACGGGGAGCTCCACGAAGTGGGGACCGTGGTTGGCGGCCTCCGCGGTGGGCTTCGAGCGGCACCGTTTGGAGGTCCACCAGGTGCTTGCCGTCCGCCCCGACCGAGACAGGAGCAACATGGCCGTGGGCCCCGATTTCGATCGTCACAAGCGGGCGCTGGGGCCCCACGGGGATCAGATCCGGGTCAGTGCGACCAGCCAGCCCTGCGCGCCCTCGGGGCTCAAGGTGATCTCGAGAACGGATTCGTCGATCGAGTCGACGCGCCAGCCATCGGCGAAGGCCCGGCGAACCTCGTCCTGGCGCACCCGTCTCGGTCCCCAATCGCCGGGTTGCCGGTCGCTGAAACAGAGCATGAAATAGCGCCCGCCGGGGACCACGACGGCACCGAGGGCCGCCACGAAGCGCGTCCGGGCGTCGTCGTCGAAGACGTGGAAGAGCCCGCAGTCGAGCACGGTGTCGAACCGCTCCCCGAGACGGGGCAGGTCGAGCGCGTCCCATACCTCGAACCGGGCCTGGAGCGATCGCCGGGCCGCCTTCTCCCGCGCCAGCCTGATGGCGGTGGGGGCGGCGTCGATCCCCAGCGCTTCGAGACCGGCGGCGCCAGCCATCAGCGCGTGCTCGCCGGTCCCGCACCCCACGTCCAGCACTCGGCCCCGGATCTCCCCCGCCTCCATGAGACGCGCCAAGGCGGCCTGCGGACGGCCGATGTCCCAGGGCGGGGTGCTCCCCTCGTAGAGGGCGTCGAACTCCTCGACGTTGTGCCTGCGCACGGGGGCGGGCTCGTGGGCCGGATCGATGACCGGATCGATGACGGGGTCGTCGTCGGCCATGTGTCGTCTTGTAGCACGTCGGCGCACCGGGGACCAGCCCCTCACCGGCACGTGGCGGGACGAGCGGGGCACCCCCTCTCGACCGCCTGGCGGCTTCAGCCCCGTCGCGCCACGGTGATGATCTCCGGGCTGGCGTCGGTGAGTGGGTCTCCGTTCCAGTCCCCGAACTGTTCCACGATGGCCAGGCCCGCAGCCGACAAGAACGAGGACAACGAATCCGGGTCGAGGAACCGCAACGTGCTCCGGCTCATCCGCGGTCGATCCCACCGGGGACTCGTGAACGTGGTGGAGAAGCGAACCACGTCTCCTTCGACGGGGGTCTCGACCTGGTGCGCCATCCGGATCACGACCCCCTCGTCGTCGACGGCCTCGACCACGTGGTCGGGGGTCCAGTGCTCCCAGGCTCGGGCCCGGGGGTTGCGAGTCTCGAAGACGAAGCGCCCGTCGTCGGTGAGCGCGGAGCGTATCGCCCCGAGCGAGGCCCGCAGGTCGTCGTCCTCGAGGAGCACCTGGAAGGCATGACCGGTCATGACGACCAGGTCGAATTGGCGATCCCACCTCACCGACGCGAGGTCGCCGAGAACCCACTCGATGTCCGAGCGCCTCTTCGCCACCTCGAGCATGGCGCCGGCGGGATCCAGCCCGCACAGCCGACCGGTGTGACCGGCCTCCCGGGCCCCGCGCAGCAGCGCGCCCGTCCCGCAGCCGACGTCGAGCACTGTTTCGGATGCCATGATCAACGGCAGGTAGAAGTCGAAGTCGCCCCGTCGCTCCCACGGGTGGAGTACGTCGTACAGTCCGGCGAGCTCGGCATCGGAGAACGCCCGATCGACCACGACGACGGAGTACCAGGCCACTCCGGCCACCGCAAAAACCTCGGTTGAACAGGGCGGGGGCGCCGGCGAGGACGACCGGTCCCGCACGCGATGGCAGTTTCCGAAGCACACGACGTCGTGGGTGAGTAGGTTCTATGCCGAGCGCAGGGCCATGGTGGGGAGGTCCGATGCAGGGGGACGAGCGGGGCGTCGTATCGGCGGAGGCGCGCGCTCATCTCGCCTGGGGCGATCGCACCCGCCAACCGGCCATGGCCGGCTTGCATCGGTTCGTCCCATCGGGGAGGGGTTCATGAGCCACGGGAATCGGCATCCGAAGATCCGGCCCATCGGAATTGCCATGGGCGCAGGCCTCCTGGCATGCGCCCTGCTCGCCATGGTGGGTGCACCGGCGGCCTCGGCCAGGGCTTCGACCCCGCAGGTGCTCTACGTCGGCACCTTCCACGGCATCACCACGCCGGCGGCGTCGACGTTTACGACGATCCAAAAGGCGGTCACGGCGGCCACGAAAGGGGACTGGATCCTGATCGCTCCGGGTGACTACCACGAGACCGGTGACACCGGATACGGGGCGCCGACCAGCCAGCAGCTCGGCGAGGGGTACTACGGGGGGGTCATCGTGACGACTTCCGGGCTCCACCTCCGGGGCATGGACCGCAACTCAGTGATCGTGGACGGAACGTCAGCGAGCGCGTCCACGTGCAGCTCGGCTCCTTCCGATCAGAACTCCCTGGGCGGCGAAGGGCGCAACGGGATCGTCATCTGGAAGGCGAAGGGCGTGAGCGTCGACAACCTGACGGTGTGCAACTTCATCGCCGGCAGCGGGAACGCGGGCAACGAGATCTGGTGGAACGGGGGTGCCGGTTCGGGCAAGATCGGGTTGAAGGGCTACTCCGGGAGCTACCTCACGGCCACGTCCACCTACTTCGTCAACAGCGATCCGAGCAACAAGGACATCTGCGCCACGTGCGCCCTGTACGGCATCTTCGCGTCGGACTCCACCGGTGGAACGTGGAACCAGATCTACGCCAACAACTTCTCGGACTCCGGGATGTACGTGGGCGCCTGCCATCGCAAGTGCGACGTCACCGTCGACAACGCCACGATGGAGGACAACGCGCTCGGCTACTCGGGGACCAATTCGGGCGGCCAGGTGACCATCGAGAACTCGACCTTCGACAACAACAAGGAAGGCGTCGACACCAACACCGCCCTCACCGGCGACCCGCCGCCGCCACAGGACGGCCGTTGCTCGGGCAAGTCCACCAGCCCCATCACCCACACCAACTCGTGCTGGGCCTTCATCGGCAACCTGGTCGAGAGCAACAACAATCCCAACGTCCCGGTGGCGGGAACGGCGGGCCTGGGACCGACGGGGACGGGCCTGACCGTCTCGGGTGGGCGCGACGACACCGTCATGGACAACGAGTTCCTCGACAACGGCGCCTGGGGCATGCTCTTCGTGCCCTACCCCGACTCGAACACGAGCTCGGACGGCAAGACCTGCACCAAGACCGGCGGCATGCTGGCGACGTCGCTGGGTGTCTCCGGCGTGGCGTGCCTCTACGACCCCGAGGGTGACGCCGCTGTCAACAACAAGTTCTCCGGCAACGGGACCTTCGGCAACCCGAGCAACGCCGATCTCGGCAACCTGCTCGTCGGAGGGGGGACGCCGGAGAACTGCTTCTCGGGCAACACCGAGTGGAACTCGAGCTTCACGCTGCAAACGGGGGCGGCCACGAGCGCCGACGCCAAGGCGTCGCTCACCCCCTCCACCTGCGGGACCAAGACACCGAGAGCCGGCTTGCTGGGCGCCAACACGGACACGACCCTGCTCACCCAGGCCGAATGCGACTCGGGGGTGCTGGCCTGCTCGGGCTCGGGCTACCCGCAGGCGACCTCGGTGGTCATCCACCCGATACCGCCGGGTCTGCCCTCCATGCCCAACCCGTGCGTGGGGGTGCCCACCAACGCCTGGTGCCCGGGCGGATCACCCGCCGCCAAAGGGCGCTCGGCACCACGTTCCTGATGGCCTGATCGAAGGCGCCAGGTCCGGCGCGGGCGGGGCCGCGCCCGCGGCGCGCGCGCGCACCACCCACAACGCGCCCAAAAAAAAAAAAAACACAGC
>JARLGQ010000244.1 GCA_031292675.1 Acidimicrobiales bacterium
CGGCCCACTTCGACGGGGATGGTCAGGGCCTCGGGCCCTGTGCCGGCCTGGACGTCGGGCACGCGGGTGTCCTGGGAGACGCCGTCCACCATTGCCGTTCCATCTTGACAGGCCCCGGGCCGGTGGACCCCCCGGATGTGTTCTCGGGCCCGATCCGGGACAGGTGGGCTGGTAGGTCGCTTGGATAGGCTCGGCGGGCCGCTTCATCGCGTCGTCGAAGACCGCGCCAGGAGGAGATCGTCACCATGTCGGATGCCGGTGGGGCCGCCATCGAGGACTACTACCTCGAGGAACGCCTGTTCCCTCCTCCCGAGGGTTTCGTGGACCAGGCCGTCGTGGCCGACCCTGCCATCGCCGAGCATGCCCAGCGCGACGTCGAGGGGTTCTGGGCCGACCAGGCGCGGGCCCTCGACTGGTTCGACGAGTGGCACACGGTCCTCGAGTGGGACCTGCCCTTCGCCAAATGGTTCGTCGGGGGGACCCTGAACGTGTCGTACAACTGCCTCGACCGCCACGTGGCGGCGGGCCTCGGCGACCGGGTGGCGATCCACTGGGAGGGAGAGCCCGGCGACACCCGGACGATCACGTACTCCGAGCTGCTCGCCGATGTGGAGCGGTTCTCCAACGTCCTCAAGGGTCTCGGGGTGCGACGCGGCGACCGGGTGGCGATCTACATGCCCATGATTCCCGAGCTTCCCGTGGCCATGCTGGCCTGTACGCGTGTGGGGGCTCCGCACTCGGTGGTGTTCGGTGGGTTCTCCCCCGACGCGCTCCGGGACCGGATCGACGACGCCCAGGCCAAGGTCCTCGTGACCGCCGACGGTGGCTGGCGGCGTGGCAGTGTCGTGGCGCTCAAAGAGAACGCCGACTCCGCCTTGGCCGACACTGCCTCGATCGAGCACGTGGTCGTCGCGCGCCGCACGGGGGAGTCGGGCGGTGTCACGCCCATGACCGAAGGCCGCGACCACTGGTGGGACGAAGTGATGGCCGGCGCCGAGGCGTCGTGCCCGCCTGAGCACATGGATGCCGAGGACCTCCTCTACCTCCTGTACACATCGGGTACGACCGCAAAGCCCAAGGGCATCATGCACAGCACGGGGGGGTATCTCACCCAGGTCGCGTACACGCATCGTGCCGTCTTCGACCTTCACGCCGACCGTGACGTCTACTGGTGTGCCGCCGACATCGGCTGGGTGACCGGCCACAGCTACATCGTGTACGGGCCGCTCGCCAATGGTGCCACCAGCGTCATGTACGAGGGCACCCCCGACTTCCCCGACAAGGACCGGTGGTGGGACATCATCGAGCGCTACGGGGTCACGATTCTCTACTGCGCGCCCACCGCCATCCGGACGTTCATGAAGTGGGGCAACGAGTTTCCCGAACGCCACGACATGTCGTCGCTGCGCGTTCTGGGCTCGGTGGGCGAGCCGATCAACCCCGAAGCATGGGTCTGGTACTGGACTCACATCGGGGGCGGCCACTGTCCTGTGGTCGACACCTGGTGGCAGACCGAGACCGGGGCCATCATGATCTCGCCGCTCCCCGGGGTGACCACCTGCAAGCCGGGTTCTGCCACCTTCCCCCTTCCGGGCATCGGGGCCGAGGTCGTCGACGACGCCGGTGAGAAGGTGGAGCGGGGGGGTGGCTACCTCACACTGACCCGGCCTTGGCCCTCCATGCTGCGTGGCCTGTACGGGGATCCCGAGCGTTACCGGCAGACCTATTGGAGCCGGTTCGAGGGTCGGTACTTCGCCGGAGACGGTGCGAAGGTCGACGACGACGGATACTTCTGGCTCCTGGGGCGCGTCGACGATGTCATGAACGTGTCGGGCCACCGGATCTCCACCGCCGAGGTGGAGTCGTCGCTGGTCAACCATCCGTCGGTCGCCGAGGCGGCTGTGGTGGGGGCCAAGGACGACACCACGGGGCAGGCGATCATCGCCTTCGTCACCCTCAAAGCCGGCCAGGACGAGACCACCGAACACGGAGAGGACCTGCGAGGCCACGTCGCCCGCCATATCGGCTCGATCGCGCGGCCCCGGACCGTGATCTTCACCGACGAGCTGCCCAAGACGCGGTCGGGCAAGATCATGCGCCGGTTGTTGCGCGACGTCGCCGAAGGGCGCGACCTCGGAGATACCACGACGCTCGCCGACCCGCGGGTGGTGGAAGAGATCCGGCGCCTGTCGACGACACGGCCCACCGAGGACTAGGCGGGGATCGCCCGCGAGTGCGTACGTGATCGAGGGCGCCCCCGAACCTCCGCCGTCTGTGCCCCGGAACTGGTGCTGGCGCACTTCTGCGGTGCGCCCCGGGCCGGCGGTCATCTTCGACATCGACGGAGTCCTCTCCGACGCCGCTGGGCGTCAGCACTTTCTGGAGTGGGGACGTCGCGACTGGGACGCGTTCTTCGATGCCTGCGGCGACGACCCTCTCGTCGGGGAGGTCGCCCGCTTGCTCGAGCTTCTCGACCCGGGTTTGAGCATCGTGCTGCTCACGGGCCGCCCTCTGCGCGTGCAGCCCCAGACGCTGGCGTGGTTGGCGCACAACCGGTTGCGATGGGACGCGCTCGTGATGCGTGACCGCGGCAACTACTCGCAGGCGTCGAGTTTCAAGCGCGCCGCGGTGGCCGAGCTCCGACAGTTCGGTTTCGAGCTGTTGCTCGCCTTCGAAGACGATCTCCGGAACCGGGACATGTTCCACACCGAAGGCATACCCTGCATCTACATCCACTCCGGCTATTACGAATGAGGTGTGATGAGCCATCCCCGGAAGTTCCGCTTTGCCGTTCAGCTGTCGAAGGCTCCCGAGCCTACGGCCCGGTCCTGGGCCGAGCAGGCGAAGAAGGCCGAGGACCTCGGCTACTCGACACTGCTCGTCCCCGACCACTTCGGGGACCAGTTGGCGCCGGTGCCCGCCCTCATGGCCGCCGCCGATGCAACATCGACGTTGCGCGTCGGCACCCTCGTCTTCGACAACGACTACCGGCATCCCCTGGTCCTGGCGAAGGAGGCCGCCACACTCGACGTGTTGTCCGGAGGCCGGCTCGAGCTGGGGCTCGGTGCGGGGTGGATGCGCTCGGACTACGAGGAGTCGGGCATCACCTATGACCCGCCCGCGCTCCGGGTGGACCGCTTCGCCGAGGGCGTCGCCGTCATCGCCGGGCTGCTCGAGTCCGACGACGCCTTCTCGTTCTCCGGCAAGCACTACACCGTGACCGGGCACACCCTGTGGCCGAGGCCGGTGCAGCGTCCCCGTCCACCACTGATCCTGGGCGGTGGAGGTCGTCGCGTGCTCACGATCGCCGGCCGGTGGGGGGACATCGTGAGCATCAACGTCGACCTGCGGGCCGGGACCGGCGGCGTCGAGGCCGCCCCCAACGCCTCGCCCGATGCCACCCGCCAGAAAGTGGCGTGGGTCAAAGAGGCTGCCGGGGAGCGGTTCGACGACATCGAGCTGAATTGCCTGATCGGGTTCATCATGATCACCGACGACGCGCAGAAGATCCTCGACGCCATGGCGCCCACCTTCGGCATCGATCCTTCCGAGGCTCGACATGTGCCGCTCGGGCTCCTCGGCACCCTCGACGAGATGGTCGAGGAGCTGCAATGGCGCCGGGAGGAGTACGGCATCTCGTACTACTCCATCGAAGGCGACGCATGGGAGCAGCTGGCACCTGTCGTCACCCGCCTGACCGGCACCTGATCCTCGGTCCGACCATCGCGGGGAAAGGCCGTCGGGGCTCTCCCCGGGCCCACCGGGGCCGGGTGCTCAGGGCCGGCATCAGCGGTAGAGTCGAAAGGCCGGAGCCGGTCACCGGGGCCTGGAAACCCACAGGTGGCCGGAGACGGGAGGTCGCAGATGTCACTGGGGGCGGTCTCGTGGTGAGACGACTGAGCCCTCGCGCATGGCGCGACCACCGTGCGCACACCCCGGCCCCCGCCAGGCGCCTGGGAAGGCCCGTGTTCGATCTTCACGTCCAGGGTGAGCTCCTGGCGCTCACCTATTCCCTGGGCGGTCTGGCGGTGGTCATCGCCTGGATCCTCGACCCCCGCGCCATCGGGAACCGGGCGGGGATGGCGACGCTCCTGGTCTTCGTCTTCGCGGCGGCGGCGGTCATCTACCTCTTGAGGAACCACCCACCCCGTTTCACCGGCGACGTGGCCATCGTCGGGAGCCTCGTGCTCATCGACCTCGGTCTGTTCTTCACCAAGCTCCACAGCCACCCGGGGCTGCTGAGCCCGTTCTTCGTGTGGGTCGGGGTGGCGTCACCTCTGTGGTTCCCGAGACGACGAGCCATGTTCTACCTGTTCCTGGCCTTGGTGGCTTCGGGAGTTGCGATCGTCGTGGCAGGAACGGCCGCCGCCGTGGCGGGCTGGGTCATCACGATGGCCACGCTGATCGTGGCGTTCTGCATCACGTCGTTCCTGACCGACGCCCTCGTGAAGCGCGAGCGTTTGGCCGTCGTGGGCGAGATGGCGTCGGTCGTCGGGCACGACCTGCGGAACCCGCTCGGAGCCGTGTCCAACGCGCTGTTCCTCTTGCAATACGGCCTCGGTGACGGTGTCACCGAGGACCAGGAACGGCACTTCCAGATGGCGGGACGCGAGATCGCCAAGGCCGCGGCCATCATCGACCACCTGGGCGCCTACGTCCGCCCCGGTGAGCCTGTCATCGCTCCGATGGAGCTCGGGGCGCTCGTGGGGGAGGTGCTCGAGGTCACCCCTCCTCGCCCGGGCGTCGACGTGACCCTAGACGTTGACCGCATCGATCTCCTCGCCGACCGAGGTCAGATGGCACAGGTCTTGACCAATCTGATCACCAACTCCTACGACGCCATGGGCGAATCGGGTTCGCTTCGAATCACCGCATCTGTCGAGGGGCGTGCCGCGGTGATCGAGGTGGAGGACGACGGGCCCGGGATCGAGCGGTCATTGGCGGAACGAGTCTTCGAGCCCTTCTACACCGCCAAGCACCAGGGGACGGGATTGGGCCTTGCCATCGTGCGTCGCATGGTGGAGGCACACGGGGGCTCGGTCCACGTCGACGGTGACGCCTCGAGAGGGACGCGATTCGTGGTGAGGTTGCCCTACCGCGCGCTCCCGCCTGCAACGGACTCTGCCCGACCCGCCTTCGGTGTGGCCGGCTCACCGGTCGGCGATGCACAGCGAACGCCGACAGCCGGACGGACTCCCGGGACGAGCCCGGTTGCCCCGGCCGAGACTCAACCCACTGCCCGCCAGTAGACCCACGACGCGCCAGGTGGATTCACGGATGTTCTGCCAGGTGAATTTACGCTGGGCGTCCGCGATCGCCCGGCGTACTCTTTCGGTAGGCGGCTCCGGAGGTCCCCGCATACCCTCCGAGAGTCGCTCACTTCAGGGGTACGGCACGGTTCGGAGGGCTCTTGCACCGCGCCGATGCCCTGAGCATGGCGTGTGGACGTCCCCCACACAAAGAGGAATGGCGGGGTACGAGCAGCGTTGATAGGACCGTCCGTTGCCAGGCGCTGCTCGTGCCCTGCCGTCCCGACCTTTACCGTCGCGACGTTGCCCACTCGTCGGCCCGTGCCGACGTTACGGCGTTACCGCTCCGGGTCGTCGCGCACTTCGGTGCCACCGGTGCCGGTGCCGGTGTCGGTGTCGCGGACGGACAGGGCATGATCGGCCGCCGCGGCGGTAGCGGCCATCAGCCGATGTGGCGAGACGGGTTTGCGCAGGCAGTCGAAGAGCACCGACCCGAAACGCCGACGCATCTCGGCCTCCTCGAACGACTCGAACCCTGAGACCACCACGACCGTCGGGGGTCGGTCGAGTGCCTCGAGGACAGCTGCACCGTCCATGCGGGGGAGGCGGAGGTCCAGGAGGAGGACGTCGATGTCGTGTCCTCTGAGCAGCTCCAATGCGTCGACACCGTCAGCAGCCTGGACGACGACGTAGCCCTCCTCCCGGAGGATCGCAACCGTCGTTTCGCGCACCCCCTGGTCGTCCTCCACGACAAGGACGTTCGTGTTTCCGGGCCGACCCTCGTTGGAGCGGTGCCACACGCCGCCGGCGGGAGCCACCGTCGAAGTCATCTTCTGGGATGTGGAGTTGATGACCACACGAACACCTGCCGGCTCTTGGTCGCCACCACGAGTATCGACAAAAGTCGGCGCCTTTGATACCGGAAATATCACTTGGACCCCGCTACGTGAAAACACCTGCCGGGCGCGAACCGTTGCGGGACGCTCGATCGCGGTCATCGGGCTCGTGGGGCCCGCTCACCTCGGGGAACGCCACCCCTGAGCCGGGCCGATCCAGGCACGAAGACTGCGCGAGGTTCCCAGTTACAGGTGAAATCACCTGGACGAGTACAGGTGATGACACGGTTATCTGCAACCCCTCACCCAGTCAATAGTGAGACAGGTTTCACTGGCGTTCGCCTCTCCGGCGCAAACGACGATGAAGTGGGACTCGGGGGTGTGCCGAGGTGATGCGGGGCCGTGGTGTGCGAGCAGTAGCGCGTCTGCTTCCGGTTGTGTTGGTTGCCGGGCTCCTGGGGGTCGGGGGGGCTGAGTCGGCTTCGGCGCTCGGGTCCCCGGTGCTCTTGTCGATCACGGTCTCGCCCTCGCTGTCCTCGGTCGCCGAGGGTGCGACGCAGCAGTTCACGGCCACGGGCCTGTACTCGGACCTGAGCACGAAGAACCTGACCGACAGCGTGACGTGGTCCTCGGCCCAGGGATTGCTCGCCACCGTGTCCAACGCGGTCGGGTCCCAGGGGCTCGCCAAAGGCCTGCTCCCCGGTGTCGACACCGTCACCGCCACGGATCCTTCGAGCCTCTTGAGCGGCACGGGGGCGCTCACCGTGCTTCCCGCCGTGTTGACCGCCATCACGGTCTCGCCCTCTGTGGCCTCGGTCGCCGAGGGTGCGACGCAGCAGTTCACGGCCACGGGCCTGTACTCGGACGGGAGTACACAGAACCTGACCGACAGCGTGACGTGGTCCTCGGCCCAGGGGTTGCTCGCCACCGTGTCCAACGCGGTGGGATCCCAGGGGCTCGCCACAGGACTGCTCCCCGGTGTCGACACTGTCACCGCCACGGATCCGTCGACGCTTCTGAGCGGTCTCGGTGCGCTCACCGTGCTCTCCACCTTGTTGCCACCCCCCTCGCCGACCTCCCCCGTGCTGACGATGACGCCGGGCTCCGGGTCGGCGCGTACGGGGGTCGTGGCGCACGGAGCTGACTTCGTTCCCGGCCAACTGGTCACCGTCACCTATATGAGCGGTCTGCGGGCTCGCAAGCGCGCCAGCGCCGTCCTGTGCAGCACGACTGTCGACGCCCAGGGAACCTTCAGTTGCGGTGGCACCATCCCGCGCCGTCACAGGTCGGGGAAGCGAGGGCAACACCCCGTCGTGGCGACTGAGCCGTCGAATACGAAGGGCACCACGATCTTCACGTTGTTCAAGTGAGGCGGACATCGCCCACGTCGGGACGACCATCTCGGAAGGAGCAGTCCATGGACGCACGCAAGATCGGGACCACCGACTCTGGAAGTGCCGACGGTCGCGTCCGACGTCGCGGTCGAGGTGGTGGAAGCGGGCGCGCCCCCCGCGCGTTCTTGGCCGCCTGTGTCGCCCTCGTGACCTGTGCCGTGGCGGGAGTGGGAGCCGCCGGCGGCGCGGGCGAAGCGGCGGCCGCGGCCGGGCCGGTCTGCACCTTCTCGGGCTCGATTCTGGGTACTCCCTTGGTGACCAACGTCACCCCCGGCAAAGTCGTCAACGTGAGCTGTACGGGGCTTCCTGCCAACAACCCCTTCCTGCTCGTCGAAGCGAGCCTCCTGGTGGCCGTCGACCCGTCCGCCAAGCCGCTGTTGACGGGCACCAGCGTGACCACGCTCCCGGGCCTCCTGGCGCTGATCTCCGCCACACCAGAGCTCAACGCCACGTCGGTGGCATTCCCGAGCTCCAACGCCAGCGGCGACCTGACCACCGGCTACACCGTGCCCTCGTCGCAGCCGACGGACCCCAATGCCACGTGTCCTCCCTCGACCGAGCAACTCAACTCGGGACTGGTCGGGTGCGCGGTGGCGATGATCAACCTCACGACGTTCAAGCCCGTCACGGCGGGGACATTCGTACTGAGTTTCAAAGGTCAGGCGGTCTTTCCCCCTGACCCCACCTTGGCTCTTTCGGCCACTGTGCAACCCCGTTCCCACGTCAAGACGGTGACGATGAGCGACGCTCCCGGGGCGAAGACCTACTGGTGGCTTGCCACATTGGAGTCGATCGAAGCCGGCCTCGGCGGGGGGTCGGGAGGAGGGCCGGTCCCCGTGGTCGTGACAGTCGGACGTAAGGCCGTGGTGTCGAAGGCCTTTGTCACTCCCGCCACCTACAACGGTGCGGTGTTCACGCCGCCCAAGCTGTCCGGCTCGTTCATCGTCGGAAGATCGGCAGGAGGGAAGGTGACGGTGTCGCTTCCCGCCACGCTCCTTGGCCTCCCCCTTACCATCTCGGCAAAGCAGCGGATGCCTGTGGCGCCGATCGTGCCGAAGTCGACCACGCGGAAGGGTTGAACCGACAGCCGAACTTCGATCTTCAGACCGAGCCCGGTAGTCCGTCGGCCGACCTGGTTAGGACGCGCCGATCCGACGCTCTGTCCAAGACCACCACGAGCCAAGGTGCATGACCGAACGCGGCATCAACAGCATCGTCTGGCACGAAGGGCGTGACCGCATC
>JARLGQ010000245.1 GCA_031292675.1 Acidimicrobiales bacterium
CGTCGAGGAGCAGGTGCTGGCGATTTACGCAGGTACCAAGGGCTGGACGGACACGGTCCCCGTCAGCGAGGTGCGCCGGTTCGAGGTGGAGCTCGTCGAGTACTTCAAGGGGAACCACCCCGGCGTGCTCGAGGCGATCCGGACCACCGGCGCGCTCCCCGACGGCGAGGAGCTCGACAAGGGCCTGGCCGCGTTCCTCGAGGGCTTCGACACGGGGAAGGTCGACTGACCCATGGCCGGAGGCCAAGAGCGCACGCTGCGGCGCCGTATCCGCAGCGTGCAGTCCACGAGGAAGATCACGAAGGCGATGGAGCTGATCGCCGCCTCGCGGATCGTGCGCGCCCAGAACCGCATCGTGGCGAACCGCCCCTTCCGGGAGGGGATGGAGCGGGTCCTGCGCCTGACCGCGGCGGCCGACCCGACGGCGGCGACGAGGTTGTTGGGCACCCCCGAGTCGCCCCGGCACGTCGGGATCCTGGCCATCGCGGGTGACCGGGGTCTCGCCGGGTCGTACAACTCCGGCGTGTTGCGGGCCACCGAGCGACTGGTGGCCGAGCACAGGGCCAACGGCGCCGAGGTGACGGTGTGGTCCGTGGGTAAGAAGGCTCCGCCCTACTTCCGCTACCGCGGCATCGCGACGGCACGGTCGTTCGCCGGTTTCGCCGACCGCCCCGAATTCGCCGACGCCCGCTACATCGCCGCGGTGGTGGCCGCCCCGTTCGTGTCCGGGGAGATCGACCTGGTGCAGCTGTTGTCGACCCGGTTCATTTCCGCGGGCACTCAGCGCGTGGAGAAGCTGCAGATGCTGCCGCTGCCGCTCCCCGAGGCCGAGGGGGAGGCTCCGGAGCAGACCGACGACAAGCTCGAGGGCTACACCGAGTTCGAGCCGGAGCCGGCGAAGCTGTTGATCGAGTTGGCGCCCCGGGCCCTGGAGGCGGAGATCTTCGCCGCCCTGCTGGAAGGCGCGGCGTCCTTCTTCACCGCGCAGCAGCGGGCCATGGCCGCGGCGACCGACAACGCGGACGAGCTCGTCCGCACCCTGACCCGCGTCATGAACCGCGCCCGTCAGGACGCCATCACCACCGAGATCATGGAAATCGTCGGCGGGGCCGAGGCGCTCCGCCAATCGAAGGGAGCTTGACCCCAATGACCACCACGACCATGCAAGACACCGTGCCCGCCGGCTCGCTCGAAGATGGCCGCGTGGTCGCCATCGCCGGGCCCGTCATCGACGTCGAATTCCCGCCGCACGCGCTCCCGGAGATCAACCACGCGGTCGAGTTCACCATTGAGCTCGACGGGACGTCGAACACCATCACAGCTGAAGTGGCCCAGCAGATCGGCGACGGCAGGGTCCGCTGCATCTGCATGCAGCAGACCGATGGCCTGGTGCGCGGTGCGCCGGTGCGCAACCTCGGTCGCGGGATCTCGGTGCCGGTGGGCAACGCCGTGCTCGGTCACGTCTTCAACGTGCTCGGCCAGCCCCTCGACACCGACTCCATCGACGGCGTCGAGGACTACTGGGAGATCCACCGCAACGCGCCCGCCTTCGACCAGCTGGAGCCGCGCGCCCTCATGTTCGAGACCGGGATCAAGGTCATCGACCTCCTGGAGCCCTACGTGCAGGGCGGCAAGATCGGCCTCTTCGGCGGGGCCGGCGTGGGCAAGACGGTCATCATCCAGGAGATGATCCACCGCGTCGCCCAGCAGCACGGAGGTGTCTCCGTGTTCGCCGGCGTGGGGGAGCGCACCCGAGAGGGAACCGACATGTGGCTCGAGATGCAGGAGTCCGGTGTCATCGACAAGGCCGCCCTGGTCTACGGCCAGATGGACGAGCCCCCGGGTGTCCGCCTGCGCGTCGCCCTGGCCGCCCTCACCATGGCCGAGTACTTCCGCGACGTGCAGAACCAGGACGTGCTGCTCTTCGTCGACAACATCTTCCGCTTCGTCCAGGCGGGATCCGAGGTCTCCACGCTGCTCGGCCGCATGCCCTCGGCGGTGGGCTACCAGCCCACGCTGGCGGACGAGATGGGCGAACTGCAGGAGCGGATCACCTCAACCAAGGGGAAGTCGATCACCTCGCTGCAGGCGGTGTACGTGCCGGCGGACGACTACACCGACCCGGCGCCGTTCACGACGTTCACCCACCTCGACGCCACCACCGAGCTCTCCCGCCAGATCGCGGCGCTCGGCATCTACCCGGCCGTGGACCCCCTGGCGTCGACCTCGAACATCCTCGCCCCCGAGATCGTCGGAGACCGCCACTACGCCGTGGCCCGCCGGGTGCAGGAGGTCCTGCAGCGCTACAAGGAGCTGCAGGACATCATCGCCATCCTCGGCATGGACGAGCTCTCCGAGGAGGACCGCGTCACGGTCACCCGGGCACGCAAGATCCAGCGCTTCCTCTCCCAGCCTTTCTTCGTGGCCGAGGTCTTCACCGGCGTGCCGGGCATCTTCGTGCCGATCGACGAGACGGTGGAGTCCTTCGAGGCCCTGGTCAACGGCGACCTCGACAACGTCCCCGAGCAGGCGTTCCTCAACGTGGGTGGTGTCGAGTCGGTCCTGGAGAAGGCCCGGACCCTCGAGGCCGAGGCGGGCTAGTGGCCGACGACGGTGTCTTTGGCGTGGAGATCGTCACGCCCGAGCAGTCCCTCTTCGCTGGTGGCGCAACATCGGTCGTCCTGGCGACCTCCGACGGTGCCCTCACCGTGCTCGACGGCCACACTCCGCTGGTGGGCGACGTCGTGCCCTGTGAGGTGAAGGTCGAACAGCCCGACGGCGCCCTGCTGCGCCTCGCCGTGCACGGCGGGTTCCTCCAGGTCGACACGAGCCCCGGGGCCGCGGAGGGCCTGGCCGCGGGGGACGGACCGCTGCCGGGCCTCTCCACCCGCGTGACCGTCCTGGCCGGGGTGGCCGAGGTGGCGGAAGAGATCGACGTGCCCCGTGCCGAGCAGGCCAGGGAGACGGCAACCCAGCGGCTCAGCGACCTCGGGGCGGGCCGGGGCCCGGTCAGCGAGGAGTTCGAGGAGGACGTGGAGCTCGCCGAGGCCGAGAGCGCCCTCGCACGCGCCGAGCTGCGGCTCGAGGTGGCATCGAGCAGGGCGGCGTAGCCGGTCGTCCGGCGGCCGTCACCGGCCGCCCTAGCCGAACGAGATGGAGCTGAACTCGGCCAGCTTCGCCAGGGCGTGGCTGGCGTCGATCTTGCGCAGCGTCCCCGACTTGGAGCGCATGACCAGCGACTGCGTCGTGGCCCCGAACTCGTGGTACTGGACGCCCCTCAGGAGCTCACCGTCGGTGATCCCGGTGGCCGCGAAGAAGCAGTTGTTCCCCTGGACGAGGTCGTCGGTCGTCAGCACGGCGTCGAGCGCGTAGCCGGCTTCGATCGCGGCCGCACGCTCCTCCTCGCTGCGGGGGTAGAGCCGGCCCTGGATCTCGGCGCCCATGCACTTGAGCGCTGCGGCGGCCAGCACGCCCTCGGGCGTGCCCCCGATGCCGAAGAGGATGTCGGTCCCCGCCCCGGGCCATCCCGTGGCGATCGCCCCGGCCACGTCCCCGTCGGTGATGAGGCGGATCCGGGCCCCCGTGGACCTGACCTCGGCGATCAGGGCGTCGTGACGGGGCCGGTCCAGGATCACCGCCGTCAGATCGCGCACCGGGCGCCCCAGGGCCTCGGACAGCGCACGGAGGTTCTCGGTCGGAGTGCGCCGGATGTCGCAGGCCCCCTTGGCCCGCGGCCCGACGGCCAGCTTCTCCATGTAGACGCACGGGCCGGGGTCGAACATGGCGCCACGCTCGGCCACCGCGATCACGGCCAGGGCGCCGCCACGGCCCTGGGCAGTCAGCGTGGTGCCGTCGATGGGGTCAACTGCGATGTCGGTGAGGGGGGGCGTGCCGTCGCCGATCTTCTCCCCGTTGAACAGCATGGGTGCGTTGTCCTTCTCACCCTCGCCGATGACGACGATCCCGTCCATCGGGACGCTCGCCAGCACGGTCCGCATGGCCTCGACGGCGGCCGCGTCGGCCCCCACCTTGTCCCCCCGGCCCATCCAGCGGCTGGCCGCCATGGCGGCCGCCTCGGTCGTCCGTACGAGGTCCATGGCGAGGTTCCGGTCGGGGGCTTGGCGCGACGTCACCACGGGTCTGACCATAGTTGCTAGCTGATAGCCACCTGCCGATCGGGGCGCTCCCCAGCGGCGATACTTGAGACCGTGGATCAGATCGTGGTGGAGCCCAACGGGCCGCTCGAGGGCACCGTCAGGGCAGGCGGGGCGAAGAATTCGGCGCTGAAGCTCATGGTGGCCTGCCTGCTCGCCGAGGGTTGCACGGTGCTCTCCAACGTCCCTCGCATCGACGACGTGGACACCATGGCCGAGGTGCTCCGCGCCATGGGCGCACAGGTCGAGCGCCTCGACAACGGGGATGTGACGGTGACCACGCCGCCGTCCGGCGACCTGGTCCCCGCCGGCCCCTACGAGCTCTTCGAGCGCATGCGGGCGTCGGTGGTCGTCATCGGGCTGCTGCTGGCCCGCTGCGGCTCCGTGCGCATGCCCCTGCCCGGCGGGGACGACTTCGGTGACCGGCCCATCGACTTCCACATCAACGGGCTCAGCGCCATGGGCGCCCTGTTCGAGACCTCCCA
>JARLGQ010000246.1 GCA_031292675.1 Acidimicrobiales bacterium
CCGCCGGAGCGGCGGGGGCCACCGGAGCGGCGGGGGCCACCGGAGCCGTGGGAACGGCGACCAACCACGTGTCGGAGGGGGCTGACCCAGGGAGCCACAGCGAGTCGAGCGATCTCGGTGGTGGCGCCGCCTCGGGCCGGTCAGGGGTCACGAAATTACGAGGCTACTGGAGACCGCCCCGTTAATTGCCTCGGAGCCCCTCAAAGACTGGCGATGAGCTTCTCGACGCGCTCGTCGTGGGACCGGAACGGGTCCTTCAACAGCACCGTGCGCTGGGCCTGGTCGTTCAGCTTGAGATGCACCCAGTCCACCGTGAAGTCGCGGCGACGCTCTTTGGCGCGCCGGATGAACTCGCCCCGCAGGCGCGCCCTGGTGGTCTGGGGAGGACGGTTCATGGCCTCGATGATCGACGCCTCCTCCACCATGCGGTCCATGCGGTCCCGTGCCTCCATGCGGTAGTAGAGGCCGCGGCTGCGGTTCACGTCGTGGTACTGCAGGTCGAGGAGGGCGACCTTGGGATGGCCCAGCGGCAGCCCGTGCCGGGCGCGGTACCCCTCGATCAACTGGTGCTTGGCCACCCAGTCGCACTCCCGCCCCAGGGTCAAAGGGTCGGACTCGAGACCCTTCAGGCAGTGCTCCCACATGTCGAGGGCGCGGTCCTCCTGCGGGGAGAGCCCGTGGGTGTCGCGATATCGCAACGCCCGGTTGAGGTACTCGGACTGGATGTCGAGGGCGCTCACCTCGCGCCCGTTGGCCAGGCGCACCTTGCGACGGCACGTGAGGTCGTGGCTGATCTCGCGGATGGCCCGGATCGGATTCTCGAGCGTCAGGTCGCGCAGGACGGTGCCGGGGTCCTCGAGCATGCGCAACAGAATGCTGGTGGACCCGACCTTCAGATACGTGGCGTACTCGCTCATGTTGGAGTCCCCCACGATGACGTGCAGCCGGCGAAAGCGCTCGGCATCGGCGTGAGGCTCGTCGCGCGTGTTGATGATCGGGCGGCTGCGCGTGGTGGCCGACGACACACCCTCCCAGATGTGCTCGGCCCGCTGCGACAGGCAGAACACCGCACCCCGGGCCGTCTGCAGGACCTTGCCGGCGCCGGCGAAGATCTGGCGGCTCACGAGGAACGGGATGAGCACCTCGGTGTAGTGGGCGAAGTCGTCGCGCCGGCTCGTGAGGTAGTTCTCGTGGCAGCCGTAGGAGTTGCCGGCCGAGTCGGTGTTGTTCTTGAACAGGTAGATGACGCCGCGGATGCCCTCCTCGCGCAGTCGCGCCTCGGCCCCCGTGACGAGGTGGTCGAGGATGCGCTCCCCCGCCTTGTCGTGGGCCACTAGGTCGGTGATGGAGTCGCACTCGGGTGTGGCGTACTCGGGGTGACTCCCCACATCGAGGTACAACCGGGCGCCGTTCTCGAGGAAGACGTTGGACGAGCGACCCCAGCTCACGACGCGCCGGAACAGATAGCGGGCGACCTCGTCGGGCGACAGACGGCGTTGGCCGCGCAGGGTACAGGTGACGCCGTACTCGTTCTCGAGCCCGAAGATCCTCCTGTCCATCTCTCCCACGGTAGTGCCGGGTGCGCGCGTGGCGGCGCGTCCTGGGGCAGAGTCTCACGACGCGGGTTACCCTTGGCCCGTGGCGACGCCGCTCATGGTCCACCTGACGACGGTCGGGTCGTTGTTCGAGGCACGAGTGGTCATGGCCCGCCTCGGAGCCGAGGGCATCCTCACCCAGCTGGGCGGTGCCGGCGAAGGCCCCTATCCCCTGCCCGGGCCCGTCGAGGTGCTCGTCATCGTCGACCAGGCCGGGGAAGCACGCGAGCTCCTGCTGGCCGACCAGGTCGAAGCGTTGTTCGACGGCATCGAGGAGGATTCCACCGGCGACCCGTGACCGGGGCCGGGGCGGGTGCTACTCCGAGCGCAGGGGTCCCCCGTCATCGGTTTGGGGGCTCGCCGCCCCGCCGGACCCGGCCCGGGAGGCGCGTGTCCCGCTGCGCCGCTTGCCGCTCAGGAGCTCGGCCAGCTCCTCGTGCCCGAGCCGGCGGAAGGCACGACGGCCGTTGGCCCGCGACAGCACGGCCACCTCGAGGTCCGCAGGCTCGAGGGTGCGGTCGGGGCCCGCCAGGGCGGTCACCGCCGCCCGCAGGGCGGCATCGAGGGCCCACCCGTCGCGAAACGACTCCGCCACCCGGTCCGAGATGGTCTCGGTCTCGCCGCCGAGCACGGCGAAACGGTCCTCGTCGGTGATGGTGCCCTCGTAGGCGATGTGGTACAGCTGGTCGCGCTTGCCGTCGACCCCGAGCTCCGCCACCAGGATCTCGACCTCGAGCGGCTTCATCTCGTGGGTGAAGACCTGGCCCAGGAACTGGGCATACAGGTTGGCGAGGGAGCGGGCGTCGACGTCCTCGCGGCTGAAGGCGAATCCCTTGGTGTCGGCGTGGCGCACCCCTGCCACCCTCAGCTGATCGAACTCGTTGTACTTGCCGACACCGGCGAAGGCGATCCGGTCGTAGATCTCGGTCACCTTGTGCAGCGAGCGCGACGGGTTCTCCGCCACCACCAGGATCCCGTCGTCGTACACACACGCCACCAGCGACCGCCCCCGGGCGATGCCCTTCTGGGCGTACTCGGCGCGATCCTTCATCACCTGTTCGGGCGCCACGTAGAAGGGCATGGTCATGGGCCACCACCTGTGATCCCGCGGCCCAGAGAGCGCCGCTCGACGAGGGACGTGAAGGCATGGGCGACGTCCGCGTCGGCCTGGCGCTCGTATCCCTGGGCCGTCACCGTGGCCACCACGGGGAAGATCCCCCGTACGAGGTCGGGGCCACCGGTGGCGGAGTCCTCGTCGGCCGCCTCGTACAGGGCGCGCACCGCCAGCTCGATGCCCTCGTCCCGGCTCAGGTCGGTGCGCCACCCGAGCTTGATCGTGGTCCGGGCGTCACGCCCGCCCGACCCCGTCGCGGCATGGTCGGCCTCCTCGAAATGCCCGCCGGTGACGTCGTAGGTGAAGATGCGCCCCTCGCCGAGACGCAGGTCGAACCCGGCGAACAGGGGCACGACCACGAGGCCCTGCATGGCCATGGGGAGGTGCTCGCGCACCATCTGGCCGAGCTGGTTGGCCTTGCCCTCGAGGCTCAGTGCCACCCCTTCCACCTTCTCGTAGTGCTCGAGCTGGGTCTGGAAGAGCTTGACCATCTCCACCGCGGGCCCGGCCGCCCCGGCGATGGCGACCGCCGAGTGCCGGTCGGCGGGGAAGACCTTCTCCATGGCGCGATGGGCGATGATGTTGCCCTCGGTGGCGCGGCGGTCTCCTGCCATCACCACACCGTCGGCGAAGCGCAGCGCCACCACCGTGGTGCCGTGCGCCACCGCCGGCATGGCGCGGGTGGCGTCCACCGACGGGAGCAACGGCCGGGTGGGGTCGCTTTGGCGGATGAGGGCGGCGAAGCTGGGTCCCGGGTCGTCCCCGGGCGGGAAGAGGGGCAGACCCACCCGGTTACTCCCCGCCCTTCTGCACGTAGTTGCGCACGAACTCCTCGGCGTTCTCCTCGAGGACCTCGTCGATCTCGTCGAGCAGGTCGTCGAGCTCTGCCTTCAGCTTCTCCCCCTGCGGAGACGGCGCGGGGGTCTCGGTCTCCTCGGTCGTCGTCTCCTCGCGCGTGGTCGTCGCCGGCCGGCGCTTCTTCTCTTGTTCTGCCATCAACCCACTCCTAGGCGCTCAACCGTGCCAGCAGCTCCGCCGGAGAGGAGCTCGCGTCCAGAAGCTCCTCGACGAATTCAGCCGTTCCACGTAGCGGATCCATCATAGGGACGCGTCGGAGGGGATCGGTACCCAGGTCGAACACCAGCGAGTCCCAGTTGGCGCTGGCCACCGACGACGCCCAGCGCTTGAGGCACTGGCCGCGGAAATACGCACGGGTGCGCCGGGGCGGTTCGGTCACCGCGGCGAGCACCTCCTGCTCGCTCACCAGGTGCTGGGTGTCGAGGCGGGCGAACAGCGACCGCTCGGGGCGCAGGTCGTGGTACTGCAGGTCCACCGCCGCCAACCGGTGGTCGTCCCAGTCCAGGCCGTGGCGGTCGCGGTAGGCCTCGAGGAGCTGGAGCTTGGCGGCCCAGTCCACCCGGTCGGCGACGACGCTCGGGTCGGTCTCCAGACCGTGCAGCACGTCCTCCCAGCGCTGGAGCACCTGCTGGCCGACGGCCTCGTCCCCCAGACATGCCAAGCCCCGGTCCTCGGCGTACTTGCGGGCCAGGCCGAACAGCTCCCACTGCAGCGCCAGGGCCGTGGTGGTGCGACCGTCGGCGAGGTCGAGGGGGGCCGACAGGCTCAGGTCCAACGACACCTGGCGGATGGCCTTCACCGGATTGGCGAGGGTCAGCTCCCGCCCGTCGAAGGCATCGTCCTCGATGAGCGCCAGCACCAGCGCCGTGGTCCCCACCTTCAAGAACGTGGCCACCTCGCACAGGTTGGCGTCGCCCACGATGACGTGCAGGCGCCGGTAGCGCTGGGGATCGGCGTGAGGTTCGTCGCGGGTGTTGACGATGGGACGCTTCAGGGTCGTCTCGAGCCCGATCTCCTCCTCGAAGAATTCCGCCCGCTGCGACAGCTGGAAGGTGATGTCGCGCCCGGCGTTCCCCGCCGTCTCGCTTCCCACCTTCCCCGCTCCCGCGAAGATCTGGCGCGTGACGAAGTGCGGCGTCACCAGATGGGCGATGCGGGCGAAGGGAACAGCCCGGTCCATGAGGTAGTTCTCGTGCGTGCCGTACGAATTGCCCTTGCCGTCGGAATTGTTCTTGTAGACGACGATCGACTGGCCCTCGGGGAGGGTCCGCCGCACCGCCGCCATGGAGCGCCGCAGCACCTCCTCCCCCGCCTTGTCGAACAGCACGACCTCGAGCGGATCGGCGCACTCGGGCGTCGAGAACTCCGGGTGCGCGTGGTCGACGTAGTAACGGGCCCCGTTGGTGAGCACCGCGTTCACGAGGTGTGTCTCCACCTCGGGGGGCAGCGCCCCCTCGCGGGCGAAGCCGCGGGCGTCGTTGCCCGGCGACTCGTCCTCGAAGTCCCACCCCGCCCGCGCCAGGTCCGACACGTACGCGTTGACGAGCAGGGAGGACGACGCCACGGGGTTCCCGTCCCCCCCGACGTGGTGGATTCCGTACTCGGTCTCGATCCCGCACACCTTCGCGACGACCACGAAACCGACCCTAGTGCGTGGCGGCTTGGGCGGCGCGTCCCTCCCCCGGCGAGCACGGGCGCCTCGGGGCCGCCTCAGAGGTACTGACCGGTACCCACCCGCTCGATGGATCGCCCACCCCGGGTCTCCTCGGTGTCGGCCAGGAGGGTGCGCACGTACACGATGCGCTCCCCCTTCTTGCCCGAGATCCGTGCCCAGTCGTCGGGGTTGGTGGTGTTGGGCAGATCCTCGTTCTCCTTGTACTCCCGGCGGATCGACTCCACGAGGTCCAACGTGCGGACCCCTCCGCCCTCCCCGGCGATGGCCCGCTTGATGGCGAGCTTCTTGGCCCGGCGGACGATGTTCTCGATCATGGCCCCCGACGCGAAGTCGCGGTAGTACAGCACCTCTTTGTCGCCGTTCTGGTAGGTCACCTCGAGGAACTTGTTCTCGTCGTCGGCGCGGTACATCTCCGACACCGTGTCCTCGATCATGGCCTGGACCGACTTGGCGACGTCACCTCCACCGAGGCGCTCCACCTCCCGGGTGTCGATGGGCAGGTCGGCGGTGAGGTACCGGGCGAAGATCTGGGCGGCGGCCTCCTCGTTGGGCCGCTCGATCTTGATCTTCACGTCGAGGCGCCCCGGACGGAGGATGGCGGGGTCGATGAGGTCCTCGCGGTTCGACGCGCCGATGACGATGACGTCGCGCAGCGTCTCCACGCCGTCGATCTCTGCCAACAGCTGCGGCACGATCGTCGACTCGATGTCGGAGCTGATCCCCGTGCCGCGGGTGCGGAACAACGAGTCCATCTCGTCGAAGAAGACGATGACCGGAACCCCCTCTTCGGCTTTCTCCCGGGCGCGCTGGAACACGAGCCGGATCTGGCGCTCGGTCTCCCCCACGTACTTGTTGAGCAACTCGGGGCCCTTGATGTTGAGGAAGTAGCTCCGGAAGTTGGCGTTGCCCGTCACCTCCGCCACCTTCTTGGCCAGCCAATTCGCGACCGCTTTGGCGATGAGCGTCTTGCCGCACCCCGGCGGCCCGTAGAGCAGGATGCCCTTGGGCGCCGGCAGCTTGTACTCGTTGAACAGGGCGCGGTGGAGGTAGGGAAGCTCGACGGCGTCGGTGATGGCCTCGATCTGGCTGTCGAGGCCGCCCACGTCCGCGTAGGTGACGTCGGGAACCTCCTCCAGGACGAGCTCCTCGACCTCGGGACGGGGCAGCTTCTCCACGAGCAGCTGCGAGCGCGACTCCATGAGCACGGCGTCACCGGCACGCAGGTGCACGCCGAGAAGATCGTGGGAGAGCTCGACGACGCGCTCCTCGTCGGCCCGCGCGTACACGATGGCCCGCCGGCCGTCCTCGAGGAGTTCCTTCAAGGTGACGACCTCGCCCGAATCCTCGCCCTCGCGCGCCAGGATGACGTTGAGCGACTCGTTGAGCACGACCTCTTGTCCCCGCCGCAGCTCGACTCCTTCGATCTCGGGGTGCACGGCCACCCGCATCTTCCGGCCGCCCGAGAAGACGTCGACGGTCCCGTCGTCGTTGGCGTGCAGGAACGTCCCGTACGCGCTCGGAGGTTGGGTGAGCTTGTCGACCTCCTCACGCAGCGCGGCGATGTGCTCCTTGGCCTGCTGCAGGGTGTAGGTCAGCTTCTCGTTCTGCGAGACGGCCTGGGCCAACTGGCCCTTGGTCTCGAGCAGTCGCTCCTCGAGCGACTGGACGCGACCGGGCCCCTCCGACAGGCGTCGGCGCAGGACGGCGACCTCCTCGTCGGCCTGGCGGCACCGGTCGCGCAGACGTTCGAGCTCCTCGCTCAGCGCCAGCTGTCGTTCCTCTTCCGGCTCGGCCGTCGGAACCACCTCCTGGGCTTGTCCGGGCGCCTCTTGGGACCATACACCGACCCTGGTGCCAATTCGGGCCTTCGGTGGACCGGGTACGGGCCAGGGCCCCGGTAGACTCGACAGGC
>JARLGQ010000247.1 GCA_031292675.1 Acidimicrobiales bacterium
CCTTCTACTTCACTCCCGCCCTGTCCCAGGGCACCAGCCTGTCCACGCTCTTCTCCACCCACCCGCCGCTCCAGAAGCGCCTTGACCAGCTGGCCAAGCTCGAAGCCGAGATGAACCAGCCCGGATGAGGCCCCGCGGAGGCGACGACATCGGACGCTTCGCGACGGCTGTGCACTGATGGGCTTGTTCGACACCCTGCTGGGGCGGACCAAGCCCGTCCGGGCCAACCTGGACGCGCTGTTCTCGTTGCCCTCCGCCGCCATCACCCTGCAAGTGACCGCCGGCCTCGTCCCGACCGGTCGCGCCGGGGTCTGCTTCAAGCCGCCCGCGGGCCAACCCTTTGCCGAGATGCAGGCCGAGCTCGAGCAACTTCTGGCCACACCTGACGACCCCGGTCCGGGCGCGCCCACCCCCAGCCCGGCGCCGCCGTCCCCGGCCGCCACCACTTCGGCCGCCACCACTCCGGCCGCCACCGCTCCGGCAACACCGGCAACGAGCGCACCGGGCGCTCCCCCCGAGCCCACCGTGCGTCACGTGGGCGACAAGTTCGGGTACCGGTGGATCATCGTGGAGGCGAGCGCCGTCGACGACCTCGTCACGCGCGTCCACATGGTGCATTCCTCGCTCCAGGACGCGGGATGGAGCACGCAGTTGCTGTGCTCGGTCTTCGGCTTCGCCCCAGGACCGGCCCCGGGATCGGGGGAGACCGGCGACATGGGCGCCCCCGAGGCCAGTGGGTCCGGCGCCGACGCCATCACCCGGCCGCTGTACCTCGTGTACCTGGCCAAGCAGGGAACCTTCTACCCCTTCGCACCCACCGGCCCCGAACAACGCGACAACGAGCTCGAGCTCCGGCTCAAGGGCATGCTCGCCGAGGACCTGCCCATCGAACCCGACCTGTCGAGATGGTTCCCGATGTGGGACCTGCCCATCGCCTGAGCGTCGCCCGGTCACCGGGACCTCTCGGTGGCCCTGAACCCGGGCCGGTGCGCCCGCTTAACGCGATCGCCCCGGCGCGGCGTAGGGGTCCCAACCCGGCGGGCCCGCGTCCAGGACCTCGAGGTGGCGGCACACCACGTCCACGACATGGCCGGGATCGAGCGAGCTGGCTCTCCCCTCGGCGAGATGCAGCGCCCCGGTGATGGCGCCGGCACCGTCGAAGACCCAACGGGCCCCGGCCGCCTCGGACCGCGTGAGCTCGGCGGCCACGGCACCGAGATCCACCCGGGGACGGGGTCGGCGGCTGACCAGCCGGACCCACGACTCGTAGCGGTACCGGACCTCGACGCGGGCCCCGGCGATGGTCGCCACCCGCAATCGCTCCGTGGTGCTGTGCACGGCCGCCGGGTGCAGCGGTGCTCCTCCCCACCTGGCGCGCGCCGCGTCGGGATGGGTCAGGTCCACGCGCACAATGGCGAGGTCGTGCTCCGGACGCTCCTCGATGCGTGCCCATCCCTCGAGGAGGGCGCGTGCCGACGCGTCGAACGCGTCGGCCTCCTCGGCCCACAGGGCGCGGTATCGCTCGGGGTCCGCCACGAGGGCGGGGAGGACGCGCAGCGCCTCGGTGGCCGCCCATGCCGTGCGTTCCATGACGTCGCCGTCGGGGACGGCCACGCCCAGCAGCGGCGCGGCCCGCTCGACGTCAATCAGTGCGCCGATCCCGAACGCCACCAACGCGGCCCGACGATCGGTCACCACGTCGAAGTCACCCACCCGAGCCGCCTCGACCAGGAGCGGCCCGTGCTCGGAGGCCAAGCCCTCGACACACAGCAACCCGAGCGCGATGGCCCCATCAGCGTCGTAGTGGTCGACGGTGGCCGCCTCCACCCCCCGGGGGAGCAGGTCGGGACGCTCCAGGGCGCGCAGGACGATACCGGCCGAGACGTCGTGCCAGAGCTCCTCGGGGGTCGGCGTGCCCGGCCAGTGCGACAGGGCGCACACCGTGCCCGCCCGTGGTGCCCCGTCCACGATGACGTGGGGCCGGCCCGCCAGGAGGCCGACTGGGACGTAGTGCAGCAGCTTGTGCCCGTCCCGGGGCTCAGCCGCCACGGGCGGGCAGGGCGTCGATCCGCCGGGCGAGGTCGAGGTCCAGGCGGGTGATGCCGCCTTCGGAGTGCGTCGACAGGCGCAGCGTGACCGTCTTCCAGCGGATGTCGATATCAGGATGGTGGTCCATGTCCTCGGCCAGCGCCCCCACCGCGTTGACGTAGGCCAGGGCGTCGGCGAAATCCTTGCCGCGGCGCGTCTTCACGAGCTCCTCTCCCTCGCGCTGCCAGTCGATGCCTGCGGCCAGGGCGGTGTCGACGGCGGCGGCGTCGAGGACCTCCACCTTTCGCACTCTACGCGTCGACGTGCGCCGTCACGGGTGCGTCATGTCCTCGGGCCGAACGGCCCGGTCGAATTCCTCGGAGGTGAGATAGCCGAGCGCCACCGCCGCCTCCCGCAGCGTGGTCCCTTCTCGGTGCGCCTTCTTGGCCACTTCGGCAGCCTTGTCGTAGCCGATGAGCGGGTTGAGGGCGGTGACGAGCATGAGCGAGTTCTCGAGGTGCCGGTGGATCTGTGCCCGGTCGGGCTCGAGGCCCTCCACCGCGAACTGGCGGAACGCCGCGCACGCGTCGGACAACAGGGAGATCGAGTGCATGAGGTTGTGGATGATGACGGGTTTGCACACGTTGAGCTCGAGGTTGCCGCGGCTGCCCGCCACCGCCACGGCGGTGTCGTTGCCCATCACCTGGATGCAGACCATGATCATGGCCTCGCACTGTGTGGGGTTGACCTTGCCCGGCATGATCGACGAGCCCGGCTCGTTGGGAGGCAGTACGAGCTCGGCGAGACCGCTCCTGGGCCCGGACCCGAGCCATCGGATGTCGTCGGCGATCTTGGTGAGCGACACCGCCAGCGTGCGCAACGTGGCGCTCGCCTGCACCAGGGCGTCGTGGGCGGCCAGGGCCGCGAACTTGTTGGGGGCGGAGACGAAGGGGAGCCCGGTGATCTGCGCGATTTGGGCCGCCACCCGCGTGGCGAACTCGGGATGGGAGTTGAGGCCCGTTCCCACCGCGGTGCCACCCAGCGCCAGCTCGTAGAGGTCGGGGAGGCACCCGTCGATCCGCTTCAGATCGGCGTCGAGTTGGGCCACGTACCCCGAGAACTCCTGGCCCAACGTGAGCGGCACGGCGTCCATGAGGTGGGTACGGCCGATCTTCACGATGTCGGCGAAGGCTTCGGACTTCTCGGCCAGCGCGTCCCGCAGGGCGCGCACCGACGGCACCAGGACATGGGAGATCTGCTCGACCGCGGCGATGTGCATGGCCGTGGGGAACGTGTCGTTGGAGGACTGCGACATGTTGACGTGGTCGTTGGGGTGGACCGGGGTCTTCGATCCCAGCACGCCGCCGGCGAGCTCGATGGCCCGGTTGGAGATGACCTCGTTGGCGTTCATGTTGGTCTGGGTGCCACTCCCGGTCTGCCACACGCGCAGGGGGAAGTGGTCGTCGAGGGTGCCCTCGGTGACCTCGGCGGCGGCCTGGGAGATGAGCTCGGCCAGTTTCGGGTCCAACAGGCCGAGATCGGCGTTGGTGAGCGCGGCGGCTTCCTTGAGGATCCCGATGGCACGGATGACCGGGCGCGTCATGGTGTCGTCGCCGATGGAGAAGTGCACGAGCGAGCGCGCCGTCTGCGCACCCCAGTAACGGTCGGCGGGCACCTCGATGGGGCCCATCGAGTCGGTCTCGGTTCTGGTGGACGTCACAGCCACAACCTCCTTACTGCGAAACTACCCCCACTCCACGTGCGCCCGGATCGATGCGCCGTCGTCGCTCAGCCAGCCCTTGGACCGGGCGTAGTCGAGCATGGCCGTGAACTCGCCCTCCCAGGCCTCGCCCACCGATCCCCCCGCCAGGCGGCGCACCGCTTCGACGTGCACCACGGCCTCGCCGTCGCCGTCGACGCTGCCCACGGCATCGGCCCGGAGGGCCACGTCGAGCGTGCCGGCGTCACCGCCGCCCCGGGTCGCCACGTGGAACCGCCCGCAATCGGCGGGATCCTCGAGCGTGACCGTGGCCGGCTCGGCCTCCATGTCCACCACGACCTGCACGGGTCCTCCTCTCCGACTGAAGCGCTCACTCTCCCACCGAAGCGCTCACTCTCCGACCGAGCCCCTCACCACGGCATCGCCACGCCCCCGTTGGGGCGCAGGATCTGGCCGGTCACGAAACGCGACGCGTCCGAAGCCAGGTAGAGCACGGCATGGGCGATGTCCTGCGGCCGTCCCACCGTGCGCAGGGGCGTGGAGCGGGCCACGGCGTCGAGGACGGCCTGGCGGTGGGTCTCGTCCACGGTGCCGTCGGCGGCGGTGAAGCGGCGACCCGTCATGGCCGTCTCCACGAACCCCGGGGCCACCGCGTTCACCCGCACCCCGTGGGGCCCCATCTCGGTGGCGAGCACCCGGGTGAGCTGCACGACCGCCGCCTTGGCCATGCCGTATCCGGCCAGGCCCGGAGACGGGGTGTCGATGGCGGCGGAGGCCATGTTGACGATCGAGCCCGAGCCCTGCGCCTTCAGGACGCGCGCCGCGGCACGACAGCCGCGGAACACGCCTTTGAGGTTGACCGCCATGATGCGGTCGAAGGCGTCGTCCTCGAAGTCGACGACCGGGGCCTGCACGATGATGCCGGCGATGTTGGCCATCACGTCGAGGCGGCCGAGCTCGGAGACCGCCTGCTCCACCAGCGCGTCCAGTGCACCGGGCACCGTCACGTCGACCCCGCGGGCCAGGGCGCGGGCACCGGCCCGCTCGAGCTGCGCCGCGGTGGCAGCCGCGCCCTGATCGTCGACATCGGCGCACACGACGGCCGCGCCCGCGGCGCCCAGCAGCTCGGCCGAAGCCCGGCCGATTCCCGACGCCGCCCCCGTGACGACGGCCACTCGCCCGGAGAGGTCGAAGGCGCCCAGCGCATCGGGGTTCATTCCGGGGCGCTCCCGTGAATGGACCGGGTCACGCGCCTTGCCGAGGCGACGAGTGCGTCACCGAAGCGGGGGATCTCCTCCCCCGTCAGCTTCTCGGGCAGCCCCACGACGGTGAGTGCGAGAGCCACGGCCCCGTCGGAGCCGAACACCGGGGCCGAGATCTGGCTGAGACGGTAGGTGGCCCCTTCCTCGAGCTCCTGGAGGAGGTACTCCTCGTGTGCGAAGTCCTCCACCGCCACGGCCAGCGCCCTACGCCGGCTGTCGCGGCCCGACAGGGCGCGGCTCAGCTTCAGGTTGGCGACGGCCTCGAGGTTCAGCGCGTACCCGCGGCGACGGATGACGCCCAGCGCCGAGCGCAGACGGTCCTTGTCGTCCTGGGTCGCTCCCGGTCCCAGGCGGTCGAGCCATTGCTCGACGGCGTCGGGCCCCGACCATGCCAGGAAGACGGTCCCGAGGGGCGGGGCGAGAGGCACCCGCTGTCCGACGGTGAAGGCCAGCCACATCGGGCCGGGGCGCCCCGCCGTGGCCAGCAGCACCATCTCGTCGCCGACGGTGCTCGACGCCACCACCTGCACGGCGAGGTGGGCGGCCAGCTCCTCCATCACGGGGCGGGCGTGGTCGGCGAGGTCGAGCTGCCGGGCACCCGCGGCGTGGCCGGCGGCGATGAGGGCCGGCCCCAGCGTGTAGGTCTTGTCCGCCGGATGGCGCAACAGCCAACCGGACTCGGTCAAGGTGGCGCACACCCCGTGCGCGGTCGCCTTGGACATCCCGAGCGCCCGCGCCAGCTCCGACAACCCGAAGGACTCCCCCGGACGCGACGCCAGGAAGTCGATCATCGTCACCACGCGCTCCGCCGACGCCGAGCCTGCCACCGCTCAGCTCCTCCCGCCGGTGCGCACCGGGCGCACCCCGTCCACGGCGCGCACCCCGTCCACCGGGCCCGTCGTCGCCGCCACCACCGCCACCGCCGAGCCGAACACCTCGGCCAGGCGCGCATGACCGTCGTCGCCGGGGTGGATGCCGTCTGCGAGCTGGGCGGCGGTGATCACCTCGGCACCAGGGACCAGCACGATGGTGCCGTCGCCAGCGTCGATGCGATCCCGCACCGCCTCTTCCATGGCGGCGCGCAGGTCGGCCAACGTGGCACCCAGCCGGTTGGGCGTGGCCTCGGCGTCGGGCCGGATCACGGGGCTGGCCACCACGATGGGTGTGTCGGGGTGGCCCTGGCGCACGATGTCGAGGAAGGCCCTGGTCGTCTCGAGCATCATGCCGGCGCTGTGTGGGGTGCGCGTCCAGCAATTGGTCCCGTGTGAGATCGAGATCACGTCGGCCGCCAGTCCGGCCACGGCCTCCGCGCAGGGGATCTCGCCGCGCGCCGAACCCGCATAGCCCAGGTTGACCAGGTCCAGGCCGTGTCTCCGGGCGGCGACGACCCCCCAGGCCAGGGCGGGCGCGCTCGCCACCCACCCCTCGAGCAGCGAGTCGCCGTAGGCCACCCAGCGCGGGCCGGCCGGTGCCGGCTCGATCGACCCTCCCACCGGGCGCAGGGCCAGGACCTCGGGTCGCATGCCCTCGGGGAGGTAGACCACGGCAGGCGAGTCCGCAGGCGCGCCGGCGGGCGCGGCCCCGGGCCCGCCCAGCGAGAGCGTGACGGTACCGGTCCCGAGCACGGCCGGTTGCTCGTCGACCTGCTCGTGGCTGCGCCACAGCGCGAACGTCGTGCCCGCACCGTCGCCGCGGTAGCCGAGGTCGTCGGTGGCCGTGGCGTAGTCGATCTCCACTGCCGACGCCTCGCCGACGAGCTCGAGGCGCACCCCGGCCGGGATCTGCGCGCACTGCCACGTGTCGGCGGGAAGGCGCGAGGCGTCGCGCGGGTCGAAGCGCGGGTAGGGCACGCCCGGCGCGGCCCGCCATGCGCATCCCCGCAGGAACGGCTCCACCTGCGGGGACCGACCCCCCTCAGGGTCCGTCATGGCCGCCCGGTCACGGGGACGCCGGTCACAGGTGGTCCGGCACCGGGTAGGGGAACTTCACCCCCACCCCACCGTCGACCGAGAGCACCTGCCCGTTCACGTACGCCGAGAGGTCCGAGGCGAGGAACACGATGGCGGCCGCGATGTCCTGGGGGAGCGCCACACGTTCCAGCGGCGAGTTGGCGGCGTTGACGACCTTGCCCTTGTCCCCCAGGTAACCCGAGACGCGCGGCGTCCACACGATGCCCGGTGCCACCGCGTTCACCCGGATGCCGATCGGTCCGAGCTCGACCGCCGCCGAGCGCACCAGGCCGATGAGCCCTGCTTTGGCGGCGCCGTAGGCGGCGTGTCGCGGTGCCGCGGTGAGGCCGGAGGCCGAGGCGACGAAGACCATGACGCCGCCACCGGCGTCACGGAGGGCACGCCCGCCCACCGACACGGCCAGGTAGGCGTGGCGCAGCACGATGTCGTGGTGCCAGTCCCACAATTCGTCGTCGAGCTCGAGCAGGCCCCGGTACTGGGCCATGCCCACGATGTCCACCAGGCCGCCCAGGCCACGGGCCCCGATACCGGTCAGGGCGGCGGGGGCTTCGGCGAACAGGCGCTCGGCGTCGGCCCTGACCGTGGCGTTGCCCACCCAAGGCACCCCGCCGACCTCCGAGGCGATGTCGGCGGCCAGGTCCTCGTCGAGGTCGACGCACAGCACCTTGGCCCCGGCCTGAGCGAGCGCGTGGCTGGTCTGGCGGCCGATCCCCTGCCCGGCACCGATCACGACGATGCCGCGGCCGTCCATGCGCAGCATGCCCGGGTAGTCAGGGACCTCGGTGTCGTCCGATCGCGTCATCGGTCCTCGGGCACACGCGTCATGGGTGCGGGTGGGCGCCGCGTGTCAGCCGGTGACGGTGACCGACGCCTCGATGTCGCGGCGCGCGAGCTCGGGGATGACCTTGGTGCCGAGCAGCTCGATGGTGCGCATGATCGACTCGTGGCTGAGGTAGCCGAACTGCACGTAGCAGATGAGCTGGTCGACGCCGAGCTCGGCGTACTTGACCATCTTCTCGACGCAGGTCTCGGGGTCGCCCACGATGATCATGTCGGCCTCGGAGAACCACTTGGGGTCGAACTTCCCCTCGATCTGTCGCTTGAGCAAGGGGAACATCTTCTCCTTCTCCTCGTCGGAGAGATGCGGCACCTCCCACTCCAAGATGAACTCGGCCAGGTTCTTGTACCACCACCACACCGAGTCCCAGATGCCGTTGGCCTCGGCCTGCGCCATGGAGTCGGCGCAGTGGACGAGCGTGTAGGCGGCCACCTTGTTGGTGGTGACCTCGGTGAGCGGCGTGGGGTTCTGCGCCCCTTCGCGGTACTGGCGGATGTGCTCGGCCATCTTGGTGATCGGCTGCATGATCGAGAACGACAGCAGCCCCATCCCCAGCTTGCCGGCCACCGCCGCCGATCCCTCGGAGGTGGCGGCCATCCATGCGGGCGGGTGGGGAACCTGCACGGGCTTGGGCGTCACCATGCGGCGGGGGAAGTCGAGGTACTTGCCGTGGAACTCGAAGTACTCCTCGCGCCACGCCTGGACGGTGGCCTCGATGGCCTCCTGCCACTCGGCCCGGCTCTCCTCCACCGGCACGTGGAACGCCGTCTGCTCCATGGGGGTCGACCGACCCGTCCCCCACTCGACGCGGCCACCCGACAGGACATCCGCGGTGGCGACCTTCTCCGCCACGTGCACGGGGTGGCAGAACTGGTGCGGCATGAGCACGACGCCGAACCCGAGGCGGAGGTTCTTCGTGGCCTGGGACAACGCGCCGATGATCACCCCGGGCGCGGGCGAGTGCGACCGGCCCTCACGGAAGTGGTGCTCGACGTGCCATACGGTGTTGAAGCCGAGGGTGTCGGCCAGCTTGATCTGCTCCAATGCCTCGGCGTAGGCCTCCTGCTCGGCCTTGCGCTGGCCCCAGGGGTGTTCCCCGGGCCACGGCTTGGGCACGTCGATCTCGTACAGCAGGTCGAGCTTCACACCCACCCCCATGTCACCCTGTGGTGTTCAATATCCTGAACACCAGATCCGAATGCTGAACGCTGCTCTCCGAAAGATAGGGACGGGGGCCCCGCTCGTCAAGGCTCCCGTCGGCGAAGGTGCCTGCGACGGTGGGCGGTAGCGTCGATTTCGTGATCGTCGGGGTGCCCGCAGAGACGAAGCCGGGGGAGAACCGCGTCGCGCTCACCCCCGACGGGGCCCGGGAGCTCACCACCCACGGCCATCGGGTCCTGGTCGAGACGGGGGCGGGCTCGGGTTCGGCCATCGCCGACGACGACTTCGCCGCCGCGGGCGCCGAGCTCGTGAGCGCGGACGAGGCGTGGGGTGCGGGGCTGGTCCTCAAGGTGAAAGAGCCCCAGGCCCAGGAGTACCGGGCGCTGCGCCCCGACCTGGTGCTGTTCACCTTCTTGCACCTGGCCGCCTACCCCGCACTGGCCGAGGCGCTGCTCGAGGCGGGCACCACCGCCATCGGCTACGAGACCGTGCGCAGCGAGTCGGGGGCACTGCCCCTGCTGGCACCCATGAGCGAGGTGGCGGGACGCCTGGCTCCGCAGATCGGCGCCCACTTCCTCGAGCGCGGCAACGGGGGGCGAGGAGTACTCCTCGGAGGCGCCCCCGGCGTGCGCCCGGCGCGGGTCGTGGTGATCGGGGCCGGGACGGTGGGCACCAACGCGGCGTGGATCGCCCAGGGCATGGAGGCCGAGGTCATCCTGATCGACCGCGACCTCGACCGTCTGCGCGTGGTCGACCAGATCCATCGCGGCCGCATCATGACCCTGGCGTCGAGTCGCGCCGTGGTCGAGCGCTCCATGCGGGACGCCGACCTGGTGATCGGGGCCGTGCTCGTCCCCGGGGGCAGGGCGCCCGTCGTCGCCACCGAGAAGATGGTGGCCGAGATGGTGCCGGGCTCGGTGATCGTCGACGTCGCCGTCGACCAGGGCGGTTGCATCGAGACCACCGTCGAGACCACCCACGAGCACCCCGTCGTCGAGCGCCACGGGGTGCTCCACTACGGCGTGGGCAACATCCCCGCCGCGGTCCCCCACACTTCGACCTACGCGCTCACCAACGCCACCTTCCCCTATGCGCTCACCGTCGCCGACCACGGGGTGCGTGGCGCCATCGAGGCGGACCCGGCCCTCGGGGGCGGCGTGCTGTGCGCCTCGGGACA
>JARLGQ010000248.1 GCA_031292675.1 Acidimicrobiales bacterium
GAACGTGGGAAACAAGGTGGCACAGCTGTTCCGGGAGCGTTCTCTGTTTGAGTCGGCGGAAGCCACAGCCTGACGGTCGAGAAGTCGAGCGCCCGAATCGCCACGTGCCCCCGCACCCTTTTCGCGGCGTCGCCATCGCAGGTGTCCACAACACGGTGCAGGCGCACCAGCTTCCGGACCACGACTCGACCTCGATCGCGCTGGCTGGGGTACTGGGCACGCTCACCGACGCCGGCCGCATGCCGTACGCCCCGGCCGTGGTCCGCCTGGACGAAGGAGTGTGGATGATGAGCGCTGTCATCGGATGCGAGCCGGACGCATTGCATGAGGACATGCGGCTCGCCATGGAATTCCATCCGGCATCCGACGAGATCACCCTTCCGTACTTCGCTCCTGCCATTGAAGGTCAGCCGTGAGCGACGAGGTGTCCCCCGTGAACGAGAAGGTCTACATCCACGAGTACATCGACATCATCGGGCACAACCGAGGGCGCTACATGTACCACATGACTGCGAACTGGAGCCCCACGGCACAGGAGGAGCGGCACCAGCTCTGCTATGGCGTGTGGGGCGTCGTCGGCAGCACCGGACGATGGCCGCAGGTGGTCAACCTCTGGGAGGAGGACGGGTTCGACGGCCTGGCCCGGTCCTTCGCGCACGAGCTGGGGCATCGCGATCTACAGGATCCCAAGCTGGCTGCGTGGTGGGCGGCTGCGGCCGAGCTGAGAGCGGGGGGCGTGGATCGCCTGCTCCTCCCGGCGCCGTGGATGCCCACCATTGAGCAAGCCTGCTCAGCGGGAGTACGAGGTGAGGTCTACGCGCACGAGCAGATCCAGATGCCGCCAGGGAGCTCGGCGCGCTACTTGGACTTCATCCACTGCGATGTCATCCCGGTGATGCGCGAGTTCGGATGGGTCTTGGCCGGAGCCTGGGAGACGGCCCTGGTCGACGACCGCGAGTGTTTCCTGCTCTGGGCGGTCCCTACCTGGCAGGACTGGGCCGACCGCGAGAGGGCGCGCCGTCATCACCGGGGACTGGTCGAGCTCGAGGCACAGAACCTGGCGCTGACCGAACGTACGAGCCGAATCCTGCTGGTGGAGGCGGCGCTCTCGCCGATGCGTCTGGGTCGACAGCCGTCTCGCGCCGACCGTACCGAGGACTGGGACGGTTGAAGCCGGTGCCGCGCCGAACCCGTGACTCATCCCTTCTGAACTGAAGGGTCGCCAGGCGCTGCCATGGCGACGAGTTCCCGACGCAGTATCTTGCCGACCTCGCTCTTCGGCAATTCGTCCACGTGCCGGAACGCGACAGGGATCTTGTAGGCCACCAGGTGGTCCCGACAGAGTCGATCAAGCTCCGCGTCCGGCGCATCACCGACGACAAAGGCGAGCGGCACCTCACCCAGGCGCTCGTCGGGTAGGCCGACCACGGCCACCTCGCTCACACTGGGTGAGAGCAGGAGGACCTCTTCGACCTGCCCCGGAAACACCTTGTTCCCTCCGCGGTTGATCACGTCGCCGACCCGGCCTTCGATCCAGACGAAGCCGTCATCGTCAACGCGGGCGAAGTCTCCAGTGCGCACGTATCCCTCCGGATCGAGTCGATCTTCGAGACTTTCGCCGTCTGCGTATCCCGAGGCCATCCGCGGCGGCTTCACGAGCAACTCCCCAACCGTGTCGGCTGGCGTCGGCGATCCGTCTTCCCCCACCACCTTGATCGCCACCCCGGGGTGAGGCCGGCCAACCGCGCCAATCTTCTCCGGGTGATCCCGGGCGTCGGCCGCGGTCCATCCGATGACCTCTCCGATCTCGGCCTGCCCGTAGCCATTCAGCACCGTCACGCCGAACTTGTCGGAGAACCGGCGAGCCGCCAGGGGCGAGAGCGGTGCGGTGATGCTCCGCACGTAACGCAGCGGTGTTAGATCGGTGACACCGGCGTCGTCGGCGAGCATCACCATGGCGGCCGGAGGCAAGACGGTTGACCGAATGGAGAAGCGGCCGACCAGCGTCGCGAACTCCGAGGTGCTGAAGCGGTCCATGAGCACCAGCGAAGCCCCGGCCCGCAGTCCGAACAGGACGTTGTAGATGCCGGCATTGAGCGCCAGAGACACGGGCACCAGGTTCGGCGATGGAGGACGGGCCGGATCGGCCGGCCGGCCGCGCAGCGGACCGAGGACGCGGTCGAGCAGCTCCAGGTATCCGGTGTGCGTCTGAAGGATGGGCTTTGGCTTTCCCGTGGTTCCTGACGTCCAGGTGACAAAGGCCGTGTCGGGTTCGTAGCGAGTGGGCGGCACCTCCGAGAGGCGCACTCCGGCGGTATCGATCACGGCGGCAGGGGCGGTGGATGCCAGAACATGGTCCAGCTCGGCCTGTGGCTGCCGTAGGTTGGCCGGCACGAACACCGCCCCGGCCAGCCAGACCCCGAACATGGCGAAGACGAACTCGGGCCCATTGGGCAGCTGGACAACCACCGCCTGACCGGGCTCGACCCCCGCGGACCGTAGCCGTGCGCCGATTCGAGCGGCTTCGACGCGCGCGGTGCCCGCCGTGACGGTCCGGTCCACGGTGCTGACCAGGTCTTCACCATCGGAAAAAGGGTGCGCGGTCAACAGGTCCGCCAGGCCGCCTTCGAGCGCCGTCATGACCCGGCCACGGCGAGAGACGGCCTCGCGGGGCAATCGGATACGGCCAATCTCTGCTCCACGTTGCGGAGCCCACTGACGGTCAGGAGGTGGGTCAACGGCTCAGACACGGGAGCATCCTTTCCGAGGGCTTCTCACCGTCCCGGCCCTCCGGCCGAGCATAATTGTATACATTATATTTGTTCGGGTCCCTGCCTACCCGTGTCGGCAAGGACCAGGGGGTCAGCCCGGTGACAGGTCGATGATCTGGGTCCGGGTGATGCCTTGCGCAGGATGCGATGGTGATGAGATCAGATCCAGTGCGGGATGGCATGCCTGCACGCGAATGTGAGGAGTCCGGCGATGGCAGACAGTGAGAAGGGTTGGGCGGGGTCCCCAGACCCGATAAAGATCGGGTGGCTGGGCTCGGCGCTCGACGGCCCGGAGGGCGGCTACAACAAGATCCACCGGATGGCCTTCGATGAGGCGGTCGAGCAGGGATTGCTCGACCGCCCAGTCGAATTCGTGCTCCACGCGGAGAACGGCTTGCCACGCGGCTCGGCTCGCAACACTGCGGATGGATTCAAGTACCTCGTCGACCAGGGCTGTATTGGCATCGCCGGTGCGTACAGCTCCGACAACGCGATCATCGCTGCCCCGCTCGCCAACGAGCTCAAGGTCCCGCTGATCAGCTGGGCGGGTACTGAACGATTGGCCGGCGACTACTGCTTCCGACTCGGAAATGGTGATTGTGGCGGTGATGCCGCTCTGTGCGTCGCGTGGCTTGCGCGTCACGGGTACGAACGCGTCGCTGTGTTGAGCGAGGTCTCACCCAATGGCGAAGAATATTTTCGCTTCTTCCGACAAGAGTGCCGCAGGCACAATCTGAAAATTGTCTCGCTCGAGACCGTCAGTCAGCAGCCGGCGAATCTGACGGAGAACCTGGACAACCTTCGGCAGTCGAATCCAGATGCCCTCTGCTATATGGGCTACGGCATGCTGGCGGCGCAAGGTCTCTTGCGCAAGGCGCTGGACGAATTGTCGTGGGATCCCCCGCGGATCATGGGGACGTCCTTCATGTTCTATTTGATGGGCTTCGAGAAGTTCGAGGGCTGGGTGGGAATCGACCAGTTCGACCCGAATAACTCGCTGGTCGAGGGATTTCATCGCCGGTTTGTCGAGCGACATGGTGAGGATCCGCCGATGTGGCCCAACGCCATCCCCGTCTTGGCGTACGACACGGCTCGCGTGCTGACTGAGGGTCTCTTCCGCGCACCCACGCTCTCAGGACCCGGGCTCAAGGACGGGCTGGAGAGAATCCGATTCATGCCGAGTGCCACAGGTGGACCGCGTACCCACATAGCTGCCGCGCCTCATGAGCATGGAATGTTCCGAGGCGACTGGCTGCTTTATGGCCGGGTGCGCGACGCAAAGCTGGAGTTCGAGGGTCTCTTTGAACCCGCGGAGTGAGCACGAAAGGACTGAGATCATTGCGGCCGCTGTCGAAACTGATTTTCTGCTCGTCGCTGGGCACGGGCCGTGCGGATTGCCGTTGGTCACTGTGGTTCGATAATGCCAAATAGCCTTCACACCAGTTCAGAACCTACGCAGGAAGGAACGCCATGCACGCCGACGACTTGATCATGGTCAGTGTGGACGACCACCTCGTCGAGCCGCCCAACCTCTTCGAGGGCCGATTGCCTGCCAAGTTTCAGGACAGGGCACCCAGTGTGAAAAGGCTCCCCGACGGCAGCGACGTATGGGTGTTCAATGGGCACACCATCCCGAACATCGGTTTGAACGCCGTGGCTGGTCGGCCTCGAGAGGAATATGGCATCGAGCCGACGGCATTCGAGGAGATGCGACCCGGATGTTTCGATGTCGACGAGCGCATCAAGGACATGAATGCCGGCGGAGTCCTCGGTTCGATGAATTTTCCCTCCTTTCCCGGCTTCAGTGCGCGCCTCTTCGCCGCCTGTCGTGACAAGGAGCTCGCACTTGCCGTCCTGCGTGCCTACAACGACTGGCACATCGACGAGTGGTGCGGCTCGTACCCCGGCCGATTCATCCCGATGGCGCTCCCCATCCTCTGGGATCCCGTGCTCTGCGCGGAAGAAGTGCACCGAGTGGCCGCCAAAGACTGCCACTCGTTGACGTTCACCGAGAACCCGGCCGCGCTCAACTACCCAAGCTTTCATGACGCCTCGTGGGACCCGCTGTGGAAATCGCTGTGCGACGAGGAGGTTGTGTTGTCGATCCATCTCGGCTCGTCAGGACAGCTTGCCGTGACGGCTCCGGATGCCCCAGTTGACGTGATGATCACCCTGCAGCCCATGAACATCTGCAGCGCTGCGGCAGACCTGCTGTGGTCTCGCGTGATCAAGACCTTCCCAGACATTCGTATCGCCCTGTCCGAAGGGGGCACAGGGTGGATTCCCTACTTTCTTGACCGGGTGGACCGCACCTATGAGATGCACCACAAGTGGACCGGGCAGGACTTCGGCGGCAGGTTGCCCAGCGAGGTGTTTCGCGAGCACTTCCTGACCTGTTTCATTTCGGATCCGATCGGGATCCAGCTTCGTCATCAGATCGGGATCGAGAACATTGCGTGGGAGTGCGACTACCCCCACTCCGACTCGTCATGGCCAAAGGCCCCTGAAGAGCTGGCCGGCGTGGCGGCCGGGGTTCCGGACGATGAGTTGGAGAAGATCACCTGGGCAAATGCGTGCCGCTGGTACTCCTTCGATCCGCTGGCTCATCGACCACGGGAGCGATGCACGGTGAGTGCGCTTCGAGCTGAAGCGGCCGGACACGATGTATCCATCCGCTCGTACGATCAGGGCCGCTTCGAGCGAACCGGCAAAGGTGTGGACATGGGGACGATGGCGGCCAAGGCGACCGCCTAGCCGTTCACCCGCGCGGCGCCACCAGCGGGAAGTCGAGTCCAAGCAACTCGATGGCATTCCCCCGTGCCAAGCGGTTCACGATCTCCGCGGCTTTGTGACCGAATTGCTCAGCTGCCGCTTCCACAGAGTGCGGCCAGGTGCCATCTTGGTGGGGATAGTCAGTCTCGAAGACCACATTGCGCGGACCGACGCGGTCGAGAAGTTCCATGCCAACAGGGTCCTTGAAGAAGCAACTCCAGATCTGCCGGTAGTAATACGTGGATGGTGGTTCGGGACAGTACAGCTGGGAGTTGCTCCAGCCTCGATGGGTCAACCACACATCATCCGCCCGCTCGAGCAGGTAGGGGATCCAGCCGATCTGGCATTCCGCGAAAAGCAGCTTGAGCTGCGGGAAGCGCTCGAGCACCCCGGAGAACATGAAGTCGGACATCCCGCCAATACTGTTCCCGAAGAGGATGGTGGCCGGCACTGCGTCCGGTGCGTCGGGCGAGGTTTGTGGAGTCTTGGTGCCTGAACCCACGTGCATGCAGATCACGGTCCCAGTCTCCTGGCAGACCCGGAACAGCGGATCCCAGTAGCCCGAGTAGATGCTCGGGAGTCCCAGGAAGGTCGGCAGCTCACTGAAGGCCACGGCCCGTACACCGCGCGACGCGTTCCGCGTGACTTCAGCGACGGCGAGATCAACGTCCCAGAGCGGGATCAGGCACAGCGGCAGTAGCCGGCCGTTGCTCGAACCGCACCATTCCTCCACCATCCAGTCGTTGTACGCCTCGACACATAACAGCGCGAGCGTGCGGTCCTTGCCCCACAGGAATTGCTGCCCGCAGAATCTGGGGTAGTTCGGGAAGCAGAGCTGGGCCTGCACTCCGTTGAGGCTCATATCCTCCAGACGCGCCTTGGATTGCCAACAACCTGGGCGCATCTCGTCGTAGGTGACTCCTTTGAGCAACACCTCTTCGGCCGGGAAGCCGGCCGCGGCAATGGTGCGCTTGACCGAAGCCCGATGATCTTCGTAACACCACCAGGCAACCGGCGGGCCGTGGGTGCCGGGAGCCTCAATGTACGACGCGCCTTCCAGTCGGGGCACCCCTCCGGGCATGTACTCGATATGAGGGCCTGCTTCTCGCAAATGGGCTGGTAGACGGCTCGACCACACATCAGGCGGCTCGACCACGTGCGCGTCCAGGTCCACAATCCAAGGGATCTTGTCGACGTCTGCTTCGAGCGTGGTGGTCATTGCGTATATTATATCTAATCGGTGCCGTTAGGGTAGACGCGCTCCGTCCTGGGCCAATCCTGCGCCGGCACCCGCCGCAGGCATCACTGGGATGCCCCGCCTGAGAACCGCAGCGCTAGTGCCCTGACCACCAACCTCGGGGGCGCGTCCACCACCTGAGC
>JARLGQ010000249.1 GCA_031292675.1 Acidimicrobiales bacterium
CGGCCTTCGTCCACTCGACGCCCTGAGGTGGCGCTCGTCGCCCCATTTCGCCACTTTCCGCGCCTTTCCCTGACCTGTGAGCGCTCTCGAGGCCTCTCCGCGCTTGGAGGGGTGAGCGCTTGGGAGTAGCTTCACGTTCACCGTTTCCCGTGGCCTTTATACCCTGTGGCCAGCCAAGTGAACGGGATCACAAGGAAACGACACCCAGGATCGCCCCGAATTGCTCGGTACCGGAGGAGGTAATCGTGGCACTCATGTGGAACCGCTCGGTCGAATGGGATGCCGACGACTGGCGCAAGGTGGCTGCCTGCCGCCACACCGAGCCGGACCTCTTCTTCCCGGTGGGGACGACCGGTCCGGCGATCGAGCAGATCGAGGCGGCCAAGCGGGTCTGCAGGGCGTGTGAGGCGATCGAGCCGTGCCTGGAGTTCGCCCTGGCCACCAACCAGGAGTCGGGGATCTGGGGCGGGACTTCCGAAGAGGAGCGTCGCAAGCTGCGCAAGGCCTGGCTGGCGGCCCGGCGACGCGCTTCGTAGGCCGTTCGAAACACCGCCCTTTCCGACGACCCCACCCCACCGACCGGCCCCGGAGCCTCTCCGGGGCCGCTGCGCGTCAAGAAGCCGCCCCTAACCGTCGATAACCTCGACTGACGGGGAGCGCGCAGGTCCTTCCTCTCTCCATTTCCTGCCGGTGAGAGCTGCTTGCTCTCGGTGAGCGCTGCCGCTGCCCGGTGAGAGGTGCCGCGATGAGTGACGCGTCGAAAGGGCAACGGCTCGGCACCAGGTGGGTCGACAGGCCCTTGAGATCCAAGGGCCTGGTGGTCATCGCCGTCCCCATCGCCATCCTGGTGGTGGTGCTGGGATCGACGTTCTGGTTCACCCACGTCGACAATCGGGCCCAGGGGGTGGCGGGGAACTCCCGGCAGATCGTCGACGCCGCCACGACGCTCGAGAACAGCATCCTTTCGGCGCAAGCCGACCTCGGGGGCTACCTGCTCACGGGAGACACGTCGTTCCAGAAGTCCTACACCCAGGCCGAGGAATCGGTCCCCGGCCATCTCGGCCAGCTCGAGGCGCTGAGCCTCGTCACTCCGAACAGGCACACATGGGGCCCCGCCATCCAGCGCGACACCCTCGGGCTGGTCTCGGAGCTGCACCGGCTGAACCTGCAGCGACCCTCCCCGGCACCATCGGCGCCGGTCCTCGCCCTGCTGCGTTCGGTCCAGGCGCGCACGGACAAGCTCCGTCGCGACGTCTCGTCGTTGTCTACCCAGGAAACGGCGATCATCGCCAGCCAGCAGTCGGACATCCACACCTCCAACGTGGTCCTGCCCGCCATCGCCATCGCCGCGGTGGTGCTGGCCCTGGCGGGAGGCGTGATCGTCTCGCAGTTGTTCACCGCCGGCGTCGTCACGAGGCTGCGCCGCCTCGAGCGGGCCACCGAGGCCCTGGAGCGGGGCGAGGCCCCGGTCGAGGTGCCGAGCGGGCGTGACGAGATCGGCCGCCTCTCGGCGCGGCTGCTCGACACGACGTCCCAATTGCGCGAACGGGCCGAAGAGCGAGACCGCGCCCGTGGGGAGCTCGAGAACATCCTCACCGCCAGCCCGGTGGTTTCCCTGCGCTATGACGTCGAGACGCGGCACTTCTCGTACGCGAGCCCCAACATCGAACGTCTCCTGGGGATCTCCGCCGAGGTGGCCATGGCCGAGCCCGGCGTCGTCATCGAGCACTTCCACCCCGACACGGCGCTCCAGCTACGCGAGGCGCTGGTGGGAGGGGCCGGGCGCCACGGAGAACGGCTCGAGTTCCTCCTCCGCTTCCGGCGCGACCCGACCTCGGAGCACTGGCACGAAGCCGAGGCGGTCTACACGGTGGAATCCGGGCCTGCCGGCGAGCTCCAGGGCGTCGTCGCCTACCTCGTCGACGTGTCCGAGCGCCATCTGGCCCAACGCGCCGCCGACGAACGCCGCTTCCTCCTCGAGTCGATCTTCCACGCCTCTCCGGACACCATCGTGGTGCGGGACATCTCGGGGCAGGTGGTCCTGGCCAGCTCTTCGCTGTCCGAAGTGATCGGAACGACGGACATGGCGCCGAGCGACTCGGCCCGGGCCCGGACGGGATCGGACGGAACCGCACGGCGGGACGTGGCTTCCGACGCGGAACGCGCCGTGCTCGACGAGCTCATCGCCCGCTGTGTCGCCGGCGAGCAGAGCCCCGATCCGGTGGTGACGACAGGTCGGCTCGACGACGGCGACCTCCGCACCTACGAGACCCGGGCCCGACCGGTTTTCGACCAGGCGGGCCGGGTCACGGGGACGGTCACGATCTCCCGGGACATCACCCAGCGCATGCACCTCGAGCAGTCCCTCCCCCACGCCTCGGTGGGCGCCGAGAGGGCGAGCCAGGCCAAGAGCGAGTTCCTGTCGCGCATGAGCCACGAGTTGCGCACGCCGCTCAACGCCATCCTCGGTTTCGCTCAGCTGCTCGAGCTCGACGAGCTCCCCGCAGACCAGGCGTCGAGCGTCGACCAGATCCAGGTCGCCGGGCGCCACCTGCTGTCGCTGATCAACGAGGTGCTCGACATCTCGCGCATCGAGGCCGGACGCGTCAGCCTCTCCACCGAGCCCGTCGAGGTGGGTGACGTCCTCGACGAAGTGGCCACCTTGCTCGCTCCCGTCGCCGAGGCCTCCGACATCGAGCTATCGGTGGACACCGACGCGGCGCGCGTGCTGCGCGTGCACGCCGATCGCCAGAGGCTGCTGCAGGTTCTGCTCAACCTCGGCTCCAACGCCGTCAAGTACAACACCCGGGGCGGCTCGGTGGCGTTCCGTACCGGGCCGGGAGCCAAGGGTCGGGTCCGCATCGAGGTCCGGGACACGGGACCGGGGATCGCCCACGAGCAGCAGGACCAGTTGTTCGTGCCGTTCTCGAGGCTCGGAGCCGAGCGCTCGGGGGTCGAGGGCACCGGCGTCGGCCTCGCCCTGTCGAAACAGCTCGTCGAGGTGATGGGGGGCGCCATCGGCGTCGACTCGGTGCCAGGGCACGGATCGACGTTCTGGATCGAGCTCCTCCCCGTCGAGCCCGCCGGCACCGGGACGAGAGCCCAGCCTGCCGACGCCTCCCACCGAAGTTGGGGGCCGGCGCTGGCCGGGGTGGGGGGACGAGCCCGGCCCGAGGCGCCCCGTTTCCCCGCCCCCAACGGCTCAGGCGCCCCCGCCGGGCCGGGCCGGGGTGTCGTCGTGCTCCAGATCGAGGACAACCCCTCGAACGCCGCCCTCGTCGAGCAGGTGCTCGCCAAGCGGCCCGGGGTTCGGCTCGTCTCGGCCGTCGAAGGCCGCTCGGGACTCCAACTGGCCCGTCAGCACCGTCCTGACCTGGTCCTTCTCGACCTCCACCTGCCGGATCTGGCGGGGGACGAACTGCTCCACCGGCTCAAGGCGGTGCCTGAGTTGGCCGACACCAAGGTAGTCGTGGTGAGCGCCGACGCTACGCCGAGCAGGATCAGGGAGATGCTCGACCTCGGGGTCGAGGGGTACCTGACCAAGCCGGTGGACGTCGAAGCTCTCCTTCGGCTCGTGGACTACGAGATAGGAGCCAGGCAGGGTGGACACCGGTGAAGGGTTGTCGCAGGGTGTGCAGGCGCTCGTCACGGACGACAAGCGCCTGCGCGTCGCCGACGACGGACCCCCCGCCGGGGCCCTGACAGAGCAGATGGGCCAGTTCAAGGGATCGACCGACATCCTCACCAGGGACCGCGCCCCGTGGGCGCGTCCTCGGCGCGGGTGGAGGGGAAGGTCCGAAGCCGGTCGTGGGGGGGGACCCCGACCACGGGGACGGCAAGACGTGCGACCGGAGGTAGACCTGTGACAGTGACCCTGACCGAAGAAGACCACATGGTCCTCGTGGCCGAGGACGACACGGCGAGCCGGACCGCCACCCGGATGTTCCTGCAGCGGGTGGGGTACCGCGTGGGAGAGGCGGCCGACGGACCGGGCACGCTCAGAGAGGCGAGCCTCGGCCGCTACGACCTGGTGGTGCTCGACCTCGGGCTCCCGGGCCTCGACGGTGAGGAGGTGCTCACCCGGTTGCGGCGCGACGGCGAGCTGCCCGTCATCGTGCTGACGGGTCGCTCCGAGGAGTCCGAACGCGTCCGCGTCCTGAACCTCGGTGCCGACGACTACGTCGTGAAGCCGTGCTCCCTGCCCGAGCTCGACGCGCGCATCCGGGCTGTCTTGCGCCGGGGCCAGCCGACGCAGTCGGCGAACCAGATCGAGCACGAGGGCCTCATCATCGACCGGGCCGCACACCGCGTCGTGGTGAACGGGACGACGATCGACCTCACGCCCAAGGAATTCGACCTCTTGGCGTTCCTGGCCGCCACACCCGACCAGGTCTTCACCCGCGAGGAGCTGCTCGAGCACGTGTGGGGCTCCACGCAGGAGTGGCAGGACCCGGCCACGGTCACCGAGCACGTCCGCCGGCTGCGGCTCAAGCTCGAGCCCGAAGCCACCAGCGCGCGCTGGCTCCACACCGTGCGCGGCATCGGCTACCGCTTCTCGGTGGGGGCCGAAGACTGACCCTGGGCGCCACGAGCCGGGCCCCGAGCCGGGCCCCGAGCCCTGCCCCGGAGCGATCTCAGCGGGAGGCGGCCTCGTTCGAGGATTTGTGCGCCGGGAGGTCGATCGTCACGACGGTCCCGCCGTTGCTCATCATGGTGATGGAGCCCGCCAGCTGGCTCGTGACGAGGTCGCGGACGATCGAGAGCCCGAGACTGGTCGTGTGGTCGATGTCGAACCCCTCGGGCAGGCCGCAGCCGTCGTCGCGGACCTCCAGGGTGAGGTTGTCACCGTCGTTGGCGAGCACGAGCTCCACGTGCCCGACCGCCTCGCCGTCGTTGTTGGCGATGAACACGGAATCGGCGCCCACCGACGGGAAGGCGTGCTCGACGGCGTTCTGCAACAGCTCGGCCAACACGACCGCCAGCGGCGTGGCGACATCGGCGGCCACCTCTCCCACGTCGCCCTTCACCTGGATCTCGATGCGGTCGCCGGACACGACAGAGTCCTCGGCCATCCGGACCAGTGACCCGACGATCTCGTCGAAGGGGACCTCGTCCCCGGGCTCGCGCGACAGGATCTCGTGGACGAGGGCGATCGACCTGACCCGTCTCTCGGCTTCGCGCAACGCCTCCTGACCCTTGCCGGGCTCGAGCCGGCGGGCCTGGAGCCGGAGCAACGACGAGATGGTCTGCAGGTTGTTCTTCACCCGGTGGTGCACCTCGCGGATCGCCGCGTCCTTCGAGAGCAAGAGGCGGTCCAGGCGGCGGAGGTCCGTGACGTCACGCAGCAGCACCATGGCCCCCGTGACGATGTCCTGTTCGAGCAGGGGCGTGCACTGCAGGAGGACGATCACGTCGGGGCGGCGTTCCACCTCCTCGGTGACAGGGCAACCCACCCGTAGTGCCGAGCTCACCGCGGTGTCGTCGATGCCCAGCTCCGAGAGGCGTCGTCCCTCGACCACTTCGCTCACGCCCATGCGGTGCAATGCGCTCATGGCGTTGGGAGAGGCGTACCGCACGTGCCCGCCGGGCTCGACGAGGACGAGACCGTCACCGACCCGGGGCGCGTCCTCGGTCGTGAAGTCCTCGCCCATGAACGGGAAGTCGCCGACCATCACCATGAGCGCCAGGCGTCGGTACAGATCGCGATAGACGCGTTCGAGGCGTCCGGGGCGCCGGTCCTCGAGTGGCGCCACCCGGACGATGACGGCGACGGGCTCGCCACCGTGACGCACGGGGACGCACTCGAGCTGTGCGGTGTCGGGAACAGCCGGCACCTCCCCGGTGTCGCGCCCGTCGGGGTCGGCCGAAGCCATCCGGACCCGGAGGGGGACGGGGATGACGGCGAGACCCGACGACACCTTCCCCGACTGGATGGCCTCGGTGACCACGGGCCAGTCGGCACCCTCCACGACCTGGCCCACCAGGTCGACCCGCAGGAGCGTGGCCCACGTGGTGGGACGGATCTGTCCGAGCACGATCAGTTGGGCGCCCGCCGTCCCACGCACCGGTGCCACCAGGAGGAGGTCCGAGAACGACAGGTCCGACAGCACCCCCCACGACCCGAGCAGGCGTTGGAGGTGGTCGAGGCTGGCGGCGTCGAGCCCGGTCTGGGTGGCGGCGAGCTCCGCGGAGGTCTTCACGATCCGACCGCGGCCGTGCCGACGGGGACGTCCACCGGGCGCCGGGCGCGGAAGGCGCGCAGCGAACCCACCTCCAGGTCGTCGAGCATGCGGGCAAGGTCCACCGCCCGATGGGCGACATCGGCCAGCCGGTGGGCGTCGGAGGCCGTGGTGAGCGGGACGCCCCCCGAGACCAGGCGCGCCAGCAGTCCCGGTGCGGGGTAGGCCTCCTGCGCGGGCTTGCGCCAACCGGCCGAGGAGAGCTCGGCCGCCATTCCCGAGCGCACCGCCGCCTCGACCAGCCGGTCCCAGCATTCCTCGGGCGCCGCCGGTCGGTGACCGGCCGCCTTCACCAGGTCCGGATGGGCCAGCACGTCGCAAGCCGAAGTGGCGGCGAGCTCCTCGATCGCCGTGACGTAGTCACCCCACGCCGCGTCGACCTGTCGTGTCGACCACTGCGCCATCGACACGGCGTCGCCGACGTCGTCGAAGCGCCACGTCCCGATCCAGTGGACCGATCCCAACAGGACGTCGAAGGGGTACCCGGCGAGAAGGGTGACGACGTCGTCCATCCGCCCGCGGTAGTAGTCGACCTCCAGGCCGAGCACGACGGGCAGCCCGGCGTCCTTGGCGGCCAACGCGCACTCCACATAGGCGTCGAGGTCGGCGCGGGCGTGCTCGTCCCAGTAGTTCTCCATCGACGCCCGCAGCGCGGCGTCGGGCTCGTCTTCCCAGAACCCGCGCAGCAACCGGTCGGCCTGCGCGAATCTGAAGAGGTGCTCGGTGAGCGCGATCTCGTGGATGCCGGCGGCGGCGGCGCGGTCGCAGTAGGCGGCCACCTGCTCGAGCGTGGGAGCCGTGTCACGCTGGCCGTGGGGCCAGAGGTGGAGGTGGTAGTCGAGCATCGAAGCGGTGGTCTCCTGCGTTCTCACCGACCGCCGGCCGCAGTGGGGAGCGACGGCCGGATGAGGGTTACCCCGTCGCGCACCGTCAGCTGCACGCACACCACGCGCGGGTCCGATGCCACGGCGTCGTTGAAGGCGCGGATGGCTCTGGTGTCGTCGGACCGGTCGGATTCGTCGACCACCCGGCCGCTCCACAGTGTGTTGTCGGCCGCGATCAGCCCGCCGGGGGCCAACTTGGGCAGCACGGCTTCGTAGTAGGCCAGGTAGTTGGTCTTGTCGGCGTCGATGAACACGAAGTCGAACGGCCCCTCCAGGTTCTCCACGGTGGCGAGCGCGGGGCCCTCGATCACCTCGATCCGATCCGCGTACGGACTGCCGGCGATGTGGGCCCGGGCGGCGGCGGCGTGCACGGGGCTCAACTCGCACGAGGTGATGCGTCCGCCGGGGGGAAGGCCCGGAGCCATCGAGAGCGACGAGTAGCCGCTGAAGGTTCCGATCTCGAGGACCCATTGGGCACGCAGCGCGTAGACGAGCATCTCGAGGACGCGGCCCTCCAGTGCTCCCACCATCATCTGCGGTGCGCCGAGTGTGGCCCGGGTCTCCTCGGCCAGCGTCAACAGGTGGTCGGGCGGTCTCGTGGTGTGTGCTTCCGCGTACGCCTCGAGCACGGGATCTGTGATGTCGGCCATGTGCGTGGTCCCTCCGACCGCATCGTAGGCGGCGGAGCCCGGCGTCCGGACCCGGCCGAGGGGAACCGCCCTACGAGGCGACCAGCGGCCGGACCAGGCGCATGACCCGGTCGAGAGCGCGCATGTAGGCCCGATGGGCGCCGGGCGTGCCGTCACGGGCCGCCACCGCGTAGGTGGCGTGCAGCCACCGATGGGCGTCGACCCCGTCGCCGTCCCCCCCCAACCCCTCGTCGTGGTCGATCTCGCCCAGGAGCCGGTACAACCCGAGTGCGTCGAGATCGGCGAAGTCCCGCACCAATCGCTCGATGTGCCCCTTCCCGTCGTCGAGCTGCTCGGCCTCCCGATGGCCGTTGTGCGATCCGTTGGGCGATGCGTTGGACGATCCGTTGTGCGATCCGTTCACCGCTCCGCTGCGCGATCCGTTGTGCGATCCGTTGGGCGATCCGTTGTGCGATCCGTTGGGCGATGCGTTGGGCAGCGGGTTCAGCGGGCCGAGATGTTGCGCCCGCCCCCGTTCCTCGTACCCCAGGACGAGCAGTGCGCCGACCCTTCCGAAACGCTGGACGACAGCGGCGCGGGCGGCTGGCGAAGCATCTTCCCCACCGAGCAGTGCCAGTGCGGTCCCGCCGTCGGCGAGGACATGTTCGGCACGCAGGCCGACTTCGTCGGCGTCTTCACTCGCCATGGCCTGCCTGAGCAGCTCCGTGGCGCGCCGCGTGTTGCTCAGGGGGCGGCGGGACCTCGTGGCCCCTCTTGCACGTGTCGGCGGTGCATCGGAAGGATCGGGGGCTCCCCCGACGACGTCGTCGGCGAGCTCGGTCGACGAGCACGGATGACCCGAGCGGCACCAAGGGACACCGTCGGCCACGTGGTTGCCACAAGGCCGGCCCGTCGTCGTGAACACAAATCCACAGGTTCTCGTGGTCATCGCAAACGTCCGCGCCGGATCAGGCATCCTTCGCCCGCTTCGGCGGCCGGTTCCTCATGCGTTGGTGTCGGCATCTCGAGTGCCTTACTTCATCCAGGACAACACAACCCCCGACCAAGGTGTCCGACACGGAATCGATCCGGACCCGACAGGTCTCGTGTGTTGCCAGCCGCGGCACGCCGTGCGCGATCGAAGTCGACGCGCCGCTCGCTGTCGGAGGTGGCGTGCGATCCGCGTGGGGGCCGGGCCCCGGACCGTGGGACGAGGGAAGGGGCGTCGGGTCCTGACGCCGGTGCCCACCGGGAAGATGCCGGCATCGTCGGCGTCGGCCCGCCCCCGGCGCCCGGGCTCCCCGGGCCGGGCAGGGCCCGCCTCCCTCGGCTCCCGGGGACCGGCTCTGGGGCCCGGCCGGAGGAGTCCCCGTGGGGGCGACCGGGGCGGGGAAGAGGCCGCCGCCGGGGCTCGGGCCAGGGAGCCCGGCAATACCCGGGCTAAGGCCAGGGGCCGCGCCGGCCGATGGAGTCCTGGTGATCGAATCGCGAGGCCTCCTCGACGTCGCTGTCTGGCTCCCGGACGCCGTCGTGGTGGTCGATGCCTCAGCCCGGCTGATCTGGGCTAATGACGCCGCCGAACGGCTGTTCGGGCTGGACACCACCCGGATGGCGGGGGTCGACGGCCTGGACTTCCTCCACCCCGACGACCAGGAGGTCGCCGCGGTGGCGTTGACGAGCATCCAGGGCAAGACCGTAGGGACGCCCATCGAGCTACGGGTGCGGGCTGCCGACGGCTGGAGGCTGGTCGAGGTCATCGGCGCCAACCTCCTCGACAGGCCGGCGGTCAACGGCCTCGTGCTGTGTCTGCGCGACCTGACCGAACGGCGCCGGTGGGAGATCGCCTCCGACGAGATCGGCAAGTTCCGCGCCATCGTGCACAACGCCGCCAGCGTAACCATGCTGTTGGACGCCGGAGGGCGCATCCAGTCGGTGTCCGCCGCCATCACGAGGTTGCTCGGGCACGACCAGGAACTGGTGGAGGGCAGGCCTCTGGTGGAGTTCGCGGCACCGCACGACCAGGGCAGCCTGGCCGCGGCGTTGTCCCGTTCCGTCGACGTGCCCTCTTTCAGCCGGGCCCCCACCGTCGTCGAGGTCGACTTGATGCGCCGCGGCGGGAACGAGTCCGTCCCTTTCGAGCTGAGCATCGTGAACCTCCTCGACGACCCCACGGTGAACGGCCTCGTCGTGTCGGGCCACGACATCACCCAGCTCCGTGCCACCCGGGAGGCCCTCGAGGAGCTCACCACTTTCGACCCGCTCACGGGGCTGGCCAACAGAGTGACTCTGCGGGCGCACGTCGAGCGGTGCCTCGGCAATCCGACGACTGCGGTGGTGTTCATCGACCTCAACGGGTTCCGGCCCATCAACGACCAGTACGGCCGGAACACGGGCGACGAGCTCTTGCGTCGCGTGGCGGCGCGCCTCGAGTCGTCGGTGCGAAAAGGTGACGTGGTGGCACGTTACGGCGGTGACGAGTTCGTCGTGGTTGCCGCCATCCGCGACCCCGAGGAGCTCAGGTCGCTGGCGGCACGCCTGGCCGAGGGCATCCAGCGACCGATCGAGCTCCCCGAGGGAACGTTCCGCCTGACCGCCAGCGTCGGCCTGGCCCACCCCGGCCCCGGCGACACCGCGGCGACGCTTCTCGGCCGCGCCGACAGCGCTATGTACATCGCCAAGCAGCACGCCGAAGGCGGAGGCGGCTACCCCGGGCAGTAGGTGGGGCCGGAACTCGTCACGGGCTCCAGAGCTTCGCGCCCAGGCGCAGAAGGCCGGCGAGGTCATAGACGTCGGTCTCGAAGTACGGGACGCTCACCAGCGTCTCGGGCACATCGGCCAGCTCCGCCTGTTGCTCGGCCTCGCGCTGGGCCACGACCCGGTAGTCGATGTAGCTCCGGCCCACCTCGGTGAGCACGCGACGGATCTGGTCGACGTCCCCGGAGCGCACTTTGGGCGCCAGGGCCTCGGCCAGCTCGTCGGCCCGATCGCGCAGCTTCTCGGCGACCGCCTCCCCCTGCGGGTCGCGCAGGTAGGCGGGAAGCACCTTGTTGAGGACGATGGCGCCCAGATGGAGCCGCCGGTCCTTGAGGGCCTGCGCGAAGAACTCCGCCTCACGCAGGGGGACCGCCTCGAGGGTCGACACCACGATGAACGAGGTGCGGCGGTCCGCCATCAGTCGGTGCACGGCTTTGGCCCGCTCGACGAACCCGTCGTACATCGACTGGAAGAGGATGAAGAATTGCGCCACGTCCTCGAGGAACTGGGTCCCGAGGATCCTGTCGGCGACCTGGTAGAAGGGTTTAGAGGCGAAGTTCACGAGCTTGGAGCGGTACGGCACGATGAGCCACCGCAGCAGCCGGCTCGAGAAGAACTCGGCCATGCGCTCGGGCGCGTCCAGGAAGTCGAGGGCGTTGCGTGTCGGCGGGGTGTCCACCACGATGAGGTCGTATTTGCCGTCGGCGTGGATCTCGAAGAGGCGCTCCATGGCGATGTAGTCGTGGCTCTGGACGAAACGCCCGGAGATGTTCCGGTACAGGGGGTTGGACAGGATCTCGTCCCGCGTACGGGCATCGGGCGCATGCAGCCGCACCAGCGAGTCCCAGGACTCCTTGGTGTCGAGCATGGCGGCCCAGAGCTCACCCATCGGTTTCACCCCCGCCTGGCGGAAGGTGTCGTCGGGCACACGCCGCTCTGTGTTCCCGATCCCCTCGAGGCCCAGGGCGTCGGCCAGGCGCCGAGCGGGGTCGACGGTGAGGACGAGCACCTTCCCACCGAGGCGCGCCGCGGCCATGGCGCCGGCCGCGGCCGCCGTCGTCGTCTTGCCGACCCCCCCGGGCCCGCACGCCACCACGATCTCCTTCGACGCCAGCAGGCCGTCGAGGGTCGCTCCCTTCGCTTCGGGGCGGGGCGGGCTGCGCCTGGGCATCAGGGGGCCAGCTCCTCGCCGAGCGAGACGGCCACCTGGCGGAGGGTGCGGAGCCCGTGCAGCCGCGTGAAGAGGAAGGGCAGGTACATCATGGGCACGGCGGGGTCGACCCCGGCGCGCAGCCGCTCGAGATGCTCCGCCCGGGTGCGGCGCAAGGTGACAGCGAGGCGGGCCGCGTCGAGGACCGGCGTGGGATCGCCCTGCACCAGTCTCTTGAGCTCGGAGGACACCCCGGGCCGGCACAGCTCGTTGAAGACCTCCTCCTCGCTGCGCCCGAACAGCTCGGGCAGCACGCGGTTCACGATCACCGCGGCCAGCTCGACCGACGTCTCGTTGGCCACTCTCGACGCCAGCTCGATGGTCTCGTTGACAGGCATCTCCTCGGGGGTCGTGACGATCACGAGGCCCGTCGTGGCGGCATCGGAGAGGATCTCGAGGATCCAGTCCGTCTGCGACCGGATGAGGCCCACTTTCACGAGGTCGTTGATCGCTTGGGGTGCGGCCAGCTGCCCGACGATGTGCCCTGTGGCCGAGGCGTCTACCACGACGAGGTCGTAGTGTCGCTCCCGCACCTCGTAGCAGAACTTGCCCACGGTGAGGATCTCGCGGACACCGGGGGCGGCGGTCGCCACGAAATCGAACACCTTCGCCAGCGGGCCGATCCGGCCCACCACCGGGATGCGAAGGTTGAGCTTCAGGTACTCGCGCAGCGACGCCTCGGTGTCCATCGACATCGCCCACAGCGACGGGAACACCTCACGCGCCGCGAAATCTGTGGGCCCGGTCTCGAAGTAGGCGGCCACGTCCCCCTTGGCGTCCATCTCGCACAGCAGGGTCCGCCTGTCGTGCTCGGCCGCATACAGGGCCAGGCCGGCGGCCACGGTGGTCTTCCCGACGCCACCCTTCCCGGTGACGAAGAGGAGCCGGCGGTCGAGCAGGCCCACCATCTTGTGCTCGGCGGTGCTCACGGGGAACTGCCGAGCCCTCGGGTCAGGGGGCGCCGAAACCGACCCGGCGCTCGTGGGTGGGTGCACCCACCTCCACGTAGGCGACCTTGGCCACCGGAATGGCGACTCGCCGGCCCTTGCGGTCGGTGAGCCAGAGCACCCCGGCTTCTTGGCCCAAGGACGCCTCGATCTCGGCGATGACCGCCTCGCGATCTGCGTCTTCGCCCAGTTCGACCTCGAGCTCCTTGGGGCTCTGCACGATCCCGATGCGCACGTCCACCTTTGTCCCGCTCCTCCGATCGGACCGTCCCCACCCGGGCGGTCCACGACCATACAGCCGTGAGCCACACTAAAGCCCGTGGAGCCGACCCCTGTCCTGCCGACCGAGCGGAGCCGCCGGTGGGCGGCCACCATGGCTGGGCACGAGGCGCAGGGCCTGCGCACGGCGCATGCCGACTCCTCCGCCGCGTTGGGCACCGACGGGGAAGTCCAACCGCTCGGACGCCTCGAACGCGAAGCGGCTGAGGACCTGCTGCTCGCCCCGGGGGCGACCCGGGCCGCGGGCGGGGGCCGGCGCGCCGTCCCCGAGGAGCCCGACCCGTGGCGCACCTGCTTCGAACGGGACCGGGACCGCATCCTGCACTCGGCGTCCTTCCGCCGGCTGGCGGGCAAGACCCAGGTCTTCATCTTCCCCGCCGACCACCAGCGGACCCGCCTCAGCCACGCGCTCGAGGTTGCGCAGGTGGCCACCGGCATCGCCCAGGCGTGCCGGATGAACGTGGCACTCACCGAGGCCATCGCCCTCGGCCACGACTGCGGCCACGGTCCGGGTGGACACATGAGCGAGGATGCCCTCGGGGTCTTCCTCCCGGGCGGGTTCGACCATGCCGTCTGGGGCGCGCAGGTCTCGCTCGCGGAGCTGAACCTGTGCGAGGAGACGCTCGACGGCATCCGCAACCATTCATGGTCGCGCCCCGCCCCCGCCACACCCGAAGGCGAGGTCGTCAGCTGGGCCGACCGGATCGCGTACCTGTGCCACGACTGGGAGGACGCCGTCTCGGCCGGGATCGTGACGCCGTCACTCCTGCCCGACGCCGTGCTCGGCCTGTGCGGCGAGACCCGCTCGAGGCAACTGCGCACGTTCATCGAGGGGATGGTCCGCACCACGCTTCGAACGGGTCGGGTGGGGATGGACGAGGAGCTCGCCGAAGCCCTCGCCGTCTTCCGACGCGGCAATTACGAGCACATCTACCTGCGTCCCGCGTCGGTGACCCAGGGCGCGTCCGTGGTGGGGGTGCTGCGAGCCCTGGTCGCGCACTTCAGTGACCAGCCGAACCTCATTCCGGGTGTGCGCAGCGGCTCCGGCCTCGTCGCGGGCAGTGAGGGCGCGGTCTTCGAGGCGGTGGCCTATGTGGCGGGGATGACCGACCGGTTCGCCATGGGCATCGCCGTGTCGGACCTCGGGTGGGACCGCGACCGGCTTCCCCGGGGCGTGGACTCCCTTAGCGGACGTTGAGCTCGCGCCGGTAGATCCGCGCCGGTCCGAGCTCCTCGAGACGGGTCGCCAACGCGTCGAACGCCAGTGCCGCTTCTCCGCCGCTGTCGGCCACGCGCACGGGTGTGCCGGTGTCCCCACCCACGCGGACGGCGGGGACGAGGGGGATCCGGGCCAGCAGCGGCACCTCGAGGTCGTCGGCGAGCTCCTGTCCGCCGCCGGACCCGAAGAGCTCGTAGCGCGTGCCGTCGTCGCCGGTGAACCACGACAGGTTCTCGACGACCCCCCGTACGGCCAACTTGAGCTTCTTGGCCGCGTAGGCCGAGCGCTGGGCCACCCGCTGGGCGGCGGCTTGTGGTGTCGTGACGACCACGATCTCGGTCCGGGGCAGGTACTGGCCCAACGAGAGTGTGACGTCGCCGGTGCCCGGCGGCATGTCGATGAGAAGGAAGTCGGGCTCTCCCCAATAGGAATCGACGAGGAACTGCTCGAGTGCCTTGTGCAACATCGGCCCCCGCCAGATGACCGGCTGCTCGTCGGGAACGAAGAAGCCCATCGACAGGCAGCGGACCCCGTGGACCACGGGCGGCACAAGGAGATCGTCCACGGCGACAGGCCCGCGGGTCACGCCGAGCATCTTGGGCACGGAGAACCCGTACACGTCGGCGTCGAGCAATCCGACATCGTGGCCCCGCGCCGCCAGGGCCACCGCCAGGTTCACCGTCACCGACGACTTGCCGACACCGCCTTTGCCCGACGAGATCCCCACCACCCGGGTGCGCGATCCCGGCGCCATGAAGCGGTTGGGCCGGCCTGCCTCGTGCCCGAGCGGGGCCGGCGGTCCACCGGGGCCGTGCGCGTGCCCACGGGCACCTCCACCCGGGGCGGGGGCCACCGGCTCACCACCCGCGCCCAGCGCCAGGCGACGGTGGAGCTCCTCGCGCTCGGGGTCGGTCATGGTGAGGAGCTCGACCTTCACCTCACCCACCCCGGCGACCGTCCCCACGCTCCGGACCACCAGGTCGACCAGCTCGTCGGCTGCTGGCCACCCCTCCACGGGCAACGCCACCACCACAGACGCCTGGCGGCGCCCCGAGCGCACGGACCGCACCATCCCGAGCTCCCCGAGGCCCCGGCGCAGGGTCGGGTCCTCCACGGCCGCGGCCGCGGCGCGCACATCGGCATCGGTGGGGACCACGGCGCCTCTCTCGGAAAGGGTCCGGCTGGCGCGACCAGGGATTTCGCCGCACCCAACCGGTAGACTACCGGTGTGGAATCTGCCCCCGATCTCGGTGGGAACGCCCCCGCCGATCGGCGGTTCTCCGCCGCCGTGGCCGCGGTGACCTCGGCGTTCGGTGACCCGACCCGACGGGAGATCTACCTTCACGTCCGGTCCCACCCCGGCGCCACCGCCTCCGAGCTGGCCGCGGCGTTCTCGGTGCACCCCAACGTGGCCCGGCACCATCTCGACCGGCTGGCCGCGGGCGGGTACCTCGAGGTGAGCCTCGAACGTCTCCCCTCGGCCGGGGCGGGGCGTCCCTCCAAGCGCTACCGGGCCGCCGACGGACCCGACGGCGACCCCACGCTCGACTTCGTCACCCACCGCGACGACCTGATCGTGGCGCTGCTCGCCGAAGCCCTCGAGCTGCTCGGTCCGGTCGAGGCCGAGCGCATGGCCGAACGCCTGGGGGAGAACTACGGCCGCGACCTCGCCGAGCGCATGGAGCCCGGCGAAGGACAACGCTCTGTACGCGCCGCCATGCACACCATCGCCGATGCGCTCACCGCGCACGGGTTCGCGGCCCATGCCGAGGACCGTGGCGAGTCGACGGCCGTGGTGGCCGAGCACTGCCCCTTCGGCGAGGCCGCCACGCAGCATCCCGTGATCTGCGCGGTGGACCGGGGAATGGTCCGGGGGCTCCTGGCGGGGTTGTGCGGGGCGGCCGCCGAGGGTCCCATCCCGGTCGTGCTGTCCTCGCGCGCGCGCGGCGACGACGCCTGCGCGGCGTTGGTCTGAGCGCTGGCCCGCCACTACCTCGACCACGCCTCGACCTCGCCGCCACGGCCCGAAGTGGTGGCGGCCATGATCGGCTGGTTCGAGTCGTCGCGCCACGGCACCGGTGACCCGGGTCGGGTCCACACCGAAGGTCGCATCGTGCGCGCCACCGTGGAGACGGCGCGCGAACAGGTCGCCGCGCTGCTCGGCACGCGTCCGCGCCAGGTCGTCTTCACGTCGGGTGGGACAGAAGCGGTGAACGCGGCCACGTGGGGCGCCACCCAGGCCCGACCGGGCCGCCCTGTCGTGCTGGCCGCAGTGGAGCATTCGTCGGTCCGGGACGCCTCGGCGCGTGCGGGTGCCGTCATCCACGTCGGCGTCGACCGTCTGGGGCGGATGGACCCGGCAGAGGTGGAGAGTGCCCTCGACAAGGCGGCCCGTCGAGGGTCGCCCGCGTCCCTCGTGCACTGCCAGGTGGCAAACCACGAGGTGGGGACGATCCAACCCGTGGCCGAGGTCGTCGAGGTGTGCCGGCGCCACGACGCCCTCGTGCACGTCGACGCGTGCACGAGCGCGGGACACCTCGAGACGGTTCTCGACGAGCTCGGCGCCGATCTCATGTCGGTGAGCGCACACAAGCTGGGAGGGCCGCCGGGGACGGGCGCTCTGCTGGTGCGGCGCGGCCTGCGGGTGCCACCTCTGGTGGTCGGGGGTGAGCAGGAGCGGGCACGGCGAGGCGGCTTCGAGAACGTGGCGGGCATCGTCGGGTTCGGGGCTGTCGCCGAGGTGTTGCGCGAACCGGGCCGCATCGGGCGCGAGTCGGCCGATGCCAGGAGGCGCACGGACGCCATCCTGGACGCGGCCACGTCGGTCGAGGACGTGGTGGTGCTCGGCGATCCCGACCGCCGTGCTCCGCACCTGGTGTGCGTGGCGGTGGGCGGAGTCGAGGCCGAGCCGGTCCTGCTCGGTCTCGACCAGAGCGGCATCGCCGCCCATTCGGGCTCGTCGTGCTCGTCGGAGTCCCTGGCCCCGTCGCCCGTGCTCGAGGCCATGGGGACCGACGCCGAGCGTTCCCTGCGACTGTCGGTGGGGTGGTCCACGACCGACCGGGACGTCGACGCCTTCGCGGCGGCGTTTCCCCGCGTCGTGTCGGCGTTGCGCGCCCTGCGGGCCTGATCCCGGCGTTCTCAGCCCGCGAGCGGCGTGGTGGTGGCCGAGGGGGTCGGCGACGTGGCCCCGGGGAGGGCGGGGAGCGGCAGATTCGCTCCTTTGAACGCCTCGTCGATGAATTGCCGTGCGGCGCGCACCTCGCCCTGCGGGGGCCCGTCGGCGAGGAACTGGCGGTACTGCCCCACCGCACCGCTGTCGTCCCCTTCGGCGAGGAGCATCGACCCCAGGTACAGATGCGGCGCGTAGGCGCCGGGCGCGACTCGCAGTGCCGACTCCTCGAGCTGCTGGGCCTTCTCCAGCACCGCCGCGTCATGGGCGGCCGCACCCGCCTCGAATTCGAGCCACCCCAACTGGGTGAGGGCATCGGGATCGACGGGATCCTCGGCGAGCACCTGGTCGAAGAGACGGACCGCGCCGGCCGCGTCGCCGGACGCCTCGAGCGTCTCGGCCTGAGCATCCGTCCGGCGCAGCTGCGCGGCGCGGCTGAGGTCCACCGACCCCGTCTCGGTCTCTCCCGGTAGCCGGGTGCCGGACCGTGCCACCACCAACGTGACGGCCACGGCGGCGGCCAAGGCGAGCAGGCCCAAGACAAGAAGCGTGCGCCGCCGCCGTCGCCGTCGCCGGGGCGGTGGGGACGCGGCGTCGGGCGTCACCTCGGGGCGCCACTGGGGCTCCGCCCCGGGCACGCGCGCCCCTGTGCCTCGGAGGTCCGCGTCGTCGTCATGGTCGAGGGCCCGGAGCACCTCGGCGGCGCGCCGTGCGTAGCGGTCGCGCAGGACCTCGTAGTCGACGTCGGAGAGGTCTCCCGCGGCTCGTTCACGCTCGAGGTCCTCGAGCGAGTCCAACAGGAAGGAGCGTTCGTCGTAGAGCTCGGCCCGGGTCACGGGGCTCGCATTCCCTCCGAAGCGCCCCGACCCGCGTCGGCACGCTCCGCCAGCGCCCGCTGGACCAGGGCCAGGTCGTCGGCGGACACCGGTGCCGGGGTTCGGTTTCGGCGTCGCCACAGGACCGTGACGAGACCGACCACCGCCAGGGCCAGCAGCGCGGGCGGGAGCACCCACACCCACTCCGTCCACCCGTGCACGGGTGGACGCAACAGGATGTCGGGGCCGTACCTGCTCACCAGGAACGAGTCGATCTGGCCGTCGGTCTGCCCGGCACGGACGCGGGCGGCGACGTCCTGGCGGATCGCCACCGCGGTCGAGGCCGAGGACTCGAGCACCGAGATGCCGTCGCAGCTCGGGCAGCGCACGAGCGCGTCGATGGAGGCGGCGCGCTGAGCGGCGGAGGCGGGAGGCCCACCGTGGGAGGAACCCACGCCCAGGGCCACGCCGACCACGACCACCAGCGCGGCCCACGGCATCCACGGCATCCACCCGGGCCGCCCCGGGAACCGGCGCGCCGGAGCAGGGCTCACGACCGGCCCCGCGTCGCCAGTGCCAGCCAGTGGTCGAGGGAGGCGGCGGTCACCGGCCCGTCCAGGTGCACCACCACGGTGCCGTCCGGAGACACGATGAACGTCTCGGGAGGCCCGCGCACGCCGTAGTTCAAGGCGGTCTGGCCGTTGGGATCGATCACCGCCGGCCAGGTCGCCCCCGTGGACCGCATGAAGTTGTGTGCCGTCGAGGCGGCGTCGTCGAAGACCACACCGACGAGCGCGGGGTCACCCGGTGACCGGTGTGCGTACGCGAACGCCACGAGCTCGGGCTCTTCCTGTTGGCACGGAGGGCACCAGCTGGCGAAGAAATTCACGACGACCCACCGCCCCCGCAACGACGCCAGGTCGAAGGAACCGCCTCCGAGGGTGGAGCCGTTGATCCCCGGAGCCGTCTGACCCACGAGGGGAGTGTCGACCTCGGTGACGGTCTGCTGGGGGCGTGTCGCCAGCAGCGCCACCAGAGCAGCGCCCACCACGAGGACCACGCCTCCCACCCATTTGGCGGTGTGCCGGGAGTGGAGCCCGGGGCGCGAGGCCGCGCCTTGGGGCTGCATCACGGGGCTCGCGCCGGGACCGGCTCCGGGGCCGGCTCTACGCCGCCACGCTCTGCCGGTGCGACCGTGCGGCGCCCTGGCGCCACCCCGACCGTGGGCGGGTGCCCGGCGTCGCCCGATCCGTTGCTGCCGTCGCCCGCCTCCCCCCCCGGAACCGGCGCCGATACCGGGTCGGTGGGGCGCCGGCGCCTGCCGGGCACGGCGGCCAGGAGAGCCCCGAGCACGAGCAGGGCCCCGCCCCCCCACAACCAGGCCACGAGCGGCTGCACCGTGACGCCGATGGTGACCGGCCCACCCGGGGTCGCGGGCAACGCGTCCACCGTCAGGTACACGTCGTCCTCGAGGCTCGATTCGATGGCCGGTGTCCCGACCGCTTCGGTGTTGGCCCCGAACTGGCTCACCGCCGGCCGCAGCGGCCCGCGTCCGTCGACGCGCACGAGCGCCTCGGTGGCTGTCCGGGCGGGGGTGCGGATGCGGGCGAGGCCGACCAGCTCGATGCGATGGCCGTCGCTCGACACGACCTGGCCCGGCCGCAGCGTCACCTCGCTGCGGTGACCGAACGACGTGGCGGCGGCCAGTGCGACCGCGATCACCACCACGCCGAGGTGCACCACCATGCCTCCGTTGGCGCGTCCGACCAGTCCGCGCCACGCGCCGGCACCGCTACGACGGGCACCGCGCGCCGACAGCACGAGCTGGCGGGCGTTGGCCGCCGCCGCGAAGCCGCCGAGGCCGAAGGCCCCCAGCGGGGCCAATCCCCGCACACCACCGGCCACGCACGCCACGACGACCAGCGCGCCGGCCCAGGCCGGCACGGTCAGTCGGTCGCGCAGTGTGCTCAGCGTCGTCTTGCGCCACGGCAAGGCGGGGCCGATCGCCATCAGAAAGAGGAGGGCGAGCCCGATGGGCAGCGTCATGACGTTGAAGTACGGCGCGCCCACGGTGACCTGTTGGCCCCGGAACGCTTCGTAGAGCAGGGGGAACACGGTCCCGAGTAGCACCACGAAGGCGAAGGTCACGAAGAGGAGGTTGTTGACCAGGAAGGCACCCTCCCGGCTCAGTGGCGAGTCGATCCCACCCGGGGACCGCAGACGGTCTCCCCGCCATGCGATCAGGCCCACCCCGGCGGCCAACACCACCCCGAAGAAGCCCAGGAGCAGGGGCCCGATGTCGGAGTCGGAGAAGGCGTGCACCGACGTGATGACCCCCGACCGGGTGAGGAACGTGCCGAGGATCGTGAGACAGAAGGTGGCGATGACGAGGGAGAGGTTCCAGACCCGCAACAACCCCCGCCGCTCCTGGACCATCACCGAATGGAGATAGGCGGTGGCGCACAGCCACGGGAGGAACGACGCGTTCTCGACCGGGTCCCACGCCCAGAAGCCTCCCCACCCGAGCACCTGGTACGACCACCACGCGCCGAGGACGATCCCCACGGTCAGGAACCCCCACGCGAACAGCGTCCACCGTCGGGTGGCGACCTGCCATCCCTCGCCGATGCGCCCGGTCACGAGCGACGCCATGGCGAAGGCGAAGGGGATCGTGAACCCGACGAAGCCCAGGTACAGCAGGGGGGGGTGGAAGGCGACGAGAGGGTTGTCCTGCAACAGCACGTTGGGCCCCAGGCCGTTGGCGGGCACCGGCCCGCTCACGGTGGCGAACGGGTCGGCCGGTCCCGCCATGAGCGCGAAGAAGAACGCGGCCACGGCCAGGGTGACCAGCGTGGCCCACGCCACCAGGGGATCGGCGGCCTGGCGCCGGAAACGCCACACCATGGCGACGATGTATCCGGCCAGGATGAGCCCCCACAGCAGGATCGACCCCGCCAGCGCGGACCACATGCCGGTGATCGTGTAGAGCAGCGGGGTGGCCCGGCTGTTGTTGGCGGCCACGAAGGCGAGCGAGAAGTCGTGGGTGATCAGGGCGCGTTGCATGGCCACCGTGGCGACGACGGCCCCCGCGAGCACCAGCCCGGCGTAGACACGGGCGGTGCGGGCCAGGTCGGTCCGCTTACGGGCCAGGCCGTAGGCGATGACCGCCACCCCGGCGACCGATGCCGCCAGGCTGAGCAGGACGCCGCTGTGCCCGAGGGCGGCGTTCACCGGGTGGTCCCGTTGGGGGCCCTGACTCGGTTGGGATGGTCCTGGACGTACTGGGCGGTGTGGTCGACGATGAGCTGGTCCGACACAAACGAGCTGCCCGAGAAGTGGCCCACCACGACGACCGGGATGTCGGGCTGGAACAGCTGGGGCGGGTTGCCGTGGTTGACGACGTCCACTCTGTGCACCGTGCCGGCGGCGACGAAGGCGACGCCTCCGGGGATGCGGCGCACGGTCCCGGGAACGACAACCCCCTCCAGGCGGAAGGTCTGGGTGCCGAGCATCGTCTTGTGGGCGAGAGCCTGGTCGACGGTCTCGAAATAATTGAGCGAGCTGCCCAGGCCTTCCACGAGGAGGAAGGCGAACGCTCCGACGAGCACGGCACCGACCACCCACAGCCGCCAGCGCGAGACGCGTCGCCCCGGTCCGCCGGGCAGGCCTGCGCCCGGCATGGCCGGGGGCGCGTGGGTGCCGCCGCCGTCTTCGGCCGGCGTGGTGGGGGTGGCGAGGACGGTCGGCTCGCTCATGGCGCCCGGCGGCCCCCGGAGCGCGCCGCAGCACGCTCGAGACGCTGCCGGCGCCGCCAGAGGATGGCGCCGTAGGCGGCCAGCACGCCGAGGGCGATGGCGTAGCCCGCGTCGATGTAGCTCATGGCGCGCGCCTCATGCTCGGCGTCCGGTCGACGCCAACGCCCCGCCGGGCTCCCCGGCGACCGGGCCGGTGCCCTCCGCCCATCGCTCGTGCAGCGCCACGTCGAGCTCCGAGTCCAGGAGGCGCTCGGACAGCACCTCGATCCGGTACCGGATGGCGAGCATCCACGCGAACAGCAGCGTGAAGGCGACGAACCCGAGCAGCAGCGTCCACGCCATCGAGCCGTGGATGGTGGGCGAGAGATTGGCGTTGAGGACCGTGGCACCCTGGTGCAGCGTGTGCCACCAGTCGACCGAGAAGTGCACGATCGGGACGTCGACGGCAGCCACGAGCGCGACCACCGCACTGCGGCGGGCCCGGGAGTCGGGATCGGCCGGGACGCGGCGCACGGCCAGGTACCCCAGAAGCAGCACGAGCAACAACGCCGTCGACGTGAGCCGGGCGTCCCACGCCCACCACACCCCCCACGTGGGGCGGCCCCAGATCGAGCCCGTGATCAACGTCAGAGCGGTGAAGACGGTGCCCACCTCGACCGCAGACACCGCCAGCCGGTCCCAGAACCGGCTGCGCGTCCGGGGCCACAACCACAGCACGCTCGACGCCGCCGCCACCCCGAAGGCGAGATAGAGCGCCACCCAGGCGATGGGCGGGTGGACGTAGACGAGGCGGACGAGGTCGTGCTGGGCCTGGTCGGGAGGCGTCACCCACAGCCCGAGCCACACGGTCGCGGCCACCGTCGCCGCCGCCGCCATGCCCAGTCCGCGCACCACCCAGGTGGCAGTCGGGCTCCAGGGCGCCACCTCGGTGTCGGTCGGGTTCATGACGCCTCCTGGAGGGGCCCGAAGATGACGACC
>JARLGQ010000250.1 GCA_031292675.1 Acidimicrobiales bacterium
AGTACGGATATACGGAGATCATGCCCCCGACCGCCCTCCCCCACGACCATCCCGTCGACCCCGACCGGGTCACGACCGCACGGGAGCGCGTCATCTCGCTCGACGACGCCGGGCGCCTGGCCGGACTCCTCGGCCTGATCTCGGACCCGGTGCGCTCCCGGCTCCTGTTCGCGTTGTCCGGCGTCGAACGACTGTGCGTCGGCGATCTCGCCCTGGCCCTCGGCGTGTCCGACGACGCGGTGTCCTACGGGCTGCGCATGTTGCGGACCGCAGGACTGGTGACCTTCCGCAAGGAGGGCAGGGTCGTCTACTACTCCCTGGCTCCGTCGTTCCCGCACCCGCTGCTCGAGCACTGCCTGCGCCAGCTCCTGTCGGTGGCGGTGCCCGAAGACGAACGATGACCGCACTGCACGCCCTTCGCCACGCCTTGCTCGTGGCGAGCTCGATGACGTGGGAGATCTTGTGGGCCCTGATCCTCGGCTTCGTCCTGGCGTCGGTTGTCCAGTCGGTGGTGAGGCGTCGCACCGTCGAACGGCTCCTGGGCGGAGAGGGGCCCCGCGCCATCGCCGTGGCCACGGGGCTGGGGGCGGCGTCCTCCTCGTGCTCCTACGCCGCGGTGGCCCTCGCCCGGGCGCTGCTGCGCAAAGGTGCGAGCTTCACCGCCTCCATGGTGTTCGAGATCGCCTCGACCAACCTGGTGGTCGAGCTGGGCATCATCCTCGCCCTGCTGCTCGGGTGGCAGTTCACGCTGGCCGAGTTCGTGGGCGGACCGCTGATGATCGTCTTCCTGGCCCTGTGGTTCCGCGTGTTCCTGCGCCGGCATTTGCTCGAGGCGGCCCGCTCCCAGGCCGCCAAGGGTGTCGCCGGCTCCATGGAAGGGCACGCCGCCATGGACATGAGCATCCGGGCGCCCGGGACCGTGTGGCGCCGGCTCCGGTCGCGGCAGTCGCTCACCGCCATCTCACACATCTTCGTGATGGAGTGGGCTGCGGTCGTGCGCGACATCGTCGTCGGCCTGCTCGTGGCCGGGGCCCTGAGCGCATGGGTGCCGTCGACCTTCTGGCGGCACTTCTTCCTCGCCGGGCACCCCCTCGTGTCCAAGGTGTGGGGCCCTCTCGTCGGGCCGGTGGTCAGCCTCCTGAGCTTCGTGTGCTCCATCGGCAACGTTCCTCTCGCCGCCGTGCTGTGGAACGGAGGGATCAGCTTCGGTGGCGTGGTGGCGTTCATCTTCGCCGACCTCATCATCCTCCCCATCCTGGTCATCTACCGGAAGTACTACGGGACGAAGATGATGCTCTTCATGCTCGGCAGCTTCTACGTCACGATGGTGGCAGCCGGCTTCGTCGTCGAGCTCGTCTTCGGTGCCTTGGGCCTCGTCCCGAGCGGCCGTCACGCCAAGGTGGCCGAGATGGCGGTGCGCTGGAACTACACCACCGTCCTCAACATCGTGTTCCTGCTCGTGGCGGCCGGCCTGATCGTGCGCTTCGTACGGAGCGGTGGTCTACCCATGCTGAGAATGATGGGCGGACCGGCACCCGCATCCGCACCCGCACCCGCGACGACGCACGACCACGACGGGGGTCACGGTCACGAGAACGGCGCCCCCGTCGAGTGACGGGACATCCCACCGCGACACCACGACGGCTTCTGGCCGCCGCCACCGTGTACTGTCCCGCCTTGTGAGCGACAATCCCCCGCTGCTGCCCGCCCCGGTCATCGCATTGCTCGATGTCGCCCTGGTCGGGGAACTGACGGTGATCGACCAGGCCGGTCGCCCGATCACCTATCCCCTCATCCCTCTGTCGGACGGCAACCTCGTCTACCTGACGTCGTCGGTGCTGTTCTCACGCAAGCTGCGACACATCAAGGCCAACCCCAAGGTGTGTCTCTCTCTCACCGATCCGGTGGCCGTCCCCGTGAAGCCGTTCCATCGTGCCACCATCCAAGGCGACGCCCGCGTCGTGGAAGACGACGTGCACGAGGGTTGGGAACAACTGCTTCCGCTGTGGCGCGCCAAGGAGCCCGCCATCGATTTCTTCCTGAAGAAGCGCTTCGGGATCCCCCTGTTCTTCGAGCGCTCGGTGATCGAGATCACGCCGCATCGGGTGCTGTGGTGGGAGGACGGTCGAACCAGCGGGCCCGCCCGTGTCTACGAGCTGGCAGGGGTGTCCTGAGATGGCGGTTCTCGAGGTCGCCGACGCCCTCACCCGCGCCCGGTCCTATCCGCATGCCGTGCTCGCCTATGTGGGCCCCGACGGCTACCCCGTGAACATCGCCGTCGACTTCACCGAGTCGGTCGATGCCGCCGAGGTGGAGATCGGCCCCCTGGGCCACGATCTTCGTCCTGCCGAGGGCCAGGAGGTGGAGCTCACCTTCAGCCATATTCGCCCCCAGCCCGGCGTCGGCTACGACGAGCGCCGCTACGTCAACCTCTGGGGCCGCGCCACGCCGAGAGGAGAGGGCCTGCGCGTGGAGGTTCGTCGGGCGAGCGGGTGGGACGAGGCCGACACCCCGTTCTTCGAGTACGCCGAGCGCAGCGTGCCGGCCGGGCGGGGCTATCTCGATGAGCTCGGAGCGCGGCCACGCCTCAGCCGCCTGTGGACCGTCTTCCTCGCCACCCGACTTCCCTTCCTCACCGCCACGCTCGTCCCGGTGGGCCTCGGCGGTGTCATCGCGGCACGCGACGGCGCCTTCCACGCGCTGTGGTTCGTGCTCGCGCTCGTGGCCGCGGTGGCGGTCCACCTCGGCCTCAACATGGCCAACGACCTGTTCGACGACGCCAACGGCGCCGATGCCGCCAACGTGACCCCCACTCCGTTCAGCGGCGGGTCGCGGGTGCTGCAGTACGGCCTCGTGAGCCGGCGGACCATGGTCACGGGCTGCGTCGCGCTCTACGCGCTGTCGATGGGAATGGGTGTGTACCTTGCCGTAGAACGCGGCTGGGGACTCCTCGCCATCGGGGCGGTGGGCATCGTGCTCAGCCTGGTGTACTCCGCGCCGCCGTTGCGCCTCGTGCACCGGGGTCTCGGCGAACCTGTCACGGCGCTGGGGTTCGGCCCGGTCATGGCGGTCGGGACGTACTTTGCAAGTGCGGGCCGGTGGAGCTGGCAACCGGTACTCGCCTCGCTGCCGGTCGCGCTGCTCATCGCCCTGGTGCTGTACGTCAACCAGATCCCGGACCGGGCCGGCGACGCGGCGGCCGGAAAGCGCACCTTGATCGTGCGGTTGTCGCCCGCCCAGGTGCAGGCGGGCTACGCCACCGGGGTGGGGGCGGCGTTCGTCTGCATCCTGGTCGAGGTGGTCGCCGGGGTCACACCAGCATGGACTCTGCTCGCTCTGGCCACGCTCCCCCTGGCCTGGCGCGTGTGGCGCGGGTTGCGTGCGCACTACGGGGAGCCCTATGCGCTCATGCCCACCATGCAGTCCAACATCCTCCTGCACCTGCTGACCGGGCTCCTCTTCGTCATCGGGTACGTCATCGCGGTGGTGTCCTGACACGACCGGCACCGGTCCCGACCCGGGGCGCACCTGGGGGTTGCATTTGGCCCGTCGTACCCGGGTCAGGATTAGTCTGCGGCCATGGAAACAGCCGACCACCTGCGGACCGGCGTCGACGCTGCTCTGCAGCGGCGCGGGTGGCCCCGCACCGGCAGCGTCGAGTGGGACTTCTTGGACCGGACCGGGTTCCTCGTCGACGCCGCAGCCGAGGACGATCCCGCCGCCTTCCTGGCCGAGGAGATCAGGGAGCTGCGCCACGAGGTCGACGCCATGGCGGCCGAGCGCGCCCCGGTACCTGCCGGCACCCGGTCCCCGGTCGACCTGGCCTCGCGGATCCAGGCCGAGCTCGAAGCGTCCGAACCCGCCGGCGACGACGACCGCCCCGGGCTGTGGGAGCGGGCGCGTGCCGCCGCGCTGCTCTTCTACCTGGAGCGCACGGGTCGGGCCCCCACCGAGGGCCGGCGTTCGGGTTCGGCATCGGCACCCTCTGACGAGGCGGCCGCCTTCGAGATCGCCCATCCCGTCCGGGTCCTCGGGATCACGACGGTCGGCGAGTGGCAGGCCACCACCAAGGTGACCCTCGCTCTCGACCCCACTCTCAGCGCCGCCCAGGTGGCGGCGATGTGGCAGAAGGTCCGGTCCGCCGTCCTGCGGCAGGGAGCCCGGGGACGAACCGTGAGCCGCAAGTCCCTGGCACTGGCGCTGTTCGTCGCCCACCACCCCGGTCGGACGTGGGCGGACCTGCGCCGGATGTGGAACCAGCTCTACGCCCACTGGGCCTTCAAGTCACCGGACCTGCGCGTCTTCCGCAACGCCGCGGTGCGGGCGCGCCGGTATCTCATCGAGCCACCCGAGCTCGATGACATGGACAGCGGAAGGTGGCAGTGGGTGCAGCGCCAAGCAGCGCGCCTGGCGTCGGGCGCGAACAGCAGCTGACGACACGCCCGGAACGGGCACCCCGATGAAGGCGGTGCCGGCTCGTCGGTAGGGTCTTGTCTCATGGACCAAACGGTGCGGGCCATCGAGGCCTCCGAGATCCACTCCTGGGCGCAGTGCATGGGAGTCGGCTTCTTGTACACCGTCGCCGATGGGTACCCCGAGTACCTCCTGGGAGACGTCGACCTCGAGCGGACGTGGGGCGCCTTCGACGGCGAGCGCGTGGTCGGGACCCTCCGGTCGTTCGCCACCGCGTTCACGGTTCCGGGCCCGGCCACGGTCGACGCTTCCGCGCTCACCAACGTCACCGTGGCGCCCGACCACCGCCGCCGAGGCCTGTTGACCGAGATGATCACCGCGGACCTGCACGCCAGCGCGGCGCGGGGCGAGGCCGTGGGCATCCTCATCGCCTCGGAATACCCCATCTACGGGCGCTTCGGCTACGGAGCCGCCATCGAAGGCGCCGCCTACGCGGTGGACCTGCCCTCCACCCGCTTCCGCCGGCGCGAGAACGACAGCGAGATCGATAGCGGCAGCGTCGAGCTCGTCGACCTCTCGACGATGCGCCACGAGGCACCGCCGCTCTACGAACGCTTCCGTACGGCGCGACCCGGGTCGATCGAGCGCAGCGCGCGTTGGTGGGACAGGGTCCTGCACCAGGTGGAGGTACCGGGAGCGAAACCGCCCCAGGGGTACCAAGCGCTGTACCGCTCGCCCCAAGGGGTGCCCGAGGGATACGTGCGCTACCGCGCCTCCCAGGGGTGGGACTCCATGCGCCAGACCGGCGAGCTGACCGTGGAAGAGCTGGTGGCGACGACCCCCGCCGCCTACGAGCGGTTGTGGCGCTTTTGCTGCGACGTGGACCTGGTGACCAAGGTCCGAGCCGGCGACCGCCCCGTCGACGAGGTCCTGCCGTGGCTCCTCGAGGACGGGCGTGCGGTGCGTCAGACGGGCCGTTTCGACTTCTTGTGGGTGCGCGTCCTCGACGTCGTGGGCGCCTTGTCGTCGCGCCGCTATTCGGCCGACGGTCGCCTGGTGATCGAGGTGGCCGACACGCTCGGCTTCGCCGGGGGGCGCTACGCGTTGGAGGGCGGGCCGTCGGGCGCGGTGTGTGCACGCACGGACCGGGCCGCCGACCTGTCGATGCCCGTCGGGGCCTTGGGCTCGTTGTACGCGGGGGGCGTCTCCGCTCGTGTCCTGTGCGACGCCGGGTATGTCGACGAGCACACGCCCGGGGGGCTCGACCGAGCCGACGTCATGTTCCGTTCGTCCCCCGCGCCATGGTGCGCAACCTGGTTCTGACCCCGGCGCCGGCCGCCGGGACCGGGGGCGCCCGGCCGTGAACATCTGACCCACCTCCTCCGTACCCGACGCTGTGCGGTCTGTCCGGACCGGCAGGAGGTGGTCAACCGTGAGCGACTCTCATGATCGTCATGCCCGCGCCCCTGAAGCGAGCACGTCTGGACCGGACAGGCGACGGCGATGGCCCACGCGACGTGCGGCCACGCTGATGGCAGTGGTCGCGCTGGCGGGAACCACTTCGGGCGTTGCGATCACCACGAGCGGTGCGGCTCAAGCGACACCGCAGGGGTTCCTGAGCCAGTTCGCCAACGTGGTCCCGGGCCCGTCGACGGTACCGACCAACGGGGACGTCAACCCCTACGGGATCGCGGTGGTGCCCCAGAGCACCGGGGACCTCGTGCAGGGCGGCGTGCTCATGAGCAACTTCAACGACGCGGCCAACGCCCAGGGCACGGGGACGACCATCGTGGAGGAGATGCCCGACGGGTCCGTGAGCCAGTTCGCGCAGATCACCCAGGCGTCGACCTCGGGGCCCTGTCCGGGCGGGATCGGGCTCACGACCGCGCTGTCGGTGCTCCCCGGTGGTTGGGTGGTGGTCGGAAGCCTGCCCACGTCGGCGAACGGGCCCACGAACCAGGGGACCCCGCAGGGCATCGGCTCGGGATGCCTGCTCGTGCTCAACTCGACGGGCCAGCTCGTCGAGACCTGGGCCGGCACCAACATCAACGGTCCCTGGGACATGACCTCGGTTTCGTTCGGGAGCACCGCCTTCCTGTTCGTGACCAATGTGCTCAACGGCACGGTGGCCGCCGACAGCGGAGTCCCGGCGGACCAGCCCGGCGCCACCGTGAACGGTGGGACCGTGGTGCGCATCAAGGTCGGGCTCGGTTGGAACCAGATCCCGAAGATGGAGTCGCAGACCGTGGTGGCATCGGGCTTCGCCGAGCACACCGATCCGGCTGCGCTTGTCGTCGGGCCTACGGGCGTGGCGCTGGGCTGGAACGGGACGCTCTACGTCGCCGATGCGGTGAACAACCGGATCGCGGTGGTCCCCAACGCCCTGTGGCGCAACGGGACCTTCGGCGTCCCCGGTGGCCTCACGTTGTCCGACGCCTCGGTGCTCGACGATCCGCTCGGGATGACCCTGGCGCCCAACGGCGACGTACTGACGGTGAACGGCAACAACGGCCTGATCGTGGAGACCGCCCCCTGGGGACAGACGATCGGCACGGCCACGCTCGATGACACCGGGGCCCCTCCTGGTGGCGCTGGTGACCTGTTCGGTCTGGCGCTCGTGCCCGGTGGGCGGGGTATCTGGTTCGTCGACGACGGGACCAACACCCTCGACCTGTTCTTCTGAGGGCTGTGAGACCCGGTGGAGGGAGGGCCGCTCGTCGGCCCTCCTCCACGCCGGGACGCGCTCACCCTCCGTATGCCGGCCCGACGGCCGTGTGCGGCGACCGATGGTCACGTCGAGTAGAACGTTCTCTCGCAATCCGAAAACGCAGATGGAGAGCGCGACCAATGGCCGTCGTCGAAGTGGTCACATTCCGGCTCGCCGCCGACGTCGAGCAGGGCGACTTCCTGGTCGCCGACAAGCGAGCCCAGACCGAGTTCCTCTACATGCAGACCGGCCTGTTACGACGCACCACGGCACGGGGCATGGAGGGAGAATGGCTGGTGGTGACCCTGTGGGCAACAGGGCGCGACGCGGATACCGCCGCGCTATCCGCCCGTGACGATCCCGCCGCCTCCCTCCTGACGTCGCTGATGGACCCCTCGAGCATCACGAGCAACCGATACGACACACTGGAGTGATCGTCGGTGTCGGTACCTACTGTTGCACCAGCATCACGGGGTTTCCCTCGGGGTCGGTGATCGGCGCCAGGGTCGGCCCACCGGGGATGTCGAAGGGCTCGGCGATGACGGTGCCACCCAGAGCCGCCGCCCTCTTCAGGGACGCCCTGATGTCACGGACCTGGACGTAGAGCGCGATCCCGCTGCGTTCCCCCTGGCGGATGTGGCCGGCGGGCCCCGGCTCGGGCCCACCGATGCCCGCCGGGATCTGCATGATCGGGCCGTCGCCGATCTCCCACTTGAACAGCTCGCCGTAGAACGCCCGCTGCCGCTCGGCGTCGAGCGCCTCGATCTCCCAGTGCACGACGGGTCGCGCCCAGTCATCACCCATGCCTGTTCCTCCGGATGTCGGCGGTCCAGGTTATCTGCGATTCCCCGTGGGCCGAGGCCGGCCGATCAGGGCGCCAGGGCGCTGAGCTTGAGCTCCTCGAGATGGTCGAAGAAGAGCTCGGGATCCTGGAACATCCAGTCATGGTCAACGGGTCTGCGGTCCGGTGCCGACGCCACCGTGAATGACGCGTTGAGCTCACGTGCGAATTGCCGTCCGTCGTCTTGAGACACGATCGAGTCGCGGTTGGCCCACAGCACGTGGGCCGGGAGGCCGGCGCGGGCCACGGCCTCGCTGGCCGAGTCCCGACCACTCGTGAAGCCCCACCACGCGGCGCGCACGAGCTGGCGAGGGTGCTCGAACCACGAGCGGGCGAAGGCTCCGGCCGCGGCCGGAGTCGCCAGGCGCAGCAATCGGACCGGGTGGCGCAAGGCCTCGTCGGCCAAGCCCCACTGGCGCGAGACCGCCAGGGTGTCGGAGAACACCAGCTCCACGACGCGGCCCGGGAAACGTGTGGCGAAGCCGAGTTCGATGCCACCCCCGAAGGAATGACCGAGCAGGGTCACGTTTTCGAGCCGCAGACGATCGAGGGTGGCGGTGAAGGCGTCGAGCACCAACGGGTAGCTCCAACGACCCCGGAGGGCGAAGAGGTCGGGGATGACCACCCGGCAGCGCCGGGCCAGGAGATCGGCCAGCGGCCCATAGGTGGCCGGTCGCATTGCGTACCCGTGGAGCAGGACCACCGGAGGGCCCTCTCCGATGTCGACGGGTACTTCGAGCTCGATCACGGTGCCCGAGTCAAGCAGAACGGCGCCTCCGGCGCGCCACTCCTCGGCCCGACGTGTCCGGGCAATGCAGAGACGGGAACCTTTGGGGCGCCGGCCACCTCTAATGGGCGGAGCCTCGTCCGGAGAGGACCCTCGTGCCGGAGAGGACACCCAGCCCTTGTCGGCAACGCATCGGAGGTCGGAGCATGGCGCACGTGCATCTCGCGGACAAAGCGGAGCGACTGGTCCCCAGGCTCGCACTTCGCTACTCGAGGCGGCGGTTCGGCCGCGTCGTCGAACCGGTCGCCGCCGCGGCCCACCACTCAGGCGTCCTGGTCGCGTGGGGCGCGCTCGAAGCCGTGGCCGAACGAGGGTGGCGTCATCTGGACCCCCATCTCCGGTGGCTGGCCGTCCAGGCGTCGGCCGGGGAGATCGGCTGCTCGTGGTGCACGGACTACGGGTACTACGAAGGGCTGCAGCAGGGGATGGACCCGACCAAGGTCCGGGAGGTTCCCCGGTGGCGCGCCAGCGACGCCTTCGACGAGCGCGAGCGAGCGGTCCTCGAGTACGCCGAGTCGGCGACCTCGACCCCGGCCGGGGTCCCCGACGAGCTCGTGGAGCGGCTCCACCACCACTTCACCGAGGTCGAGATCGTGGAGCTGGCGGCATGGATCGCCATGGAGAACTTCCGGTCGCGCTTCAACGCCGGCCTGGGACTTCGGAGTCAGGGCTTCTCGGACCACTGTGACGTCCCGGTGGGCGCGGAGGCTGCCGGCGGGAGCGGGTGAGAGGACGACGGCGGGGGCTCCGAGGGGAACTCCCGGCAGGTGGGCGGCCCCCGTCACCGGGGGTCGCGGCCTCGTGACCATGCTCGGACCCCACTGACCTGACGGCTACCGTGACGTGGGAACGCGCACGCCCACGACGCGGGAGGACCCCGTCACCATGAGGCAGGCGACTGCTGGCGTCGATCTGGGAGGCACGAAGATCCAGGCCGTGATCATGTCTTCCGGCATTGTGGTCGGCCAGTCTCGACATCAGACTCCCAAGACCGACGCCGCCGACGTCATCGCCGAGATCGTGGCCAGCATCCGCAGCGCGCTCGACACCGCCGGGATGGAGCCCTCCGCCCTGCGCGCCGTCGCCATCGGGACACCGGGATCCGTCGAAGTGACGACGGGCCACGTGTCCAATGCCCGCAATGTCCCGGGTTTCGTGCACGACGTGGCGCTCGGGCCCACGGTGGGCGCGGCGTTCCCAGGGACACCGGTCATCGTCGACAACGATGTGCGCGCCGCGGTGATGGGTGAGTTCAGAAGAGGGGCAGGGCGACGCTTCAACAACCTGCTGGGCGTTTTCGTCGGAACCGGGGTCGGAGGCGGGCTCATCCTCAAAGGTGAGCTGCACCACGGCCGCGGCAACACCGGTGAGATCGGCCACACCACGGTCAAGCCCGGCGGCCGACGCTGCGGGTGTACCCGGCTGGGCTGCCTCGAGGCCTACGCCGGACGGCTGTCGATCGAACAGACCGCACGGCATCGGATCGAAAAGGGGCAGAAGACAAAGCTCTTCGACATCATGCAGCGCAAGGGCCGTGACCGCGTCACGAGCTCGGTCATCGCCGACGCCCTCGAGCAGAATGACCACCTCACGATCGAGCTCATCGACGAGGCGGTCGAAGCGCTGGGCCTGGCATTGGCCAACGCCCAGAACCTGCTCGACCTCGAGGCGATCATCGTCGGAGGGGGCCTCGGGGATCGTCTGGGAGATCCCTTCGTCCGCCGCGTGGAGCAGGCCATGGCCCGGAACCTGCGCTTCCCCGAATCCCCCCCCGAAGTCCTGGGCACCGAGCTCCGTGACCTTTCCGGCGCGGTCGGCGCCACCGTGTTGATCGAGGAGCGCCTGATCGAGGAGCGCCTGATCGAGGAGCGCCTGATCGAGGAGCGCCTGATCGAGGAGCGCCTGACCGAGGAGCGCCTGATCGAGGAGCGCCTGATCGGGGAGGGCAACACCGAGGAGCAGGCGTGAACGATGCCCCGCGGCTGTACGCCGTCTACCTGGGGGGTGACCCTGCCCCGGGGCGCCTGACCGAGGATCACGAAGTGGTTCTGGTGGTCGCCGGGGACCTGGCCGAAGCGCGCCGTCGGGCCCGGGCCAAGTGGGGAGGAGCCACACGGGCCCATGTCGACGCCGTCAAGCTCGTGGACGTGGTCGACGGCTTCGCCGTCAACCTCGACCCGACGAACCGCCCCGAGTCCGTCGAGGTCGACCTCACCTACGAACCCGGGGGGAGCCCGTCGACCGTCAGCTGAGCAGGCGACATCGGCTAACCCGCCTCGTCCGCTCCGGCGGTCCTTCGCCCCTTGCGCGCCCGCGCCGTGACGGCCTCGGGGCGATGTGCGGCGACCGTCTTGGCACCGGGGCTTCGCTGCGGCGGTCGGCGCGGTGCCACCGGGCCGGAGCGCAGGTGCCGGCGCGGCCCTGACCAGGGAGCGGGCGGAGCCAGGACACGGTCGGCCAATCGGTACGCATTGGACTCGTAGTTCACCCTCCACCCGCGGAAGTTCGGCCACGCCTCCTCGGCCGACAACTCCATAGGGAAGCCGATCTCGTCCAGCATCTTCACGGCCTCCTCGAATTCCTCGAAGGTCAGGGAGATCGGCCCCTCCGGATTCGGATCAGGGTCCACGGGCCATCCGAGAGTCTTGGCGATGCGATTCAAGGCGGTGAACCCCATGCGCAGGCACAAGCGGGCTTGAGAGGACGCGCCGTCGGGAGACAGGGCCAGGTGCATGGCCGCGCCGTCGAGCACGGCCAGCAGGCCCACGACCCACGAGTACCACGGCTCGGGCGACCGGAACAGGAGGAGAACCGGATAGGTGGTGTGGCTCTCGGCCAGGTCCGCGGCCCACTGCTCCCAATCGGAATAGAAGTCGGGGAGGGCGTCGACGATGCCGACCAGCTGGTGTCGGGCCAGCACTTCGGGGCCCCACGCCGGGAGGCCCGCCCGGCTCTCGAGCATCGCCACCAATGTCTCGCGGCGGTTGAAGGCGTCGTAGAGGGAGGGGAGATACGCGATCTGCAGCGTCACCACGATGGCCCACGTAGCGCCGGCGGCGATGTCCAGCCAGCGGCTGGATGGTCCCCCGCCGTGCGAAGTGCCGACGCTGAAGAGGGCTACGGCGGCTTGGGTGAAGGCACCGGAGAACGTGTGGGTCGTCCGCTCGAGCATGCAGGCGTAGCCGATGACGAAGAACCCCAGCCACACCACCAGCTGTGCCAAGAGAGCCACGGGGGCGGCCGGCGCCATCAGGGCGTCTTTGATCTCGTAGCGCTTCACCGAACGCGACACGGCGAGAAAGGCGATCCGCACCAGCCTGTTGACCACGAGCGAAAGCCGCTCGATCCCGGCGGGCCGTCTGGGGAGCACCAGGGTGAAGACGACGTTGGCGGCGGTGATGACCACGATCACGGCTCCCAGTGCGAACACGAGCCCGCTCACCACAACCTCCTCCGTGCCATCGAGGTCGTCACCTCCACGTCACGCCAGATCCTTCCACGATGTCGCGGGGCATCGATGACCGCGTCGGTAGCGTACGACGGTCTGCCGGAGCAGGTCGTGGGTGTGGGCCCACCGAGGTCTCCGCCGAACGATGGACCCGTCGGTTCCGACCCTCTTCCAGCCCGGCGCCGAGGTGGACGGTGGGCCTACGCTGTGGAGGTGCGTCGGGCCATGACGGGTGGTGTGCGGGGTGTCATCGTGGCGGCAGTGGTGCTCGGCACGTCGCTTGTCGCCATGGCGCCCGCGGCGAGGGGCAAGAGCATGTGGATCCCCAACCAGGGCCTGCAGTGGCAGTACCAGCTGCAGGGGAAGCTCAACACCGGCCTGTGCGTGGTCCCCCAGGTCGGCGGCAGCTGCGTTCGGCCCAACGTCTACGACGTCGACCTCTACGCCACGAACGGCGTCACGCTCAACACCGCTGCGGTGGCAGCCATCCACGCGGCAGGGGCACACGCGGTCTGCTATGTCGACGCCGGCACATGGGAGGACTTCCGACCCGACGCCAGCGAGTACCCCGCGTCGGTGAAAGGCAAGTCCAACGGCTGGCCAGGTGAACGCTGGCTCGACATCCGTGCCACGGGAGTCCTGTTGCCCATCATCGACGCCCGTGTCGCAAAGTGCGCGGCGGCGGGCTTCGACGCCGTGGACTTCGACAACGTCGACGGGTACGAGAACGACACCGGGTTCCTGCTCACCGCAGCCGACCAGCTCACGTTCAACGAGGATCTCGCCGCCATCGCGCACGCACAGGGCCTGTCGGTGGGGCTCAAGAACGACACAGGACAGTTGAGCCAGCTCGAGGGCACGTTCGATTTCGCCATCAACGAACAGTGTGCGAAGTACGGCGAGTGTGACCAGTACGACGGATGGACCGCAGCCCGAAAGGCGGTGGTCGAGGTCGAATACCACGTCCCGCCCTCCCGCTTCTGTTCCGGCGCCGACCGGTACGGGCGAGACGCCATCGAAAAAGGCCTGGCCCTGAAGGCCAAACCATGGAAACCCTGTCGCTGACCGTCACCTGAAGCTCGAGTCCCCAACGAGCGCCGACGGCCGCGGCCCGACCGGCAGCTGGGCCATTCCGAGCGCCATCGGGCCCAGGGCGGCTACCAGGAACAGGGCGGCGGTCAGCCCCGAGGGAGCGTGGGGGGCGAGGGGAGTGAGCCCGTAACGGGTGGCGACGATCCAGACCACCGACCACACGGGCATCCGCTTGCGGGTGAAGTCCAACAGCAGCAGGAAGACCGCAACGGCCAGGTAGTAGTAGTTGAGGAGCGAGACCTCGAAGACGAGCCGGGTGGCCACACAGGCAAGGGCGAGCCCGACGAGAGGCACCGGGGCCAGGAGGCCACTTCGACTCCGCCACCGGGCCCACGCGGCCAGTGCCGCCGCCATCAGCAGCGGCGCGTCCCGGGCGATCTCGAGCTTGAGTTTCTCGTTGATGTCCAGCACCCCCACCACCGTCGGGGTCTTGATCAGGGTCACGCCTGCGACATACACCGCGGTCATCGCCCGCACCGTGTCGACCGGGGCGGCCACGTAGAACGGCACCACAGCCAGAGCGACAACCCCCGCCATCGGTACCATGATTCGAACCCGGCTCCGCCATCCCGGTGCCGCGGCCAGGGCGGCGAACAGCGGCAGGAGGGCGAATTGCTTGCACAGGAACGCCACGCCGAACAGCACGCCGACCCACAACCATCGTCGCCGCAGGGCCTGGGACAATCCGGCGCAGGCGAAACCCACGCTCATCAGGTCTTGGGGGTGAAACGTCTGGGCAATGGCGTCCGACGACGCCGGGAGCACCGCCAGGGCGACGACGAGAGCCACCTCGGTCACCCCTCCCCCTGCGCCTGAGGAGCCCAGGAGCATCACCACTCCCGCGCAGAGGACGATCCATCCGAAGATGGCGAGAACCGCCTGCGATCGATACCAGATGGGATAGGGCTTGCCGTGATCGCCGCCGTGTTTGGCGGTACAGGGCCCGAGTATCGACAGGAAGTAGGCGTACCCGAACGTGCGCAGGATCTCGGGGACCGGTTTGTCGTCGCACCACCGGGGTGATCCGATCCAGGGCCCGAACGCGCTCACGAAGGGAGCCATCAGAAGGGGGTAGCCGGGTGGATTCGGCACGAGCGTCTCCCGTTCGGCCGTACCCAGGTCGCCGTGGGAGATGGCCGTGGTGGGAAGGGTGACGGCATGCGCATCGGTCTCGGCCGGATTGGGCCCTCCCCGCACGAAGAGGACGACGACGAAAAGGGCACCGGCGCCGACGTACACCGCCAACCGCACAGGAGTCGATAAGGGCTTCGATCCGACGCCCGGCCTCCTCTCGGACACGACCGACCCCTCCCCTCTCGGTCCCCTGCCGGCCCTCGGGCGCACCGGCCCCGATCTGCCTCAGCCTGCAGCCTGGATACCGGAAGGTCTATCCGGCCCGCATTCCAGTGTCGCGGACACCACTCTTCGAGGTCGCCGCGTGCTCACGCACGATGCACACACCGCCAAGTCCACCGGTGCGGCGTCGGTCGGCGTCGAGACCAGGTCAAGTTCGGCCCGGTGCGGGTCGATGCAACCCAGGGCGGGAAGTGGAGGCACTCGATGTCCGAAACCATGTCAGCGGCGGTCAGGTTCGAGGACCAGACCGGTCCCGTGACACCAGACACGCTCACGCCGCCGGCGCGGCCGGGCCACACCAAGGCGTCGGTCCCGGTGACGCTGTCGACCCCGACCAAGCCATCGACCCGCAGGGCACCGCTCGGCACGAGCGACAGAGCCAGGCTCCGTGCACTCGTCGAGCAGATGCGCCTCTCGGTCGTCGAAGCCACCATGGTCCGCGACGTCCCGGGGAAGGTCGAACTGTGGGCGTCGTACCGATTGGCACGTGCCGAGGCCATTGCATTGCTCGGGCCCGGCCCTCGCACGACGAGCACCGGCCCACTGCGGAGCGTCTGACCTACTCAGCCTCCAAAACGGTTGCCGGGCGTCACCCTGAGACGGGCAGGCTGCTCTCGGTCACAGTGCGACCACCTCCACGGGGACGTCAGGCTCAGCACCGGCGGCCTCTTCCTCTTCGCTGCCACTGTCCCCGTCGGGGGTCGTCGGTGTGAACGCCGTGGTGCGCAAGGGGATCTCCTTCAGCAACCAGCCGAGAGCGAACGCCAACACGGCGAAGGGCACGGCGACCACGAAGACCGTCTGGAGGGCATGGTTGAAGGCCGCGATCAGCGGCCCTCTGACCGCGGGTGGCAGGTGGTCGATCTTGACAGGGTTGACGATGATGTTGGAACCGCTCACGAGCGAGCGCAGAACGGACTTGGGCAGATGCGTCTTCGCCACCTCCGAAATCACGCGGTTGTTGAAGACGGCGCCGAGCACCGACACGCCGAAGGCCCCGCCGATGGTGCGGAAGAACGTGGCGGTCGAGGTGGCCGTGCCGAGCTGCGAGTACGAGACCGAGTTCTGCACCGCCACCACGAGCACCTGCATCACCAAGCCGACACCGAGCCCCACCACCACCATGTAGAGGGAGGCCACGCCGAACGACGTGGTGAGCCCCAGTCGTGACAGGAGGAAGAGCCCGACCGCCAGCACTGCGGATCCCAAGATGGGAAATACCTTGTACCTTCCGGTCTTCGTCACGATGCGGCCGCTCAAGATGAACGTGGTCAGCATGCCGGCCACCAGGGGCAGCAGTTCGAGGCCCGATGCGGTGGTCGTGGCCCCGTGGACGATCTGCAGGTACACCGGCAGGTACACGATGGCCCCGAACATCGAGAATCCGATGATGAACCCCACCCCCGACGCGGCATTGAAGGTCCGGTTCCTGAACAGGTCGAGTGGGATGAGCGGCTCGGCCGCCCTCGACTCGACCACACAGAAGGCGACCAGGAGTGCGACGCCGACCACTCCCAGCCCGATGATCAGGCCCGATCCCCAGGCGTACTGGGTCCCGCCCCACGTGGTGAGGAGGATGATGGCGGTCACGCCCGACGACATGAACGCCGTGCCGAGCCAGTCGATCTTGTGGGGGACGCGCCGGGCCGGGATGTGGAGCACGGCGGCGATGGTGAAGAGGGCGACGATGCCGATGGGCACGTTGATGTAGAAGATCCATCGCCAAGACAGGTGCTGGGTGAACCATCCCCCCGCCAGCGGGCCGATGACGCTCGTGATGCCGAACACGGCGCCGAAGTACCCCATGTACCTGCCGCGCTGGCGTGCGGGGATCACGTCGCCGGTGATCGCCTGGGCCCCCACCATCAAGCCACCGGCGCCCACGCCCTGGACGGCCCGGGACGCGATCAGCTCGACCATGTGCTGCGCCAGACCGGAAAGCATGGAGCCCACCAGGAAGATGACGATCGACAGCTGGAAGAGGTTCTTCCGGCCGAAGAGGTCGCCGAGCTTTCCCCACAGTGGCGTCGAGATCGTCGAGGCCAGGAGGTAGGCGGTCACCACCCAGGACAGGTGGTTGAGCCCGTGCAGGTCCCCGGCGATGGTGGGGAGCGCCGTCGACACGATCGTCTGGTCGAGCGAGGCGAGGATCATGCCCAGCATGAGCGCCCCGAGGATCACCAGGATCCGTCGGTGCTCGGCTTTGTCGAATTCGAGGTCCGCCGGAGCCGGCGCCACCGTTGCCTCAGGAGCCACGAGCGTCCTCCATGTCACGCTCCAAGGAGGCGGAGAAACGGCCCAGAAGCGCTCCGAACTTGGTCAGGTCCTGGTCGTCCCAGCCCTCGAGGAGCCGGTCGAGCCAGGCCCGCCTGGCCTTCAGCACCCGCTCGAGGGTGCGCCGACCGGCCGGAGTCAGCCGGATCCGCGAAGCGCGGCCGTCGTCGGGATCGGCGTGACGGATCACGAGCCCGTCGCGTTCGAGCTGCTGGACCTTGCGGGTGACCGTGGGGGCGTCGACTCCCAGCATCTCGGCCAGTGCCGTCACCCTGATGGCATCGCCGTGGAGGTGCAGCTTGTACAGGGCGGCAGCCCCGGCACGGTCGAGGCGCACCCCGGCGGCCTGCAACAGGCGCTCGTGCACGCGTACCTGGGTGACCGACCGGGCCACCACCTGCAGACTCTGCTGGATCTGCTCCACGGCGGCGTTGGCGACGGGCGAACCCTCGGGTCGGACCGGGGCCGACCCACTCTGCGGCAACGTATTTGCTTGCGGCATGTAACTATCTTGCCACGGCCCGGTCCCCTTTTCAAAGCGACCGGAGCACAACGCCGACCGGCGCCCGGTCGGGTATCGGGCCTTGCCCGCCGGGCCGAAGGCAAACCGGGGTCACGAGGAGGGCGTGTCCCGGACGAAGGATGGGTGCCACCGGCCGGGGCCGAACGGCCCGAATCGCCGTCCCTCCCGGCGTCGTCTTCGGAGATCATCGAAAGCGGCGGGTCCCCTGCCGCCTCGATATTCCGCAGGAGCCCCTACTCTGGCCATATCGTCGGCACCTGCGACCGCCCGGAGCCCAAAGTGAGTTCTGGGAGGCACTCTTCCCTCTCGGCGGGCTGCGTCGAACCCCGAGATCGGGGCGCGATCGGTGGGGCTGCGGGGCCGATCGACGCCTGGGACCCCGAGGACACCGGGCAACCGGGCGGGTGCTGGGGCGAGTGGGGTGACGATTTTCGATAGAATGGACAAGAGCCGCCACACCGGGAACGCATTTGGGCCCCGTGCCTCGGTCTGTCCTCGGAGAATCGGGCCCTGGAGTCCCACCAAACAACAGACACGAAACACCAGACCACCAGGACGATCGGGCCACCGGCCGTGGTCCCGAGCGACGCAGAACCAGCCGAATGGGCATTTGCCGTGTTCGGGGTAGTCATCGATCGGGCGGGTTCGTCGTTGCAGTGCACCTGCATGACCCAGCCCCCGTCCCAGTCCCCTGGTGCCGTGGAGAGAACAAGGACAGGGTGCCCAAACCCGGGCGCCGAATCGCCGGCGTGATACGACGGTGACCAGAAGGAGACGTCGATGGCGATGAAGCGTGGGGATGGCGATGACGCCGACCTCGTCAAGCTCTACCTGAGGGACATCGGACGGTATCCCCTGCTCACCAAGGACGACGAGGCCCGGCTGGCACAAGCCATCGAGGCCGGACACGAAGCTGCCGCCACGCTCGCCGATCCGAATACCAAGCCCACCCCGGCCAAGAAGCGCGAGCTCCGCAGGATCGAGTGCGCGGCGGCTGCGGCTCAGCAGACGTTCGTGTCATCGAACCTCCGCCTGGTGGTGTCCATCGCCAAGAAGTACCAGGCGTCGGGACTCCCGCTGCTCGACCTGGTCCAAGAGGGGAACCTCGGGCTCATCCACGCGGTGGAGAAGTTCGACTGGCGCAAGGGCTTCAAGTTCTCCACCTATGCGACGTGGTGGATCCGCCAGGCCATCACCCGCGGCATCGCCAACACCGGTCGCACCATCCGCTTGCCGGTGCACGCCGGCGACATGCTGAGCGCGGTCCAGAAGGCCCAGGGGTTCCTGGAGTCGAAACTCGGCCGCCAGCCCACCGTGGACGAGCTCGCTCTGGAGACCACCCTGTCGTACGAGACGCTGACCGACGTCCTGCGGTGGCGATCCGAGCCCCTTTCGCTCTCCGAGCCCTTGCGGGAGGACGGGGACGCCGACCTGGGGGATGTGGTGGCTGACGTCAACGCCACGTCCCCGTTCGATCACGCCGCCGAGGCATTGCTGGTCGAGGAGATCAACGAGTTGCTCGCTCCCCTCGACGACCGCGAAGCGAGCATCTTGCGCCTGCGCTTCGGTCTCGACCGAGGAGAACCGAGGACCCTCGAGGAGGTCGGACAGCACTTCAACCTGACGCGCGAGCGGATTCGGCAGATCGAGGCCAGGGCGATGTCGAAACTCCGTCACCCGTCATCGGACACGGGCGCTCGCGACCTGCTCACCGGCTAGTCCCTTCGTCGCCGCCAAGCCGTGCTTGGTGCGTCGGTGGGTGCACGCACCCCGGTCTTCGTACAATCGGGCGGGTGCTCGACGCGCATCGTCCCCTGGTCGTCGGATTCGACCTGGACATGACTCTGATCGACCCC
>JARLGQ010000251.1 GCA_031292675.1 Acidimicrobiales bacterium
ACTCTCCCGTCTGGTGTAGTGACCGGTGCTGCGGTGGTGCTCATGGCCCCCGGCCGGTCAGAACCAGCCGATGAGGTGGTCGATCGACCACACCTGCCAGCCGTGGGTCCCCAGGACCACGGCGGCGGCGAGGACCATCATGAGGTTCTGACCCTGTTCGGCCCAGTCGTGGATCATAAGGACGAAGTACAAGAGGTTGAGAGCGATGCTGGCGAAGGCGGCCACGGGGGTCAGGAACCCGAGGCTGAGCCCGAGGCCGAGGGAGAGCTCGCTCATGAGCACCACCCAGGTCATGGCCTTCGGATGCGGCTTCACGACGGCGTCGAAACCCCGGCCCACGACCTTCCACCGGTGCTTGGACGCGATGTCGGCCGCCCAGTTGATCCCGGCCTGCCTCTTGATCCACGCCGTCAGGTTCTTGTGCCGGAAGCTCTCGAGCCACCACAGGCCGAGACCGATGCGCAACACGGCGGCCCACTGGGGCCCGGTGAGCAGCGAAGTCTTCACGTTGCTCGTTCTAGCACCGCCCGACCTGGGACTTCATACCCGGACGTGGCCTGCGGCGCCCGCCCGAGGGGCGGTGGCCGGCGCGCCGCGCCGGGAAGGCGTCAGCCGCGGTGGATGAGGTTGAAGCGCGACGTGACCACGGGTTCGTCGGTCGACTCGTCGCGCCACACCGTCTCGGTCACGAGGAACGTCATCGTCTTGCCCTTGGACTCCTTGGCATAGGCGTCGACCACGTGGCCCTCGCCGAGCAGCACGTCGCCCACGAACACGGGACGGTGGTAGACGAACTCCTGCTCGCCGTGGAGGATGATGCCGCCTTTGGCCATGAGCGGGCCGATGACCTCGCCGAGTGGATTGCCCTTGGGCTTGTCGGCGGGCTGGTCCTCGGCAAACTCGCCCCACGTCTGCATGACGAAGGGGTAGGTGGGCGGGACGGGGATGGCCTTCAGGCCCGCTTGGGCGGCGGCGCGGGGATCGCGATAGACGGGGCTGGAGTCGCACACGGCGGTGGCGAAGTTGGCGACCGGCCCGCGTTCGACGACCACCTTCGACTTGCTCATGGGCTTGCCGATGATCGTGCGCAGCTCGTCGTCGGACATCGTGTTCCTCCCTGACGTGGATGCGGCGCCAACGTAGCCGGGGCGCCCCGCCGGTTGCGATTCGTCCCCGTGCGACAGGTGAGGTGCAAGTGCCCCGATGGGCGGGAGGGTCCGGTGGTCCGTACGAATAGGGACTTTCGTCTCTAGTGCCGGGGCCGGAGGGGGAGGATGATGCTTCGAGCCCCGTCGCCTGCTGCTCTTCCCGGTCGGTGGGGGCCACTGGGACGGACCGACAATGCCCCCGGCCACCGTTCCGGATTTCGGACCGCCGGACCCCGCCTGATCGAGCAGCCCCCCAAGGTTGATCAGGCGGGCCCGGCGTGCCGTTCGCCGACCGCCCCTGTAACGTGCCCGCGGCTCCCCCCGCCCGGGACGTGCGGGGCGCCCGGCGACGATTCCCCGCCGACCATTTCCCCGGCGACCATTTCCCCGGCGACCACTGCAAGGAAGGGCGATGCCCGAGTTCGAGACCCTCGGCTACGAGGAGTCGGGGGGCGTGGCGTGGGTCACCCTCAACCGGCCCGACGTCATGAACGCCTTCAACACCACCATGCAACGCGAGCTGCGCGGCGTGTGGCGCTGGCTCCGGCGCCACGACGACGTCCGGGTGGTGGTCCTCACCGGAGCGGGCGACAAGGCGTTCTGCACGGGCATCGACCGCTCCGAGGCTCTGGCCGAGGGCCCGAGACCCGGACGCGCCGGCGGTGCGGGCAGCCCCGGCCCCTCGGGTGGGCGCGGGCCGACGGGCGACCTCAAGGCGGACGAGGCGGTGCACATCGGCTCGGGCACCACGCCGTTCATGTTCGACGACCCCGGGGAGAACCTCGGCCCGAAGAGCAACGACCTGTGGAAGCCGGTCATCGCCGCGGTCAACGGCATTGCGTGCGGCGGGGCCTTCTACATGCTCGGCGAGGTCGACTTCATGATCGCCGCCGAGCACGCCACGTTCTTCGACCCCCATCTGACCTTCAACATGGCGGCCGCCTTCGAGCCCCTGCAGATGACGGGTCGCATGCCCTTCGGCGACCTCGTCCGGCTCACCCTGCTCGGCAGCGAAGAGCGCATGAGCGCCCAGCGCGCCCTGCAGATCGGCCTCGTCACCGAGGTGGTACCCGCCGCCGACCTCCGGGCCCGCGCCGGGTGGGCGGCAGGGGTCATCGCCAAGGCGCACCCCGTGGCCGTGCAGGGGACCCTGCGCGCCCTGTGGGCAGGGCGCGAGCTCTCCCGGGGCCAGGCCCTGGGGCTCGGATGGGCCTTCGTCGGCCTGGGCAACGACCCCGAGGCCCTGGCCCAGGGCCAGGCACGCTTCGCCTCGGGCGAACGGGTGGAGTGGCGCCTGCGCTGAGCCTGCGCCGCCGGTCAGCCCGAGAGCAAGCCGATGGCGAGGGCCCGAAAGGCCCGGGCCCGATGTGACCGGGTGTTCTTCTCGGCGATCGGCATCTCGGCGTAGGTCCGCCCGTCCCCGCCGTCGGGGATGAACACGGGGTCGTAGCCGAACCCCCCGGTGCCGCGCCGCTCCGACGCGATCGTCCCTTCCACGACCCCGTGCGCGGCCACCTCGCGCCCGCCGGGGAAACAGGCCATGGCCACGGTCCGGAACCGGGCCCGACGCGCCTCGGGGCCCGTCGCACCGGCGGCGTCGAGATCGGCGAGGAGCTTGGTCACGTTGTCCTCGTACGAAGCATGTTCCCCGGAGTACCGCGACGAGAGCACCCCCGGCGCCCCGCCCAGCGCGTCGACCTCCAACCCTGTGTC
>JARLGQ010000030.1 GCA_031292675.1 Acidimicrobiales bacterium
CACCCACCGGGAACCGCGTAATGCGATGGCGACGGCATCCTGGAGTGCGAAGAGGCACCAGACACCGACAGCCACCGCGAACCAGAGCGCTCCGCCGGGACCGAGCGCCAGCAATCGGTGGACCACCGTGAGGTGGCGGAGTAACGGGAGGGAGGCCGCGCCGATGAGGGCGCCGAGACACGCCACGGTTGCATATGAGCGGATGATGAACGCATTCCGTCGGTGCCCGGCCGTCGGCAGGAAGCGGACCATCGCACTCGTCAGGTTGAGCTCTGCCAGGTTGGCCAGCAGGAGCATCACCGAGATGACCGCCGAGGATCCACCGACGACGTCGGGGGAATACCGGCGCGCCGCCAGTACCCAGAACGCCATCCCCAGGAGCGAGGTGCCAGCCGTGTTGACGAGCAACGCGGTCGGGCCCCGGTACAGCGGCTCGCGTCGACGCACGTGCCGTCCGTGCGATCCGCTCATGACGGTCGGCTCCGGGGGCCGGACGGCCCTGCTTTCTCGTTCACAGGTCATCGCCACGGCCCAACCACAGGGGTCACCCAGGCTGGCGCGGCGTCGGCGGCGGGGTCGGCGAGGGCGATGTCGGTGCTCATGGCCTCCACCACCCCCGGATGGGACTGGACCCGCCGCGTTCTTGTGAAGAGGGCACGGTGGTGGTGCAACGGCGACTACGGGAAATTCGACAGAACCAGACCTGTGTCTGCACGGGTCTCGGCTCCGACGAGGCGGCCCCGATCGTCGGTATAGGCCCAAGCAGCGTCGCGGCCGTCATCCACCGGTCCACTCCTCACGGCCAACAATGCCTCCTTGTTCGAGGTTGTCCCACGATGGATCCGGCGTGTGCCAGTCTCCGTAGGCCAGGGAGAGTTCCTGATCGTGATCGAGCGGCTTCAGCCATTTCCGGTCAACGAAGTCGAATGGCGCCAGCGGCTGGCGCGGCAAACGGGCCGTTAGCTGGACTTGGAGATGCCGATCGACGCAATAGAGCTGGTACTCCCATTCGGATGCAACTGGTGACATGCGGAAGAATTCGAATCGGGCGCCGTGGCGGATCACCGTGTGCTCTGTGAACTGGCCGGCGTTGTTCCGCAGACTGAACCCACGCCGAAAGCCTGCCCGGACGAGCGCCTCGATGCCATCGAGGATCAATGGTTCGTCTTCCTCGGCGTAGGCAAAGTCTGCATCCCTGAGGTCGTGGGGCAGTACCCGGCCCTCGCGCGCCCAGCCGAGAAGCAGGCCAGACCAGACCCAGTAGCGATCGAAACAGGGCGTCAGGCTCAAGACGTCGTTCAGCAGCTGGAGATCCCGGACGAACACTCGTGTCCTGACGACCCGGTCGACCGAAGCCAAACCGGGAACACGACTCGGGATGCTCCCGACAAACGGTGACACGGCATGGCGCCGTCGTACCAGAGAGTTCTCCGGAGCGCGTCGCACCATTCGGTAGAACGCATACCGGCGTTTGAGATCGACCAGGGTTGCGCTCCTGGGAGGTACCCACACACCGCTCGCGGCGGGGATCTCCGGCTCTGCCGAGCACCCCTCAGCCACGACCGACCCGTGGTTCCCGTTCGGGACCGGGGCGATGATCGGCTGGGGGCCCTCTCCCTCGTAGCGCGCCGGGGCCACCACCGAGATGATTGGCGTCCCGGTCAGGGCCCGATCAGGTCGCGAGAACAGGTGTTCGTCCGGCGTCGCCAGCAACGCCAAGGGGTCTTCGACGGAACCGGCTGCGGCCCTTTCGCCGGCGGCATCGGGTTGCAGGCTCATGTCGAGCCCGAACCGTTGAGGGCGACGTGACGGGGCGAAGGAATGCGTGCGCACACAAGCATGACGGGTGATCCGGTGCAGGTCACCACCTGCGGGGCGATAACACCCTCGGGGGCTAGCGGCCACTCACCGTAGTGCGGCCTCGGAGGGGCGCCTCCCGCCCCCGAATGGCTGATGAGGTGCTGGTTCTCACGGGTGTGATGAGTCAACTTCGAGTCCTCGTTCCTCCCGCTAAAACCACTCGATGTGGTCCCCACCCACGTCGGGTGGCAGTGTAGACGCTTCCTTCTCCTCGTGTCAGTTGCGAAACCCCGGGGTGGACACGGAGCTCCCTTTCTTTCCACATAGAGAGGCCGGTCTGTCACTATGTGTCCAAATGAGCCCGACCTCAGGTCTCGTCGGTCCGCCAAGCAACGCGCTCGGGCCAGGCCAGCGGTTAGTTTGAGGATCGTGGGCCCTGGGGGGGGATCGATGCGGGAACCGATGTCGGTGTCCGTCGTCATCTGCGCGTACACCGAGGATCGCTGGGAGCTCCTGACAAAGGCCGTTGAATCGGTCCAAAAGCAGAATCGGCGGCCACTGGAGCTCGTGATCTGTATCGACCACAACGACGCGCTCTTCTCCCGGGCGCGCACGTTCTGGTCCGGGGACCACGACGATCCCGACCTTCCCATCACCGTCGTGGCCAACAAGTACGGCGGCCATCTGGGGTCGGCGCGCAACACTGCCGCCGAGCTCGCCCGGGGCGACATCCTTGCCTTTCTCGACGACGACGCCGCTGCCGACGACGACTGGCTCGAGACGCTCCTGCCCGTCTACGAGGACGAGACGGTCGTGGCGGTCGGCGGGGCGCCTCACCCCGTCTACGCGACGCGACGCCCCCGATGGTTCCCCTTCGAGTTCGACTGGGTGTTCGGATGCACCTACCGCGGCCTGCCCGAGACGCTGGGTCCACTTGCCCACCTGATCGGAGCCAACATGTCCGTCCGGCGCCTGGCGTTGGCTGAGATCGGCGGGTTCCACTCCGACGACCACGACGACATGGACATGTGCCATCGGCTGGCCCACCACAGGCCGAACGACCAGGTGCTGTTCGAGCCGAACGCCATCGTGCGGCACGTCGTGCCGGCGGGGCGCGTGACCTGGCGGTACTTCTGGCGGCGCTGCTTCTGGGTCAACCGTTCCAAGGTCGGGGCGTTGCAGCACATGGAGGGGGCCGCCAATCTGTCGGCCGAACGCGCCTTTGTCCTCCGGGCGATCTCGCGGGGCACGAGCGACGGTTGTCGTGATGCGCTGCACGGAGACCCGTGGGGCATCGCACGCGCCCTCGCCATCATCATCGGGGTGTCCCTCGCCGCCGCCGGGCACGTTGTCGGCCGAGTGGAGCTCTTGGTCCGGGGATCAGGCGCTATCGGCGCCTAGCCCCGGGATGGACGTGTCAGCCCCGTCGGGCCGTGGCGGCGGTGCGAGGTCGAAGGGCCGAAGATGAATCCCCAGGGCGTGGACCTGGTCCGTGTTCGGGACGAACGGCGCCGAGTGGACCAGGCCCAGGAGCGACTCGGCCCGGAACGGCAGTGGCAGGCCGAGCACCTCGCCGACGCGGAGGCCGCCATAGAGCAGCTGCCACGGGAACGGCACGAAACGCGGCGCCGCCCCGGCAGCGCCGGCGATGCCTTCGAGCAGGGCCCGGAACGACACAGGATCCGGATGGGCGATGCCCAAGGGAACGGAGGGCACCGCCGCAGCGGCGGCCACACGGGCCACCGCCTCCACCACGTCATCTTCATGCACGGTGAACTGGCGCGACGAAGCACCCACAAGAGGAGTCACCGGCAGCTCGACCATCTTCTTCAGCGATCCCGCCATACCTCCCCAACCCTGTCCGTACACGAGACCCAGACGGAGAACCGCGGCGCCGTTGTCGAATGCGGCACGCTCGGCCGCCAGCTTGGTGCGGCCGTAGAGCTGCCTGGTCCCGTCGAAGGCCGACATGGACGAGATGAAGACGACCCGTTCGAGGCCGCTGCGCCGGGCCAGGTCGAGCAGGCGCTCGGTCCCGACCACGTTGACCGACCACGCCGCATCCCGGTCGACCAGTGACAGGTCCCATCCGCAGTGGACCAGCACGTCGACCCCGGCGAGCAGGTCGGAGGGGGGAGGCTCGGCCATGTCGTAGTGCCGCCGGGCCGAGCTCGTGATGCCCCGGGACCGAACCAACGCCACCACTGTCGCCCCTTGGTCTTCGAAGCGCCGTAGGAGCAGCGAACCGATGTAGCCCGAGGCGCCGGAGATGGCGATACGGGGCCGGTCACCGGTCATCGGCGAGCTCCATCGACTCCTGTGCGATGCGGTGCGCATTGGCCATGATCGTCAAGGTGAACGTGGTGGCGGGAACCGACGGGAAGACCGAGGCATCGACCAGATGGACCCGCTTCCATTCCGCCAGCCGGCCCAGTCGATCCGTCGTCGGGGCCGGACCCGGTCGCGCCCCGACCTGCCGGTGAGGGAAGCTGCCTCCGAAGTGGTAGCTCTTGGCTCCCCCCGACACGATCAGCCGGGGGGTCACGGGCCACAGATCCAGACGGGGAGCAGCTCTCCAGATCCTGCGGAGCACCTCGCCGAGCATGGGGGGCCGTGGCCAGTCGTCCTGCGAGACGACCAGGCCCGGGAGATCCGTTCCCGTCGGCCGGGTCACAGCGAGCCGGACCCTGGGCGAAGCCCATGAGGGCAGGTAGCCGAGTCCGACCGTCAAGCGCCGGAGCAACTGCGAGGTCACGGGCTGGGCGGGCCGTGTGGCGAGGAGGGCGGGCAGTGCCTGGAGGTAAGCGGGGTTGTAGGGGTAGAAGTGCACCTGGGTTACGTCGAGGCCCCGGTCGTCGAGGCTCACGATCATGTTGAACTGGTTGAGGGTGAATTCGTTGCGGTTCCGGGGATCGGGGGTTGGCCGCCGAGACACCGTGGGCAGCACGAATTGGACCGATTCCGCCAGCGTCACCGTGGCAGGCGGTCGATCCATCGACCCCAGCACGAGCCGTGTCGTGCCGACGGCCCCGCAGGCGACGAAGACCCGGTCGGCCCGAAAGCAATGCTGTTCCCGGTTCGTCCGACCCCTGGCCAACACGAAGGGCCCGTCGACGTCTTCGCCGACGCGGAAGGCGACCACGTCCCCGTGGTAGTCGACCCGGCTCTGCCGACGAAGGTCGTCGAATGTCTGGGACGCCGAATAGATGAGCGAGTAGGGACACCCGGTCATGCACATGCCGCACCGGACGCAACGAAGCGGGTCGAAAGCCAGCCGGGCCCTCCCCATCGTGATCCCCAGTCGCCGGATGTGGTCGCGATTGGAGGCGTACGCGTCGAGCACCATGGCTGACCGCGGCGCCAGCGTCGGCAGCGGGGACGCGTCAGCGAGGAGGGGGAACAGGGCGGCCAGGTCGTCGTCCTGGGCCGCGAAGGGCATGTGCGACAGCACGCTCCGGTAGTGCGGCTCCATGTGGGACCAGCTGACGGGCCATGTGTCGAAGGAGGCTGACGTGAAGGGCATGACCTGGGCACCCCACACGTTGCTGAACCCGCCGTACGCCCCCGAGATCACAGCGCCGTTCGCTCTGCCGTGCGCCGTCACACCGGTCAGCTGGCCGACGTCGCGGAACGGGAAATCCGACCCGTAGGTCCGTTTCTGCGGTAGCGCATCGGTTGGATGTTGCGGGTGGACATCGATCGTCGGAACGACGGGCTGGGCGCTGATCGCTTCGATCGCTGTCTGGGCCCAGGACTGCCGCGGAGCGGCGGGCAGATCGTCGACCATTGCCTGCTTGTCGGCCTCGAGACGCACACCGACATCGAGGACGGTGATCTTCACGCCGTCCTTCGCCGACAACGCCAGAGCTGCGCCGGCAGCTGCGGGTCCCGAACCGAGGATCAGAGCCGACTGCATCACCCGGGCCCTCGAAGGGGGTCCCGAGCCCCCGGCGCCCTCGGAGCTGACCAGATGCGCGCCAAGGGAGGAATCAGCACGTCCGCGACTTGGCAGTGGGCCGACGAGGCACGTTCACCGCAGCAGGAATCGGGTCGTCACCACCAGGGCGAACAATACGACAAGCACCGCGCTCGAACCGGTCAGCCACAAGCGCAACCGGGAGAAGCTCGACGAGTCGGGCGAGACCGCCTGGAGCCCGAGGAGTCCGGTCACGACCAGCAGGAGGGGGACCACGACCACAATCCCCACCGCCGCGTTGTCGAGGAACGCCCTCATGGCCGGGGCTCGCGGGTGAAATCGCGGTAGCTGAGGCCGCCGTTGCTCAGTGCCGCCCCCACCGACAGGACTCCGACCACGATCACCGGGTGCCACCACCCGAGCTCGACGGCGATCGTGCTGATCAAGATGATCAGGGCGATCCCGGCTGCGACCGTCATGGAGGCTGCGTACGCGGCGTCCCGGGTATCGAGCCACCCCGTCATCGCCCAGCCGCACCCGAGCACCGCGCCCGCCAAGACGATGTACGGAGCGATCGGGCCGCGGACGTCGGCGAACGCGACCACGGAGCCCGCCAAGCACACGATGGCGGCCGAAACGTCGACGACGAAGCGGATCGAAGGTCGATGGTTCATCGTGCCGCCTGGGTGCGGGGAGTCGGACCGACCACGTGGAGGACGTAGGCGGTGGAGGTTTGGTAGGCGATCCTCACCAGCTTCGTACCGATGAGCCAGAAGACGAAGTCTTGGATCCAGTTACCCGGGAAGTCGCCTTGGAATACGATCCCGTACTCTCCCTCGCTCCGGCTGAGGTAGATCCAGTCACCGTGTGACACGCTGTGGATCGCCTTTTCGTACGCTGCTTCGGATGTGAAGGTGGGCCCGGGCAGGAGGGCAAAGTGGTAACGCCCGATTCCTGCCGAGTCGAGGGGGCTGTCGCCGTTGACCACCCAGACTGTTTGACCCACGGGAACGTGGTGGTGGATCCAGGTGGCGGCCTTCACGTCGCCGGGCGCGATGGCCTCGAAGACCTCGTTCCCGTACCTGGTCAGGGGAAAGAGCGCCAGGAGCAGGCCCACCACCAAGATGCAGGCGACGGCAGCGGGCCACCGGAGAGGGGACGCGTCCAGCAGCCCGGCGATCAGGATCGAGCAAGGAGCCAAGCTGAAGAGCAAGAGGCGCAACGAGATCTCGCCGCCGTAATTGACCCCGCCGGCGACGATCACCGGAAACACGAGCAAGATGGCGAGCGTCCATTGGGTCCGACCGCGTCGCCACAGCACCCAAAGCCCCAGGAATCCCCCGAGCCAGGTGACGAACGAGGCGCCCAATCGGGCCCACTGGACCTCGAGCCGGGCGCTCGACACGTGGGCCAGGCGGGTGGTGACACTCGAACCCAGCAATGTGCCGAAGTTGCCCACTCCCCCGAAGACGACGTCGAGATGTCCCGCCCAGTAGATCTCGGCCTCCCACGACAGCCAGGCGAAGACCAGGATGAGGACGAGCAACCACAGTGACTTGAGCCGGGTTCGGCCCGCGACCGCGAGCCCCACCAACACCAGGCACAGCGCCAAGGGGGTGAACTGGTGCGAGACGACCACCGCCACCGTCAGCAGCAGCACCAGACCGAACGACGCAGCCCGTCGAGCGGTGGTCGTGTCGTCGACCATCAGCTCACCCGGCTGTGCATCGGAGGGAAGCCCGACCAAGCGAGGGAGCGCGGACCTCACGGCCTGGTACGGCGGGGTCGCCATCAGCATCCGCACCACCTTGAGCTGCTCGCCCCGTGCTCCGAACGTGCGGATCGCGATAGCCACGATGGTCAGGAACAGCAGGAGGTCGACGGCCTGCGGAGAGAAGTAGTCCTGGTCGATCCAGTTGCTCACCAGGAAGATCGGGAGGGCCGCCCACCGGGCCCTCGACGTCCGGAGGCTCACGTTGGCGATGGCCTTCACGGGCAGCAGATAGGCGAGGTTCATGAAGAGCGGCGCCCACCGTACGAACCAGAGGGTTGGCACGTGCATGGCCTGCGCGAGCATCCCGGTCCCCGAAAGGACTCCGGGCCAGGACATGCGGGCGTCGAGGTACGGCAACGTCCGACCGTGCTGACCGATGTACTGGGCGAATCCCGCCACGTCGTAGGCGGCGTCGAACCGGGGTGTCGTCTCCGACGCCGAGAGCGTGCCGTGGAGCACGAGTGCCAGGGAAACGACGGTGATGAGCATCGCCGGCAGTCGGGGGGTGTCGCGGGCGAGTTCGAGCACCACCGCCACCAGCGCGAGAACGAGCCCCAGCCACCACAGCACCGGGAGCTGCGAGACCAGCCCGATGATGCCGGTCGAGTACGGGTGGATCTGTCCGATCGAGGCGTGCCAGCACACGACACCGATCGCCGCCAGTACCGGACTCGCCCAGGTCCGCATGTGAGCGGTCACCGGACCCGATACGCCTCCGCCCCCGTCGAGCGCATTCTCCGCCGGGGTCTCGACGTTCTGGGCGACCGCGTCAAGAAGTTGCCGGTTCAAGCGGCCCGCGCCTCTCGTCCGTCGGGTGTGGCACCTTCGAATCAACCGGCAACGACGTCACCGTGTAGGCCGCGCGAGCATACTCCCTGAGTGGGCAGCGGCCACTGGGGGCGGTCGTGCGCCCGAGCCCAGATGGCCCATTCAACCACGCCAAGTGTTAGTCATGCCACTTAATGTCCCGGGAATTGGCGTGACTAGGTCGGGCGCACGCTATCGTGACCTGCCGACCCGCGGCCCCGGGGCTCACCCGGCGTGGCATTGGAGATCGCTGTGGAGTCTTCGGCCCGCATCGTCACGATCCCCGCCGACCGACAGTGGGCGGCCCAACGCCGCCGCTTCCTCGCCGGGGTGAGGGCGCGGGTGTCCTCGTTGCCTGTCGCGGTGCCGCCCCGACCTCGGCCCACCGATCCCGCGGGCACCCGATGACCTCCGGGAACGGTTCGCCCACGGTGACGAGCCCGGTTCCCCGGGCGGTGTGGGAGTCACTCCTGGGTGCCGACGAGGGTGCGGTGGTGACGCAGTCGCTGGCCTGGCGAGATGCCGTCTTCGCGGGCGGCCGGTACCAGGACGTGAGCCTCCTGTATGAATTCCCCTCCGGGCGGCAGGTGGTCCTGCCCATGGCTCGACGCCGTGGGCAGCCGCACCAGGTCGCCATGATGGCGTCGTGGCCCCGGGCCTGGGGGGTGGGCGGGCCCCTCACCACGGGCGGAGGCATCACCGCGGCCGAGGCGGCGGCAGTGCTCGACGACGTGGCCGGGCGCGCCTCGCGGGTGGAGCTCAGGCTCAGGCACGATGCCGACGAGGCGTGGGTGAAAGAGGCACGCCGGTACCGGATCGAGAGGATCGGCCGCTACGTCCTCGACCTCGCCGGCGGCTTCGACGAGGTCTGGAAGCACAGGTTTCGGGGCACCGCCCGCACCGCGGTACGCAAGGCCGAACGTTCCGGCCTCGAGGTCGAGGTCGACCGGTCCGGACAGCTGCTCGGCGTATTCTACGACCTGTACGAGAAGTCCATGCCCCGTTGGGGAGCAGGACACGAGCCCCTGTGGCTCACGCGCCGCCGGGTGAACTGGGTCAATCCCACGTCTCCCAGCCACCTCGCACTGATCGCAGGGCATTTCGGCGAGGGTTGTGCCACGTGGGTGGCCAGCGCCAAGGGCGAGCCCGTGGCGGCCATCATCGTCTTGAGCACCGGTGCCCAGGTGCAGTATCGGTGGGGCGCCATGGACAAGGAGGGCGCCAACCCCGTGCGAGCCAACGAGCTCCTGCACCGGCTCGCCATCGAGGAGGCCTGCCGGGAGGGTTATCGCTGCTACGACATGGGAGGCGCGCATCCCGGGTCCTCGCTCGCCGGGTTCAAGGAGAAGCTGGGGGCGACACTGCATTACAACCATTTCCTCCTGGCCGCACGGCCTGCGGTCCACGCCGCGCGCCGCCTCTCGCGGGACATCGCCAAGAAGGTGACAGGCTGGGGATGACTCCCGGACCTCTCCGGGAGCCGACGTCGAGGTCTTCCTCACGGCCAGCAGCCGTTTCAAGAGCCTCTGACTTCACTTCTTCCTCAGTCTGTTCTTTGCGCTCGCGTTGCACATGCACACCATCCGTTTCATCGCTCGGTGTCGCCCCCGTGCGCGCCGATCACCGCATCTCGAGAGGAGGCTCTGCGCGGGAAACGGCGACTTGAACCGGCGCCAGGGCCTATTACGATGACGATGCACGATGACGAAATCGGTTCGCGGCGCGGCGTGTTTCCAGCTTTCCGCATTGGCGTTGGCCGTCGTCACCTCGTTCCTGGTGGTGTGCACCCCTGCCGATGCGGCCCCGACCGACCCTTCGGGTCAACCCATACCCTCCCAAGCACCGCTCGGGTACAACACCGTCGTCACCCAGGATTTCACCGGTACAGCCGTGCCGAGTGGCTGGCATCCCTACGAGGGTCAGCCGGGAACTGACACCGGTGGGTGGTGGAACCCGTCCCACGTGATCGTGGGGGGCGGCATGCTGACGCTGCGCACCTTCCGGGACCCGGCTCACGCCGGTCCCCACAGCCCTTGGGTCGAAGGTGGCATAGACCAGTGGCCGCAGGGCGTCCTCAAGTACGGCGAGTACGTTGTTCGATCCCGGGTGACCTCGGCCGTCGGCGTCACGCAAGTCATGCTGCTCTGGCCCAACGAGCGGCGCGGGATCCCCCGGGAGATCGACTTCAACGAGTCCAACGGCACCGACGAGACGACCGCCCACTTGATCTACGGGAGGTCATCGCATACGCACACGGAGCAGTCCGTCACACTGGCCTATCCCACCGTCGATCTGACGCAGTGGCACACCTGGGGCGTGATCGTCACCCCCAAGACCATCACCTACACCCTCGACGGGAGGACGTGGGCCACGATGGTCAACCATGAGCACGTGGCGATGCACCTCGCCCTCCAACAGCAGGTGTGGGCCTGTAACAACACGGCTGAGCGGGCGTGTCCGAGCTCCTCGACGCCGGCCGAGGTCGACTTCCAGATCGATTGGGTGGCTGTGTACGCGCCGAATCACACCCACGGCTGACTCTCTCCTGTCCTAGGCCGACGAAGGACCGGCCAAGACCGGCAGGCCCGGCCGGGGGACGCAGCCGCGCCTTCGAGATCACCACGAGGAACGTGCCGCATGAGCCGGAAAGGCGCCCACAGCCAGCGCCCGGTGCGTCGTCGAGTCATCCGCATGTTGGCGGGAACGGTCGTGGTCGTCTTGGCCGTAGTCCTGGGCACCGTCGTGGCCACGCCGAGGGCCACGACATCGGCGACCAAGGCGTCGGGCCCCTCGGGACAGCTCATGCCGTCCCGGGCACCGCGCGGCTACCACGCCGTGGTGGCACAGGACTTCGCCGGCACCACGGTGCCGTCG
>JARLGQ010000252.1 GCA_031292675.1 Acidimicrobiales bacterium
CAGGCACGAGCTCGGCCACCGTCGTGCCCGTCCCGAGGCCGACCCGCATCCCGTCCTCGACGAGGTCGGCCGCGGCCAGCGCGGCGGCACGCTTCTCGGCGGGGATGTCGCGTGCCCTCACTGCGGGAAAGTGGTCAGCTGCGCGGGACGTCCTTCCACCCCACCTCCTTGTCGGAGCGGACGTCGCCGGGGAGACCGAGCACCCGCTCACCCAGGATGTTGCGCATCACCTCGGAGGTGCCACCCTCGATTGAGTTGGCCCGCACGCGCAGGAACAGCTTGTGCACGTCGGGCGATCCCATCCCGACCAGGTCCGGACGGACCATCGGGTAGCCCGCCGGGAACAGCATGGCGTCAGGGCCCAGCAGGTCCATGCACAGGTCGTAGACGCGCTTGTTCTCCTCGGCGTAGGCGAGCTTGGCCACCGAGCCCTCGGGCCCCGGTGTACCGGCCTTGCGGGTCTGGGAGGCCCGCATGTTGGTCATGGAGAGCGCCTCGCTGCGGATGTAGCTCGAGACCACCCGGTCGCGCAGCGCGAGGGCGTGCGGCGACGTGTCCCCCTGCCAGCGCTCCTTCCAGATCCGGATCGCCTCGGCGATGGGGCCGCCGCCCCGGCGGGTGACCGCGCCACCGATGGAGACCCGTTCGTTCATGAGAGTGGTCACGGCCACGCGCCACCCCTCGCCCTCGGCACCGATGCGCGTGCTGTCGGGCATGCGCACGTCGGTGAAGAAGACTTCGTTGAACTCGGCTTCTCCGGTGATCTGGAACAGGGGGCGCACCTCGACCCCCGGCGCCTTCATGTCGACCAGGAAGGCCGTCATCCCCTTGTGCTTGGGCACGTCGGGGTTCGTGCGCGCCACGATCAACCCGAACGACGAGATGTGCGCCAGCGTGGTCCACACCTTCTGCCCGTTCAGCAGCCACTCGTCACCGTCGCGCTCGGCTCGGGTCGACAGCCCGGCGACGTCAGAGCCGGCTCCCGGCTCGCTGAAGAGCTGGCACCAGATCTCCTCGTTGTCGAAGAGCGGGCGCAGGTAACGGGCCTTCTGCTCGGGCGTCCCGTGGGTGGCGATGGTCGGTGCGCACATGCCGTAGCCGATGGGGTTGCGCACCCCGGCAACGGGGGCGCCACCCTCGTGGAGGCGAGACTGCGCACGCTGGTGGTCCCTGGGCGTCAGGCCCAGGCCGCCGCAGTCGGGCGGGAAGTGCAACCAGGCCAGGCCACGGTCGAACTGCTCCCCCAGGAACTGCTGCGCCGGCGTCGTGCCGGGTGGGAAGTCGGCCAGCAGACCGTCAACCAATTCGTCGACGTTCGCACTCATGCCCGCACCCTATAGCGTGCTCTCGTGCGGGCACCTGCCCACCTTCGAACGATCCGGCACGCCGCTGCGGTCCCTGGCCCGGCGGGCGGGAACGCAGCGCCGCGGGCGTGACGGGATCCGTGGCCCTTCCCGACGGGAGGGAGCTGGCCTACGAGGAGTACGGGGACCCCGCGGGCTTCCCCGTCCTCAGCTTCCACGGGGGGCTGAGCTCCCGTCTCGACGCCGCCCCCGCCCACGGGGCCGCGGTGGCCAAGGGGGTGCGTCTCGTCTCCCCCGACCGGCCCGGCCTCGGACTGTCCACGTACCAGCCGGGGCGCCGCCTCACGGACTGGCCGGCCGACGTCGAACGGCTCGCCGACGCCCTCGGCATCGGCCGCTTCGCCGTCATGGGCTGGTCGGCCGGCGGCGCCTACGCCGCCGTGTGTGCCGCCAAGATGCCCGGCCGCGTCACGGCCGCGGCGCTCCTCTCGAGCGCGGTGCCGCTCGACCTCTACGGCACGATGCGAGGCCTCACCTTGGAGGATCGCACCCTCTTGGTGCTGGCGCGGCGGGCGCCCTGGCTGGCCTCCGCCGTCATGAAGGTCAGCATCCTGAGCACCAGCAACGCCCGCCTGCTGCGCGCCGCGATGCGCTCGTTCCCCCCCGCCGACCGCTCGATCCTCACCGAGTGGGGCACGGCCGACCATGCCCTGGCCTTCGTCCGCGAGGCCGTGCGCCAGGGGACCGAGGGCTGCGTGCAGGACTACCGCATCTTCGGCGACCCCTGGGGCTTCTCCCTCGAGGAGATCAAGGTCCCCGTCCAGATCTGGGAGGGTGCCGACGACCGCACGGGGCCGCCGGGCTACCGCGCCTTCCTACAGGCGCACATCGCGCACGCCACGGTCACGGTCGTCCCCGGCGAGGGCCACCTGTCGCTGCTGCCGCATCAGGCGCCCGCCATCTTCGCCGCACTGCTCGGTGGCGACCACAACGCCGAGTCGACGGCGCGGTGGAACGTGGGGTAGGCGAAGATCATGGTCCGCAGGGTCTCGAGGGAGACCCGGGCATGGACGGCCAGGGCGAGGAGGCCGAGCACCTCGCCGCCGCTGGGGGCCATGGACGTGGCCCCGACGAGCACGCCGTCACGCGCCACGAGCTTGACGAACCCCTCGCCGCGGTGGATCCAGCCCCGGGTGGACGCCGCGATGGACTCCTGCAGCACCGTGACCTCGCCGCCCTGCTCCCGGGCCTGTGCCTCGGTGAGTCCGACCGAGCCGATCTCGGGGTCGGTGAAGGTCACCCGCGGCAGCGCGCGGTAGTCCGCGTCGGGGAGCGGCGCGCCGAGGATGTCCGCCAGGCAGAGCCTGGCCTGGTACATGGCGACATGGGTGAAGGCGCCCTTGCCGGTCACGTCGCCGACTGCCCAGACTCCGTGCATGACCGACATCTGATCGTCGACCGGAAGGGCATGGGCCGACTCGTCCAGGCC
>JARLGQ010000253.1 GCA_031292675.1 Acidimicrobiales bacterium
ACCGGGGTGGCGCCGCACTTCGAAGAGGTGACCGCCGCGCAGCTGGCCGAGCGGGTGGCGGCGCTGTCCACCCAGGCCTGCCGGGACATCGCTCCGGGCACCGCCGCGGTCCTGGCGCCGGCGTCGCTGGTGGCGGACCTGGCCGTCGCCCTCGATGCTGCCGGGGTGGAGGTCACCGATCCCCGTCGCGACGGTCTCGGCGCACCGTTGAGTCTCTTGCCCGTCGACCTGGCCAACGGCCTCGAGTTCGACGCCGTCGTGGTGGTGGAGCCGGCTGCCATCGTCGAGGAATCGCCCCAGGGGCTGCGCGCCCTGTACGTCGCGCTCACCCGCCCCACCCGACGTCTGGCCGTGATCCACACGAGGCCGCTGCCGCCCGCGCTGGAAGCCTGAGCGCGAGCCACCGGGCGCGGCGCCGACGCGCCGGCCCTCATCGGGCCCGGCCCGACCCGACGCGGGGTCGTGGTGTCGGTCGAGGGTGTTGGCGCGGAAGGGCCGCCGTCCGCTAGGAAAGACGCCGTGACGCAGGCCCTGTCCGTGGAGCACCCGGCACGCGCACCACGCCACGTCGCCGACAGGCCGCCGCTGCTCGCGGTGGGGGTCATGATCTGGCTGGGCTCGGAGCTCATGTTCTTCAGCGGCCTGTTCGCCGCGTACTTCACGATCCGCGCCCACGCTGCCACGTGGCCTCCGTTGGACGGGGCTCACCTCGACTACATCCAGGCCGGCATCTTCAGCGTCGTGCTGTTGGTGTCGAGCCCGACGTTCCAGATGGGGGTGTGGGCCCAAGAGCGCGGTGAGCGGCGCAGAGCCGTGTCATGGATCGTGGTGAGCTTCTTGCTGGGTGCGGCCTTCCTTGGCAACACGCTCTACGAATGGAACGACTTCGCAGGCTCGCACCACGGCCCGGCGCTCAACGCGTACTGGTCGCTGTTCTTCGTCATGACCGGCATCCACGGACTACACGTGGCGCTCGGGCTGGTGGCCATGATCTTCCTCCTGGGCCGCATGGGCGGCAAGAGCGGGGACCCCGGCGAGACCAACGTGTTCCAGGCCGTCGGCTACTACTGGCACTTCGTCGACTTCATGTGGATCGGCATCTTCAGCTGCCTGTTCCTGCTGAAGACCGGTTGAGCCCCGAGGACGGCGAGGACATGCGAGCGACGCTCCGCACGCGCTACCTGCTGCCGGGACTCCTGGTGGCGGGGGTCGCCGTCATCGGACTGCTCACGTCGGGCGCGTCCCCCTCCCAGGCGGCCACCCCGCCCGCCAAGTCGGCGTCGAAGTCGGCCGAGAGCGCCACGAGCAGCCCGATCACCTACCGGCGCCCACCGAGCTCCTACGTCGCACCGGGCCAGGCCCTCTTCGAGCTGAACTGCTCGAGCTGCCACGGCGTCGACGCCTCGGGCACCGACAAGGCGCCGAACCTCCAGGGCCTCGGTCCCGCCACCGTCGACTTCTGGGTGTCGACGGGCCGCATGCCGCTGGCGGTGGCGACTGCGCAGCCCGTGCAGAAGCCGCCGCGCTTCGACCGCAAGCAGACGCTGCAGATCGTGGCGTTCGTGACGTCGCTGGCGCCCACCGCGCATGACTACCCGTCGGGCATCCCCGACGTCGACGTGGCGGCGGGGAACCTCGTCGAGGGCAACACGCTGTTCGTGCTCAACTGCGCGGGGTGCCACACCATCACCGGCGCCGGTGACGCGCTCGCCAACGGGTTCTTCGCCCCGTCGCTGCACAGGATCTACCCGCGCCAGATCGCCGAGGCCATCCGCACGGGCCCGACCCAGATGCCGCACTTCGGTCCCGGCAACCTGTCGGACCAGCAGGTGACCGACATCGTCAAGTACGTCTCGAGCTCCATCCAGCACCCCGTCAACCAAGGTGGCCTCGGCCTCGGCGGCATCGGGCCCGTGGCCGAGGGGTTCATCGGCCTCCTCTTCGGTGTGGGTGGGATCATGCTGGTGGCGTTCTGGCTCGGGGACCGCAAGTGAGCGACGGCACCGACGTGGCATCGGGCACCGACGTGGCATCGGGCAACGGCGCCGGCGCTGGCGTTCCCCTGACGAAGTTCGACGATCCCCATCTCCGGCCCTACGCCAAGAACCCGCGGCGGGCCGAGATGCTCATCGGCCTGCTCCTGCTCATCGGCCTGGCCGGCTTCGCCGCCTACGGCGGGCTGTACTGGGTGGGCGGCCAGACCCAGTGGGAAGGCGTGTACGGCGGCGTGGGGTTCTTCGCCTTCGGGTTCGGTCTCTCTGCCTGGGGCAAGTACCTCCTGCCCCAGGGCCCCTTCGTCGAGGAGCGCCATGTCCTGGCGTCGTCGGAGCCCGAGGTGGGGGCCATGGCGGCCGCCATCGAGGACCGGGGCAAGATGGTGTTCCGCCGGCGCGGCTTCCTGGGAACGATCCTGGGGGCGGGGGCCGGGGTGATGGGGGTCGTGATCACCTTCCCCCTCATCCGCTCCCTGGGGCCCCAGCCCAAGAAGAGCCTCGAAACCACCAACTGGCGCCCCGACGCGTACCTGGTGGACCTGGACGGCAAGCGGGTCCATCGCGCCGACCTCGAGGTCGGTGGCGCGCTGACGGTCTTCCCCGAGGGCTTCGCGGGCTCCTCGGTGGACCAGACCATGCTGGTGCGGGCCGAGAGCACCGACATCGTCACCCTGCCCGGGCGTGAGACCTGGGGCCCCCGGGGCTACCTGGCGTACTCGAAGATGTGCACCCACGCCGGATGCCCGGTCGGCCTCTACCAGGAGCTGACCCAGCAGTTGCTGTGCCCGTGCCACCAGTCGCTGTTCGACGTCAAGACGGGCGCCAACCCGGTGTTCGGCCCCGCCCCGCGCCCGTTGCCGCAGCTCCCGCTCAAGATCGACTCCCGCGGTTTCCTCCTGGCCCAGGCCGGCTACGACCAGCCCGTGGGCCCCGGCTTCTGGGAGCGGTCATGAGCGCGGACCGGTCGAGGACGGCCATGGGCGGCCGCGCAGCCCGGCGGGGCAGGGCCCCGAGGCAGGACCCCGTGGTCGCCGGCGTGCGGTGGCTCGACGAGCGCCTCGGCGTGGCCAAGGGCGGTCGCGTCCTGCTCGACAAGATCTTCCCCGACCACTGGTCGTTCCTCCTCGGCGAGATCGCCCTCTACTCGTTGGTGGTGCTCATCGCCACCGGTGTGTTCCTCAGCCTCTACTTCGTGCCCTCGGCCCAGGACGTCATCTACCACGGCGTCTACGCGCCGTTGCGGGGTGCGAAGGTGTCCGCCGCCTTCGAGTCGACGGTCAACCTCTCCTTCAGCGTGCGCAGCGGTCTGGTCATCCGACAGATGCACCACTGGGCCGCGGACGTCTTCGTCGGCGCCATCGCCGTGCACATGTGCCGGATCTTCTTCACCGGGGCCTACCGCAAGCCTCGCGAGCTCAACTGGATGATCGGCATCACCCTGCTCATCCTGGCCCTGACCAACGGGTTCATCGGCTACTCGCTCCCCGACGACCTCGTGTCGGGGACAGGCCTTCGCATCATGTTCTCCATCGTGCTGTCGATCCCGATCGTGGGCTCGTACCTGGCCACGTTCCTCTTCGGCGGGAACTTCCCCGGCGACGGGACGATCATCCCCCGCCTGTTCATCGTGCACGTCCTGGTGGTGCCGCTGGTTATCCTGGGCCTCTTGGGCGCCCACCTCGGCCTGCTCGTCCGCCAGAAGCACACGCAGTTCCCCGGTCACGGCCGTACCGAGAAGAACGTGGTGGGCTCGCCCATGTACCCCACGTTCATCGCCAAGACCACGGGCTTCCTGTTCGTGACCACCGGGGTGCTGTGGGGGCTCGGGGGCCTGGCCCAGATCAACCCCATCTGGCAGTTCGGCCAATACCACCCCTACCAGATCAGCTACGCGGTGCAGCCCGACTGGTACATGGGCTGGCTCGACGGGGCGCTGCGCATCATGCCGCCCATCTCCTGGACGCTGTGGGGCCACACCATCCCGCTGGTGGTCTTCTTCCCGGCCGTGCTGTTCCCCGGCATCTGTTTCAACCTCTTCTACGTGTGGCCCTTCGTCGAGGCCAAGGTGACCGGCGACCGCGCCGAGCACAACCTGTTGGACCGGCCCCGCGACAAGCCCAAGCGCACGGCCATCGGCGTGGCCGCCTTGACGTTCTTCTTCACGCTGTTCGCGGCGAGCTCGACCGACGTGTTGGCCAACTACTTCAAGATCTCGCTCAACGAGGTCCTGTGGTTCTTCCGCTTCGCCGTGTTCATCGTCCCCACCATCGCCGGCGTGTTCACCTACTACCTGTGCCGGGAGATGACGGGGGTTCCCGGCATCGGCCGGCGCAAGCGCGCCGTGGTCATCACGCGCAGCGCCGAGGGCGAGTACGAGAGTGTCGACACCGCCCCCCGGCCCGGTGACGGCCAGGACGAGCTCGCCCCCACGCCCGTCCCCGACCGCATCGAGCTCGACGGCGGGCTCGAGCCGGTGGAGGCGGCCGGATCGGGTGTGCGCCGCATCCCCCGCCGCGTCTAGGCGCCGTCGGCCCGCCCGGGCCCGAGGGTCGGTGCCAGTGCCCGTCGGCGCCCTCGAGGTGCGCCCCGCCCGGCCCGACGACGCCCCCGAGATCGCCCGGCTGGCCGAGCTCATGTACCGGTCCCTGGGCTTGGACCTCGACGAGGAGACGTGGGGGAGGTGGCGGGTCTCGGCGCAGGAGGCGGTGAGGACGCGCCTCGGCGCCGACCTCACCGTGGTCGTCGCCGAGGAGCCCGGTGCCCCGGAGCGTCTGGTGGCGTGCGGCGCGGGCGTCGTCTCCGAGCGCCTCCCCAGCCCGGCGCATGCGCGCGCCCGGGTCGGCTACGTGCAGTGGATGTCGACCGAGCCCGCCTTCCGCCGCCGCGGCCTGGCCCGGGCCGTGGTGCGCGCCCTGCTCGGTTGGTTCGAGGCCCAGGGGGTGGACAACGTGGAGCTGCACGCGTCGCCCGACGGGGACCGGCTCTACCGGTCCGAGGGCTTCTGGGAGGGGAGCACGGCCCTGGCCATGCGCCGCCGGCCCTGGGACCCCGCACCCGGGACGTGAGCCCTCCGACGAGCCCCGGCGGCTATTCGGGGACCCCGCTGGCCCGCAAGCTGGGGATCCGGCCCGGTGACCTGGTGGCCCTGGTGGGCGCCCCCCGGGGCTGGACCGTCCCCGACCTGCCCCAGGGCGCCCGGGTGCGGCGAACGCTGGGGGCGGGGGCCGAGGTCGTGATCGCCTTCGTCCGGCGTGCCGCCGATCTCGAGGCGGTGGTCGGGAACGCGGCGGCGGTCCTCGGTCCCGAGGAGGCGCTGTGGCTGCTGTGGCCGCGCCGGACCGGCGGGCACGACAGCGACGTCACCGAGAACCTCCTGCGGGAGGTGGTGCTCCCCACCGGGCTCGTCGACGTCAAGGTGGCGGCGGTGGGCGAGGACTGGTCGGGGTTGCGGTTCGTGTGGCGCAAGGAGCGGCGCGCCGGGCTCACCGATCGCCCCCGGCACGGCCCGGGGC
>JARLGQ010000031.1 GCA_031292675.1 Acidimicrobiales bacterium
CGGCCCCGGGCCCGGCCCCGAGGGGAACCTGGGTGCGAGCGCCGAGGCCAGCGTCGTCCTCGACATCGGCCCGCACGCCGGCGCGCTGGTGCTGTACACCGACGAGGACCTGGCCGGGGCGGAGATCGAGATCCGCCCCGGCGGGGAGCGATGGCTCGGCACGCACACGGCGGTGCGCCAGCGACACGCCGGGGGCCGCGTCCTGCACGCAGGCGTGTTCGGGTCCCTGGCGGCGGGGACGTACGACCTACGGCTCAAGGGCGGAGGTCCCGGCTCCTTCCGGCTGGCCGTGGAGGTCGTGGCCGGTGCGGTCACCGAGGCCAGGGTTCCCTCGACGGCACCGCTTTCGGCGATGCCGGCCCGATAGTGGCACCGCGCCAGGCACAATAGGGAGGTCTCACCGGGTCCGAAGCTGCCGCAAAGGAAGCTCACAGGTAGCAGCTGTCTACTCGGAAGGTAGACGAGGCGACGCAGCCTGATGCCACGAGCCCCACGAGGAGGGGCGTTGAGCGACACCTTCGACCCGGATGAAACCCCTGACCAGCCGGGTTCAGGCACGTCCCCGCCACCCCCTCACCCGAGCGGCCCGCCCCCGCCGACCCCACCGTTACCCAGCGCCCCTCCACCGCCGCCGGCCTACCCGCCGCCGACCCCACCGTTCCCCAGCGCCCCGCCCCCGCCGACCGAGCCGCTCTACCCACCGCCGCCGGCCTACCCGCCCGCCCCGCCGTCGTACCCGGGGTCTCCTCCCCTCTACCCGACCGCACCCGGGTACCCCCCGCCCCCGGGCACGCCCTCGCAGCCGACGGGCTTCCCGCACCGAGGGCTCGGTCCCGACGACATGTGGGTCCATCCCCCCGCCAACGCAAGGGCGGGTGGCTCCGGTGGCGGTGATGGCCCGCAGGGGCCCTGGGCTCCGCCCGCACCCGGGGCACCCGGGGCACCCCGACCCTGGGAAGGGACAGGCCAATGGGGAAGCCAGGGACACTGGGGCACCCCTCACATCTGGCTTCCCCCGCAGCCGGTCCCGCGCAACAATCCGCTCCGCATCCTGGCCGTGGCGGCGGGAGTCTTCCTCGTCGCCCTGGTCGGGGTGGCGGTGGGGCGGATCTCCATCCAGGGCCAGAACGGATCCGGATCACCCTTGGCCCCGTTCTCGCAGGGCAGCTCGGGGTCCGGACAGGGTCGATCCGGCGCGTCGGATGCCGGCACCATCCCCGCCAAGGTGGATCCCGGGGTCGTCGACGTCACCAGCCGGCTCGGGTTCGCGGGCGGGGAGGCCGCCGGAACCGGCATGGTCCTCGAGGCTTCGGGCTACGTCCTCACCAACAACCACGTCATCGACGGCGCCACCGGCGTCAGCGTCACCGACATCGGCAACGGTCAGACCTACAACGCCTCGGTCGTGGGCACCGACAAGACCCAGGACGTCGCCGTGTTGAAGCTCGACGGCGCGTCGAGGCTCACGACCATCTCCATAGGGAACTCCTCGTCCGTGGCCGTCGGGGCGGCGGTGACAGCCATCGGGAACGCCGGAGGTGTCGGAGGGACTCCCAGTGTCGCCACCGGCCATGTCACCGACCTCGACCAGGCCATCACCGCCAGCGACGAGGCCGACAACAGCTCCGAGCAACTCACCGGCCTCATCCAGACCGACGCCGCGCTCCAGCCCGGGGACTCGGGCGGCCCGCTGGTCAATACCCAAGGTGTGGTCGTGGGCATGGACACCGCGGCCTCGAGCGGGTTCCAATTCCAGTCTGGAGGAACCGAAGGGTTCGCCATCCCCATCAACGAGGCCGTCTCGATCGCGAGACAGATCATCGCGGGCAGGTCGTCCAACGCCGTGCACATCGGCGCCGCCGCGCTCATCGGCGTCGTGGTGCAGAGCTCCTCGAGCCCGCCCGGCGCCCAGATCGCGACCGTGGAGCCCGGGACACCCGCCGATCAGGCCGGCCTGGTGTCCGGGGACGTGATCACCTCCCTGGGCGGGCAGGCCGTCGGTTCCGCCTCCACGCTGACCGAGCTGATGCAGAGGCGCCACCCCGGCCAGAAGGTGCAACTGGGTTGGACCGACGCCTCCGGCCAGCATCACAGCGCCACCCTGCAACTCGTCACCGGACCCGCGGGCTGACCGACCCGCTCGGCACGCGCCAGGATGGCGCAATGCCAACCCCTTCCTCGAGAACCCCTTCCTCGAGAACCCCTTCCTCGAGAACCCCTTCCTCGAAGCCGCGTCCCACAGAGGCGCCCAAGCCGCGCCCCACGGCGCGCGGAGTCGCCGGGCTCGTCCTCACACCGGGGGCGAGCGCGGGACGCGACCAGCCCGCTCTCGTCGCCATCGACGAAGCGGTGTCGGAGTGTGGCGTGCGTGTGGAGCGCGTCGACTTCCCCTACCGGCTGGCGGGACGGCGCGCCCCGGACCGGCCCCCCGTGCTGATCGCCACGGTGGTCGAGGCGGCGCAGGCTCTCGCCCGCACCCTGAAGGTCGCGCCTGGCCGGATCGCGCTGGGGGGACGCTCGATGGGTGGTCGCATGTGCTCGATGGCGGTAGCCGACGGGCTCGCGGCCGCCGCCCTGGTGCTGGTCAGCTATCCCCTTCACCCCCCGGGGAAGCCCGAACGGCTGCGGACCGAGCACTTCGGTGCGCTCGAGCTGCCCTGCCTCTTCGTGTCCGGGACCCGCGACGCCTTCGGTTCCCGTGACGAGCTCGAAGCCGCCACATCGGCCATCCCCGGGCCCGTCACCCACGTGTGGATCGAAGGAGGTGACCACGGCCTCCGCGGCAGGGACCCCGAAGTGGCCGGGATCGTGCGGGACTGGATCCCCACGTTGTGACGAGGGGCCGCCCGCCGGCGGTCCCGCCTGCGCCCGCACGTCTCCCGTCTCCCGTCGCGCACCGCCCGCCGCGGCGAGGCGGATCTATCCTCGGCACATGCCGGTTCCGGGGGGCGCCGCTCCACTCCCTGCCGAAAGCCTCGAAGCCGCCCTCGGGCCCTTCGGCCACAGCCGCCTCCTTCCCCGCCTCGCCTATGTCGAGGAGTCCGTCTTCGAATGGGAGGAACACCACTTCCTGCGGGGAGGCTGGACGTGCGTGGGCCTCGGCGAGGACATGGCGCGCGTCGGCGACCAGCGTGCCGAGCCGGTGGGCGGGGCGGGGGTGTTCCTCGTCCGCGCCGAGGACGGGCGCCTGCGCGGCTTCGCCAACGCGTGCCGCCACCGGGGGCATGAGCTCCTGCCGTGCGGCGAGTCGCGCAACCTCCCCATGGTGGTGTGCCCGTACCATTCGTGGTCGTACCATCTCGACGGGTCGTTGCGGGGGGCGCCGCGCTTCGACGTGTGGGAGGCCTTCGACCGGGACGACAACGGCCTCGTCGAGCTGCCCACCGAGGAGTGGCACGGACTGACCTTCGTCGCTGCCGGTGGCGGCGACCCGGCGCCGCTCGAGGCGCATTTCGCGGGGCTCGAGGAGCTCGTCGCCCCGCACGAGCCCGAGAGACTCCGCGTCGCGGCCCGTCACGACTACGTCGTCGAGGCGAACTGGAAGGTCGTCATCGAGAATTACCAGGAGTGCTACCACTGCGCCATGATCCATCCCGAGCTGTGCGCGGTGAGCCCCCCACGCAGCGGTGAGAACTACCGGGTGGAGAAGGCCGGCGCCTGGGTGGGCGGATGGATGGCGCTGCGCGACGAGGCCGAGACCATGTCGCTGAGCGGGAAGAGTGGTGGGACCGTGCTGCGAGGCCTCGACTCCCGCGGGGCACGCGAGGTCGTCTATCTCGTGCTGTTCCCGAACGTGCTCTTGAGCCTGCACCCCGACTACGTCATGACCCACCTGCTGACTCCGGTCGGCCCCCGCCACACCCGCGTCCGCTGCTCGTGGGCCTTCTCCCCCGAGGACCTCGGGCGCCCCGGGTTCGACCCTTCCTTCGCCGTCGACTTCTGGGACCTCACCAACCGACAGGACTTCTCGGCGTGCGAATCGGTGCAGCGGGGCCTGGCGTCGGAGCACTGGGTGCCCGGTCAGCTCGGCCCCGACGAGGACGGCGTGTACCAGTTCGTCACCATGGTGGCGAGGGCCTACCTGGGACTGCCCGTGTCGGCGGGTCGGTCGGATACCTTGCTCACCACCAGCGCAGAGGAGGAAACCCCATGACCAACGAGGTGCGCGCCGTCGTCGCCCGGTCCAAGGGCGCCCCCGTCTCCCTGGAGTTCGTGCTCGTCCCCGACCCGGGGCCCGGTGAGGCGCTGGTACGCGTCCAGGCGTGCGGGGTGTGCCACACCGACCTCCACTACCGGGAGGGCGGGATCAACGACGACTTCCCGTTCCTGCTCGGTCACGAGGCCGCCGGCGTGGTGGAGTCCGTGGGGCCCGACGTCACGTCGGTGGCGCCCGGGGACTTCGTCGTCCTCAACTGGCGCGCTGTGTGCGGCGAGTGCCGCTCGTGCCGACGGGGGCGCCCCTGGTACTGCTTCTCGACGCACAACGCCACCCAGAAGATGACCCTCGCCGATGGGACCGTGCTCTCCCCTGCACTGGGAATCGGCGCGTTCGCCGAGAAGACCCTCGTGGCCGCCGGGCAATGCACCAAGGTCGACTCCCGGGCCCGGCCCGAAGCCGCCGGCCTGCTGGGCTGTGGCGTGATGGCGGGCCTCGGTGCGGCCATGTTCACCGGCGAGGTGGGCCTCGGGGACTCGGTGGCGGTCTTCGGGTGCGGCGGCGTGGGGTGCGCGGCGGTGGCGGGCTCGGTCCTGGCCGGCGCGTCCCGGGTCATTGCCGTCGACCTCGACCCCAAGAAGCTCGAGCTGGCCGTGCGCTTCGGTGCCACCCACACCGTCAACGCCACGGCGGACGACCCCGTCGAGAAGGTGCGCGAGCTCACCGGCGGCGACGGCGCCGACGTGTGCATCGAGGCGGTCGGCAACCCCAAGGTGATGGAGCAGGCGTTCTTCGCCCGTGACCTCGCCGGCACCATGGTCCAGGTGGGCGTGCCCACCCCCGACATGCGCATCGACCTCCCCATGATCGAGTTCTTCGGGCGGGGCGGACTACTCAAGCCCAGCTGGTACGGGGACTGCCTGCCGTCGAGGGACTTCCCGATGCTCGTCGACCTCTACCTGCAGGGGCGCCTCGACCTCGACGGCTTCGTTTCCGAGACCATCCCCCTCGAGGGTGTGGAGGACGCCTTCCACCGGATGGAGCGAGGCGAGGTGCTCCGCTCCGTGGTGGTGATCGGGAGCTGATCGACTTGAGCGGGATCGTGGGCTTGAGCGGGATCGTGGGCTTGAGCGGGATCGTGGGCTTGAGCGGGATCGTGGGCTTGACCGGGATGGTCGCGCCGCTGATCGACCCCGTCCGGGAGCACTGAGTGGCCCGGCGCATCCAGGGAGCGGGGAGCTTCACCCCGCCCGACGGCGGGGCCGCGCACTGGGTCGAGCACGTGCGCAGTGACCACATGAGTGTGGGCACGTACTCGGTCACGGCGGGAGGGCACGACGACCAGGTCCCGCACACCGAGGACGAGGTCTATCTCGTCACCGCGGGACGCGCCCGGCTGGTGACGCCGTCGGGAGCACTGCCCGTCGGGCCCGGCGAGGCCTTCTTCGTGCCCGCCGGCGAGCCCCACACCTTCGTCGACGTCACCGAGGACCTCGCCGCCCTGGTGCTGTTCGCCCCTCCCGAGCGCGAGCCCTCCTAGCCCGGAGCGGGGGGAAACCGGCCTGTCCGCCGCTTGCCCCGACACCGGGCCAGCGGAAAAGGGGCTTTCGGCCCTGCTCCCACGTTGTCGGACTGTCGATCCCCTGATCCATGGCCGAGTGCGTTGGCGATCTCCATCTCGTCAGGTGCGACGGCGGCCGCGGCGGCGGCGTGGCGCGACTCGGCCTGCGCTGATGGGCGAGCTCAGGCGAGCGCTGCCGCGCCAATTCACCAACTGGAGTGGGACCTACGTCCTCGAAGCCGAGCGGGACAAACGCTGGCGTGACTGTCGGGTGGTCGACATCTCCTCGCTGGGAGCCGGGTTCGAGCTCTACGACGCCCCCCCGGAAGCGATCGTCGGGCAACGCATCTTCGTCGCCGTGCACATGCGGGGAGAGATCCGCAACGCCCGACCCGCCAAGGACGGTCGCGTGAGGGTCGGGACCCGCTTCATCGACCTGAGCGACGACGACCGCGCCTACCTGTCCACCCTGACAGGACTCGACGCCACCTGGTAGGTCCCGGGAGCCTCGGACCGGTCCGATCGCTGCGGGGGCGCGGCGTGGAGCATGATCAGGCCATGCGAATCGGACTCCAGATCCCCAACTTCACTCTCGGCGTGCCCGACGACCAGCTCTTCGGGGCGGTGACCGAGCTGGCGGGAGCCGCCGAGGGCTCGGGCTTCGACTCGGTGTGGGTGATGGACCACTTCTACCAACTCCCCCCGCTGGGCGGGCCCTCCCAGCCGATGCTCGAGGCCTACACGCTCCTCGGCGGCCTGGCGGCGCGCACCAACCGGGTCAGGTTGGGCACCCTCGTGACGGGCGTCACCTACCGGAACCCCGCCCTGCTGGCCAAGATCGTCACCACCCTCGACGTGATCAGCGCGGGGCGGGCCATCCTCGGCATCGGCGCCGCCTGGTACGACGTCGAACACGAAGGACTGGGCGTGGCCTTCCCGCCCGTCGCCGAGCGCATGGACCGGCTGGAGGAGGCGGTGCAGATCTGCCGGTCGATGTTCCGCGAAGAGCTCCCCACCTTCGAGGGCCGCTACTACCAAGTGCACGAGGCGCGCAACCTCCCCCGCCCCGTCCAGCCGGGTGGGCCTCCCATCCTGATCGGCGGCGGCGGCGAGAAGCGCACGCTCCGCCTGGTGGCGCGCTACGCCGACTTCTGCAACATCACCGGTGGCGTCGACACCATCCGGCACAAGGTGGGCGTGTTGCGCGAGCACTGCGAGGCGGTGGGGCGCGACCCCGCGACGGTGACGGTCAGCGTGCTGAGCACGCTCGTGCTCACGGACTCGGCCGAGGAGACCAAGGGCACGTGGGAGC
>JARLGQ010000254.1 GCA_031292675.1 Acidimicrobiales bacterium
CCCCGCCGCGCACCACGTCCAGGCCGCGTTCCACCGGTCGTGGCGCGCGGCGCGCAGGGACAACAGGGCGGCGGTGGCGGCGAAGATGTCGTAGCGGCCGGTGACGACCATCACCGACCCCAGGGCCAGGTAGATGATCAGCCGGCCGGCGCTGTGCAGGTCCCAGCCCGACAGGCCCGAGCCCTCGTACGTGGTGACGAGAACCAGGAGGGCGATGCCGGCCAACAGCGCGAACGCCCATGGATAGGAGAAGGGGAGCAGCAGAGGGAGGATGAACACGACCAGGGCCGGAGCCGGGTACTCGAGCGGGAAGTGGTGGAACAGGGGAGTGTGCAGCGCGGAGTGGGCGTAGTGCTCGTACTCCAGGACGTCGAACGGGCGGAGCACGGTCGTCGACACGACACAGGCCAGGAACCACAACACCAGCGCCGGCATCACCACCGGCCGCCACTGGGCCGCGAGCGTGGCGCGCGCGTTCGCAATCGAGCCCCGGGGGCCCGCCGCCACCCGTGGGACGCTCGATGTCACCTCATGGGCGTCGGCGTCGCTCCCCCGGGACTTGAGGATCAGGCCACGCACCCCTGTCCGGGGCGGTAGAAGGCGGACACGGCCAGGTGTTGGGCACCGAACGTGGCCGTGGCCTGGTGACGGGGCGCGCCGGGCTGGCCGGGCTCGCACAGGTCGGCGACCTCGCCCTGGAAGGCCGGGGCCGCCCCGAGGAGCGACGTCGGCCCGTGGGAAAGGAAATAGCGCGCCGACCACCGCAGCGGGACATCGGCGAACCATCCGTGGCCGAAGGGGTTGGTCACCGCCTCGACCAGCTCGTGCGACAGCGCGTAGGTGGGCGTGGCGTAGCCCGGCAGCGACCGGCACGCCGCGTCGCGCCCGCACGACCCGGCGCCCCACGAGGCGAACCCGCCGGTGAGCCCCGCCGCCACCAGGCCTTGGGGCCGGCCCGGCCACGGGACCGCACCGTGGGCGGAGACCCCACCGAGCTCGTAGGGGACACCGGGGTCGAGCCACAACGCCACCACGGCGTCGGCGGGCAGCGTCGGCGGGACCATGGCGGCGGGAGAGCCCGGGCACGGCAACAGCCGGGCCCGGCCGTCGAAGACGCGGTGGAGCTCGGCGGGGAACGGGCCTGACGACATGCTCGACGCCGGGCCCGACTCCGGTGCGGGGCTGGGGTCGACCCAGCAGCCGCCCGCGCCGACCGATCCCACCCCGAACCCCGCCCCCACCACGGCCGATGCCCAGACCGAGCCGGGCAGGGCGCGCTGGAAGGCGGCGGCCTGCACCAGGGTGGCCGTGGTGCGGTGGTCGTCCCAGGCCGGTCCCCAGAACACCTGGTAGAGCACAGGGCGGGCCAGCACCTGGCCGTCGTGTGCCACCGGCACGGGCTTCCCCCCCACGAGCGCAGCCCCGTCGACGACGGCGGCGGTCCCGCCCACGGTCACGAGAGCCGAGGCGAGGACCACCGAGGTCATGGCCATGGCGATGGCCCCCCAGCTGGCGGGGGACGCCCGGTGCTCCAGGACCCGCAGCGTGCCGTGGACTCCCAGGAAGGCCGCCGTGACCAGGGCGGCGATGGCCGGGTCCCAGTACCAGGGGCGCAGGAAGGCGATGGTGACCAACGCCACCAGGGTGCTCACGGCGGTGAGGCGGCGCAGCACCCGTGCGGTCGAGGGGCGGCTCATGCCCCGCTCGTCCCGGACGAGCAGCCACACCGTGCCCCCGGCGCTCACCACGGCGAGCAGGGCGACCGCGCCGAGGATGCGCGCCGTCACGTTTCCGCAGTCGTGGCCCGCCCGGTCGTCTCGTCGTGCCCCCGGCCCCCGATCCCCACGATGCCAACTGTCGTCGGCGCCGAGATCGTTGTCCAGCGCAAGTCACCCTGCGCGTTGCCATGACCGTCGATCGCGAGGCGGCGTCGGGTCGGGCCGGTGCCCGTGGGCCCCGCCGAGGAGCGTTGACGGGCCATCCTGGTGGACATATCATCCAGCGAATCGGACACCGTGTCTGATTCACTGGAGGTGTCGTCCGGATGGACCGCTCCCCGATCGACCTGACCGACTCCCGCAACTTCGTCGCCGGCGTGCCCTACGAGTGGTTCGCCCATCTGCGGCGCCATGCCCCGGCGTACTGGCACGAGGAGACCGACGGTCCGGGGTTCTGGGCCATCACCCGGCACGAGGACTGCGTGACGGTGAACCGCGACGCGCAGCGGTTCTCCTCGTACCGCAAGGGCACCTTCTTGTGGGAGACCCCCGACGACCAGCTCGAGCAGCAGCGGCTGATGATGGTGACGATGGACCCCCCGGTCCACACCCGCTACCGGCGCCTGGTCAACAAGGGCTTCACCCCCCGCATGATCGCCGAGCTGCAGCAGTCCATCCACGGCGTGGCCGACGAGATCATCGACCGGATCTGCGAATCGGGCTCAGCCGACTTCGTCATCGACGTCGCCGCCGAGCTCCCCCTCGTCGTGCTGGCCGAGCTCCTCGGGGTGCCACCCGAGGACCGGTCCAAGATGTTCGACTGGTCCAACCGGATGATCGGGCGCGAGGACGCCGAGTACCAGGGCGCCGAGATGCTCGCCGACGAGAACGCGGCCTTGGCCGCCGCCGAGCTGTTCGGCTACGCCGCCGAGCTCTACGCACAGAAGCGCGGCAACCCCGGCGAGGACCTGATGAGCGTGCTGACCCAGGTCGAGCTGGACGGCGAGCGCCTGTCGGAGCTCGAGCTCGACCTCTTCTTCATGTTGCTGGCCGTGGCGGGGAACGAGACGACCCGCAACCTGATGTCGGGGGCGATGGTGGCGTTCTCGCAGTTCCCCGACCAGTGGGAGCGGCTGCGGCAGGACCGGACGCTGCTGCCCACGGCCGTCGAGGAGATGCTTCGCTTCGTCACGCCCGTCATGAACTTCCGCCGGCAGGCCACCGAGGACGTGGAGATCGGGGGCGAGAAGATCAAGGAAGGGGACAAGGTGGTCTTCTTCCACGTGTCGGCCAACCGGGACGAGACCGTGTTCGAGGAGCCCGATCGGTTCGACGTGGGCAGAAAACCCAACCCCCATATGGCTTTCGGCGGCGGCGGCCCCCACTTCTGCCTGGGCGCCAATCTGGCCCGCATGGAGATCGTGGTCATGTTCGAGCACCTGCTCGACCGCCTCCCCGACATCGGCGTGGCCGGCGAGGTGGAGCGGCTGCAGTCGAACTTCATCAACGGGGTGAAGCACCTCCCGGTGGCGTTCTCGCCTACGGAGCCGATCGGGGCCCGCTGAGGTGCCCCGGTCCTCGCCGGCGGAGCTCAAGGCCCTCATCCGGGACTTCCGTCGCGACCAGATCATCGACGTGGCGCGCCGGTTGTTCGGCGAGCGCGCCACGACCGAGGTCCCCATGGACGAGATCGCCACCGAGGCGGGGGTGGCCCGGTCGACGCTGTACGTGTACTTCGCCAACCGCGACGAGCTGCTCCGGGCCTGCCTGCAGAGGATGCACCGGCTGCTGCTCGACTCGGTGGTGGCGTCCTGGGAGCGTGACAGCGCGCCGGTGCAGCGCCTCCGCACGCTCGTGCTCGGCATGCTCGAGCGCATCGACGAGAACCCCGCCTTCTTCCGCCTGGCCGTGGCGACCCAGGGCGTGCGGAACCAACTCGCCTCGACGGTCGGCGCCGAGCTGGATCTCATCGGCCTCGACGTCGCCGGCCTCATCCGCGACGTGATCGAGCAGGGCACCTTGTCGGGTGACTTCCGGTTGCTCGACGCCGACAGGGCCACGACGTTCGTCGGCCAGCAGCTCTACGGCGCCATGTCGGTGCGGGCCGGAGACCCGAGGCCCGCTCCGGTCGAGGAGGTGGCCGACGACCTGTGCACGTTCCTGCTGCACGGCCTGGCCGGTCCGGCCCTGGCCGCCCTCCATGCCCGGAGCGCGGCACCCGCCCGCTGAGCGGGGCTCGTCGCCCCACCGGGCCGCGCCGGTGGCCGATGCCCCGGGGGCGGGGCGGGGCGGGTCGTGGCGGTCGACGGGCGTCCTCCGGGCGGCACACAATGGTGGCGATGCGCCCTCGCCGAACGAGGCCGAGCTCGAGTGCTCCCCGCCGGAGCGCTCCCGACGGTGACGCTGCTCCGGACCTGACGGTCCTGGCCGTCCCCTTCTACTTCGCCAGCATGGCGGGGGAGTACCTCTGGCTGCGGCGCCGCGCCGCCCAGCGGGGACCGACCGCCGGCGACTACGAGAAGCGCGACACCCTGGCCAGCCTGGCCATGGGGGTGGGGAGCCTCGTGGCGCCCCTGGTGATGCCGAAGCTGCTGAAGCCGTTCACCCCCGGCCGGGGCCGCTACGGCAAGGCGCTCGTGGTCGGGGCCCTGGGGGCCGTCGCCGCCACCACCGTCGCCGACCTCGTGACGAGGCGGGTCGAAGCTCGAGGAGCCGATGCGCCGGAGCCCGACCTCGGGGAGTCTGCCGGGCCTGATCACGGCGACCCCGGGCCGGCGGGGAACGGGTCGACCCCCGAGGCGCCACGGGCGTCTCGGGCCCAGAGACGCGGCGCGCCGCGCCTGGCCCGACAGGTGTCGTCGGTCGGCGGGGTGGTGGCCGTGGTGGCGGGGGGCGTGGCGATCACGACGACCTGGGCGTCGCGCACGACGCCCGAGCGCCTGTGGCGGCGCCGGGTCCTGCCCGACATCGGCACGGGGCCCCTGGCCCTGGCGGCGGCCATCGCGGCGTGGGACTTCCTCTACTACTGGGACCACCGCTTCATGCACACCAGCCGGTACATGTGGGCGATCCACGTCGTGCACCACTCGAGCGAGCACTACAACCTGTCCACCGCCCTGCGCCAGCCTGTCGCCGAAGCGTTCGGCACCTTCGTCCCCTTCGGCTCGCTGTGCCTGTTGGGCATCCGGCCCGGGCTGGTCGAGTCCGCCCGCGGGGTGAACCTGCTCTACCAGTACTGGATCCACACCGAGACCCTGGGCGCCCTGGGACCGGCCGAGACCGTCCTCAACACCCCCTCGCACCACCGGGTGCACCACGGTTCGAACCGCCAGTACCTCGACCGCAACCACGGCAGCATCCTCATCTTGTGGGACCGGCTCTTCGGTACTTTCGAGCCCGAGGACGAGCGCGTCGTGTACGGGCTCACCAAGAACATCGACACGTTCAACCCCGGCCGGATCGCCACCCACGAGTACGTGCAGATGTTGCGCGACGTGGCCGCCTCCACGAGCTGGCGCGAGAGGCTGTCGTACGTCGTGCGGGGGCCGGGATGGGCGACGGACCATCGGGCCGAGCGCGCCGCAGCCTCCGGGGCGTCCGTGGCGGCGGCGTGGCCACCGGATCTCGAGGTGCCGGTCAGCGCCTGAGGGCCGGGCCCGTCTCGGGGACAGAGAAGCTTGTGGACATCCGCACCGAAGCCGTCATCGCCGCCTTCGTCCCGTCGCTGTTGTGGTTGGCGTTGGTCTACAGCCGCGACCGATACGAGAGAGAGCCCAAGTGGCTCGTCTCCAAGCTCTACGTCATGTCGATCCTGGCCGTCGCCATGGCCTTCGTCCTGGAGTCGCTCACCGGGCCGCGCCTCACGGGTGCCGTGGCCACGGTCATCGGGAGTGCACTGGTCGTCGGGCTGATCGAGGAGGGTTCCAAATTCGCGGTGCTGGTGCTCGGCACGCGGCGGAACCCCAACCCGAACGAACCTGTCGACGGCATGGTCTACGCCACGGCGGTCGCCCTCGGCTTCGCCGGCATCGAGTCGCTGACCTACATCCTGCGGAGCTACGACGTGGGACTGGCGTACCACCTCTCCCCGTCGTCGGCTGCGCATCTCGCCCTGGTCTCGACGGCGCCGGTGCGGGCTCCGGGCATGGGCGCGGCCCGCTCCGTCGAGCCATGCGGTGGGACAGCTTCCCCCGGGGCTGCCCGTGCAGGTCGTCGAGCACCTCGGTGCGTGGGCGCACGTCCTCACGTCGACGGGGTGGTCGGGCTGGGTGGACGGTCGTGGCCTGCAACCCTTGGGACCGCCCCCGAGCGCGCAGCGGCGCGGTTGACCGGGGCCCGTGGTTGTCGGTGTGCCGGCCCCCGGGGCACCATGGGACGGCGCGCCGAGGGCGCATCGACGACGGGGGCACGCGATCACACCGATGAACGTTCTTCTCGTGACCCTCGACCAGTTCCGGGGGGATTGCCTGTCCGCGGCCGGGCATCCGGTGGTGCGGACACCGAATCTTGACCGGCTGGCGGCCGAAGGTGTGCGCTTCGCCCGGCACTACAGCCAGTCCGCCCCGTGCGGACCGGGTCGGGCCTGTCTCTACACGGGGACCTACCAGTTCAACAACCGGGTCGTGGGCAACGGCACCCCGCTCGACTTCCGGTTCGACAACGTGGCCCGGGCGGCCCGGCGGGCCGGTTACGTCCCAGTGGTGTTCGGCTACACCGACCAGGGAATCGACCCGAGGACGGCCACGGGGCCCGACGACGCCCGGCTGTCGACGTACCAGGGGTTCCCACCCGGTTTCGAGGTGGGGCTGGACCTGCCCGACGAGCAGGACGCGTGGCGGGCCTGGCTCGGCCGGCTCGGCTACGACGTGCCCGCCGGCGGCGACGCCGCCTTGGCCATGGAACCGGAGCGTCCCGCCGAGCACGGCGTCTCCGCGTTCCTGAGCGATGCGGTCATCGCCTGGCTGGAGCGCCAGGACGGTCCGTGGTTCGCGCACGCCAGCTACTTGCGGCCGCATCCGCCCTATGCCGCCGCCGGGCACTGGGCGCGAAGGTACGACCCCGACCTGTTGCCTCCTGCGCTGGCCCGGCCCGAGCGCGACATGCCGTTCTGCGGCCGGCTGGCCGACCTGAGGGCGCCGGTCCAGGACCGCGAGCTGCGGGCGCTGCAGGCGCAGTACCTGGGGATGATCTCCGACGTCGACGAGCAGCTCGGCCGGGTCCTCGACACCGTGCGAGCCCTGGGGATGTGGGACGACACCTTCGTCGTGGTCACCTCCGACCACGGCGAGCAGCTCGGAGACCAGGGCAAGCTGGACAAGGGTGGCCCCTTCGAGTCGAGCTACCACATCCCCGGGATCGTGCGCGACCCCCGCCGCCGGGAGGCCCACGGAGCCGTCGTCACCGAGTTCACCGAGAACGTCGACGTGTTCCCCACCATCTGCGAGGCGATCGGCGTGGAGGTCCCGGCCCAGTGCGACGGCATGCCGCTCACCGATTTCCTGCAGGGGCAGCGACCGCCCTGGTGGCGCGACGCGGCGCACTGGGAGTACGACTGGCGCTGGGAGTACATCTACCGCGGCCCGCACGTGTGGCCGTGGGACCGCCGCCTGGAGTCCATGCAGCTCTCGGTGCTGCGTTCGCGATCTGTGGCCTACGTCCAGTACGGGGACGGGGCGTGGCGATGCTTCGACCTCGCCGCCGACCCGACGTGGCGCACCGAGGTCACCGACCCCGGTGTCGTCCTCGAGCACACCCAGTCCATGCTCACGTGGCGGTCCCGGCATGCCGACCGTACGCTCAGTGACATGCTGACCTACGACGGAGGGGTCGGTCGCGTCCCCGACGGCGCGACGTGACCCTGGGCGAGCTGCTTGTCGTGTTGGAGTCGATGGGGTCCGAGCCCTCGGAGGAGACCCGGGGGCTGAGCGAGCTCGACCACGGCCTGCAGTGCGCGTTCGAGCTGGAGCGGGACCGGCCCCGGGACCGGGAGCTGCAGCTGGCCGGGCTGGTCCACGACATCGGTCACCGCTACGGGCCCGACGAGCAACACGGTGTGCTCGGTGCGCAGGTGGTGCGCGACCTGCTCGGCGACCGGGTGGCCGCACTGGTCGAGGGGCACGTCCCCGCCAAGCGCTACCTCGTGGCCACCGACGTCTCGTACCGGTCGAAGCTCTCGGCCGAGAGCACGCGCACGCTCGGCGTCCAGGGCGGTCCGCTCTCTCCCCACGAGATCGAATCGTTCCTGTCGTCGCCCTCCGCCGCCGATGCCGTTGAACTGCGCCGTGCCGACGATGCCGCCAAAGTGCCGGGCCGTGCGGTGCCGCCCCTGGCGCACTGGGTGCCGGTGCTCCGGGACATGGCGGCACCGGGGGAGATGTCGGGGTGAGCCAGACGGTGCCCATCCGTCGTGGCGTGGTGGGCGGCGCTCCCCGCCACGGTGTGCGCCGGGTCAGCTGTTGGCGGAGGTGAAGCGGTCCCGGATGGCGCGGGCGGTCTTCTTCGCTTCGTACATGGCCTCGTCGGCCTGACGAACCAGCAGCATCGGGTCGGTGTCGGAGTCACATCGCGCCAAGGCCACGCCCACGCTCGCCTCCAGGGGCACCAGGACGTCCTGCACCGGGATCCTGCACTGCGCCACGCTGTCGCGGATCCTGCGCACCACCGTGTCGTCGTTGCAGCTGTGGTCGTGGCACAGCACGACCAGGAATTCGTCGCCCCCGAGCCGGCCCACCACGTCGCAGTCCTGGGTGGCCTGCATGAGGGCCATGGCGGTGGCGAGGATGGCGGTGTCGCCCACCTCGTGCCCGTAGGTGTCGTTGAGCGGCTTGAGCCCGTCGAGGTCGATGAAGAGCACCGCCACGGTCTCGCCGGCCTCCCGGCGTCGGCTCACGTCGTGAGTGAGGAAGTCGAAGATGGCGGCGCGGTTGAGCAACCCCGTGAGTGAGTCGTGGGTGGCCGCCTCGTGCAGGAGCTGGCGCTGCAGCTCTCGCTCACGGATCCGGATGGCGAGTGTGTCGACCGAGGCCTGCAGGGCGTGCCCGGTCCGGCCGGGCAGCGGGGTGAGCAACTCGGGGTCAGACAGGTCCTCAGCCGCGAGCGCCACAGCCTTGGCTTCGACCGCTCTCAACGTGGAGGCCATGTCGTTGAACGCTTCGGTGGTGGTGACCACCTCACGGGGGCCGGAGTCGGGCAGTCGGGCCAGGTCGAATTCACCGCTGTGCACCTGCTGGGCCGCGCCGGCCAGTTTCTTGAGCGGTTGTGTGAGCACCCGGCCCCCGACGACGACGCCACCCAGGCACACGAGCGCCAGAAGGGCGAGGAAGGCGATCTCACCGAACAGGCGACCCGTCGCCGCCGACGCCTGCGCCAGCGCCGTGTTGTGCAGGTCCAGGGAGGCCGAAGTCACGAGCTTGTTCAGGTCGGTGAGGTAGTGGATCCCCGGAGTCATGGACGTGCCCGCGAACGTCGTGTTGTCGACGAACGGGGGCGGTGTGCCGTGGAGGGCGACCGAGACACCCTGCTGGATGGTGGCCGCGAAGCGCTGGTCCGAAGGGTCGGTCTGCAAGTGGCGCCACGCCTGCTCGGCCTCGGGGCTCAGCTGGCCGGCAAACTCCCCGGTGGCGGTCTTGAAGTCGCCGGCGGCCTGGATCAACACCTGCTTGGAGTCGGCCGGGCCGATGCCCTCGAGGACGAAGATGGCGCCCTCGATCTCCTGACCCCCCGCCAGGAAGGCCTGGTAGGTCTGGCGCAGTGCCGCGGCGTGGACTTCGAACGATCCCGGTGGCTGCCACGTCGCGATGTGGTCCTGGAGACGGTTGTAGTCGCCGTACCAGATGTCGTCGATGTCGATCGCCATCTTGTTGAGGAAATTGTGGACGTCGGTGAACGACACCGACTTGGCCGCCACCTTGGGGATGAGGGACTGCAGCTCCAAGACGTCGGCGCGCAACGTCGGTGTGGACGAGAACGTCGGGAAGTCGGCGATCGTGGCGGTGGCCTGCTGGAGCTGTTGGCTGTAGGGGATCGCCGGGTGTAGGAGCGTGTCGAGTTCGGGCTCGCTGACTCCGATCTGTGCCGCGTAGGAGACCGCCGACAGGGGCACCTCCAGCGAGTTCATCTGGGCCCGGGCCGAGGCGACGACCTGCAGTCGGGTGGCGTCTCTGGCGACCACCTCGGCGTTCTGGCGGAACTTGAGGGCGGAGACGGCGGAGGAGACGATCAGGATGCCGGTGGCCAGCATCGGCAGCAGGACCACCAGGGTCAGCAGGAGCCGGACCCCGGGGTGCCGTCGAGACCTCGCACCCGGAGCGCGCTGCTCCTCGTCGAGCTCCGCACCGGATCTCGCCTTGCCTGCGGTCGGCCCGGAGCCGCCGCCGTGGTTCAGGAATGTCGTTACCATCGGCTTCCGAAAGTTTTCGACAAGCGAAGCCCCGTCCTTGACCCGGAGCACGTCTTCGCAGTTCACGGGGCTGATTCGCCCCTCCGGATCCCTACGGTTCGGAGGCCCTCTGCTCCCGCTGACCTGTGATCGGGGCGCGTGGCAGCGTGGTGTGACATCGATGAACGTCTGGGTGGCGTGTCGAGGAGGGTCCCGGGACGATCACGGAGCCTCGTTCACGGCCGCCTCCGTGGCCGCCTTCGTGGCCGGCTTCGCGGTCGCTCCAGGGTGCTCGGCGCGTCGGGCTCGGAGACCCCGGGGGGCGGCTCCCTTCTCGCAGAAGACGGGCCATTCGGATCTGATGAGGCGACCGCCGGCTGGGCACCGGCGGATCCGATTTCCTAGAGTTGTCCGGCGAACGGATCCCGAGAGCCCGCCACGACC
>JARLGQ010000032.1 GCA_031292675.1 Acidimicrobiales bacterium
AACTCGAACTTCGTCTCGGGCTCGAGGACGGAGGGAGTGTCGGCCCCACCCATGCCGGCCGCCTTGACCGCCTGTGGGTAGGCCTTGGCCAGCGCCCCGAACCATCCCGAGCTCACCGAGTCCGTGTTGATGCCGCTCGGGTCGACTTGGTCCGAGGCAAGATCGGAGGCGTCCGAGACGACGTAGCCGGTGATCTGTCCCAGCCCGCACTGCTCCCGGATGGGGACGGACGGCTGGTCGAGGGCCATGCCGCCGCCGACCGCCATGAAGTCGCTCTGGCAGGCCGCGGTTGCCTGCTGCGCTGCGTTGAACAGGGCGGCGTCACGGTTGTCGATCGCGATGTGGCGACCGTCGATGCCCCCCGAGGCGTTGCACCAGTCGGCGAACGCCGTGGCCTGCTGGACGAACTCGACCTCGAGTCCCGGCTCAACGGTGTTGGCGGCGTCGTTGAACACGGCGATGTTGATGGTCTTGGATCCCACCCCGCGTACCGAGGAGGCGCCACCCGGTCCCGGTTCGCAGATCTTGCCCACACCGGGCCACTCACCGTTGGTGGCGACGCTCGACGCGAGCGTCCGGCTGGCCGACGTCGCCGCGGCCGCCGTCGTCGACGAGAGGGCGACGTACGTCCCGGCAACCATCACGGTCGCCATTGCCAACGTCAGCGCCGACCTTCGAAGCTCGGCTAGTCCTTTGCAGAACATCTCACACCCTCCCCGGAGCAGTTTGCGATCGGGTCATTCAATCAGCACCCCGACCGGAGCGGGGATCGGGCCGCAGAGGCGAGCCGAGAGAAGATGCACAGAACCGGACCCTCGGCTGCTGGCACCCCCCGGAAGTTGCGATCATTTTGTCCCTCCCTGAGCCGAGGGGCGAGAGCCCTCGTCTGATGACGCATGCCAGAGCGGCGCGATTGCGTACGACCTGCATCTCAGCATGCGGTCACGGACCCTACACGGTGCACTAATATCGAATATAGTATACGAACGAATGTTTTCGGGGGAGTCGCAGGACAACGGGCCGTGGGGAGCGCCCGACGGGCCTGGGTCGCCCGGTGACGTTGCGCGTCGACCGGAAACCCGGCACGTGGGCCGCGGTCCAGAGGGCAGAGTCTCGATATGCCTGCCGGCGTTCGATCCTGCTCCGGCTCGGTAGGGAATCCGACATCCCTATGAGCGGTTTCAATCTGGCCGACCTCTGGGAGGCGGTCGCCGACTGCGTGCCGGATCGGGTGGCCCTTCACTGTGGTGAACAGCGGCGGACCTACGCGCAACTGGAGGAACAGTCCAACCGATTGGCCCACTGGTACCTCGAGCAGGGCATACAGCCCGGAGACCATATTGGCCTGTATCTGCAAAACTGTGTTGAATACGTGGAAGCCACGTTGGCCGCTTACAAGGTCCGAGCCGTGCCGATCAACATCAATTATCGGTACACAGCCGGGGAGCTGGAGCACCTGTTCAACGATGCCGACCTCGTAGGCGTGGTCCACCAGTGGGGCTTCACGAACCGGGTGACCGAGGTGGAACCCCATGTCCCCACGTTGCAATGGAAACTCGCCACCGGTTCGACGTACGACGACGCGCTGGCCTCGTCGTCGCCGGCTCGGGACTTTGGCCCTCGGTCGGGGGACGATCACTACATCCTGTACACCGGCGGCACCACAGGTTTGCCCAAAGGCGTGGTGTGGCGACAGGAAGACGCCTTCTTCGCCTGTATGGGGGGTGGCAATCCCGCCCTTCCCGAGGTCACGTCGGTCGCGGAGCTGGTCCAGCGCATCGCGCCCGATCAGAGCACCTTCCTGCTCCTCGCTCCGTTGATGCACGCGGCAGGCGCATGGGTGGTGCTGCTCCACCTCTTCAGCGGGAACAAGGTCGTATTGTGGTCGGGCTCGCTCGACCCGCGCGAGGTATGGCGCACGATCGAGCGAGAGAAGGTCACGGCCACCAGCACGGTTGGGGACGCTGTCATGCGACCCTTGCTCGACACGTGGGACGACTTCGATCCAAAACCCGACATCGAATCGCTGGCCGTAGTCAGCTCGGGCGGAGCGCCGCTGTCGACGGCGTTGCGCGACCGGTTCCTCGCGACCTTCCCTTCCATCCCGCTCTCCGACGGCTACGGATCGTCCGAGACCGGGATTCAGGCCGGACGTATCTTCGTGGGACCGACGGTGGACGAGCCGGAGCCGCAGTTCACCGCCCAGCAGGCGGTCGTGATGGATGAGGCGACCCGCCGACCAGTGGTACCGGGTTCGGGCATCGTCGGTCGCGTGGCTCGCACCGGGCGCATCCCCCTCGGGTACCACAAGGACCCGGCGAGATCCGCCACGACGTTCGTCGAGTGGGACGGGCGCCGATGGTCGCTCACCGGGGACATGGCCACGGTCGCGGCGGATGGCACCATCACGTTGCTCGGGCGGGGTTCCCTGTGCATCAACACGGGAGGCGAGAAGGTGTACCCCGAGGAGGTGGAAGGCGTGCTGCGCCAGTTGCGCGCCGTCTACGACGTGGTGGTCGTCGGCGTGCCCGACGAGCGCTGGGGTGAGCGTGTGGTCGCCATCGTTCAGCTGGCGCCCGGGACGGAGCCCACCGAGGGCGAGCTGATGACTCTGGTGCGGGCCTCGCTGGCCGGCTACAAGGTGCCGAAACAGGTGGTCTTCGTGGACGAGGTTGTCCGGTCCCCGAGTGGCAAGGCCGACTACCGGTGGGCAGCCGAGGTGGCGGCCTCAGCCTGAACCCAAACAGAGCTCTCCCCGTCGCGCAGCACGACCTCGGCGCTGCGTCACAGACCCGTCGGGAGCTCGCCGATCAGGCCGGATTGCCGCAAGCCCTCGATGCTTGCGGGCGAGTAGCCGAGGTCCTCGAGGACCGCGTCGTTGTCGCGGCCGAGGGTCGGCGCCGGCAATCTGAGCCAGCGACCCACCCGCGAAAAGCGAAAGGGCAGCGTCGGGATCTCATGGGTTCCGGTGACCGCGTGTTCCTCCACTTCGAAGAGGCCCCGATACCGGAGTTGCGGGTTGGCCGCGATGTCGCGGGGAGGAACCACCACCGCCGACGGGATGCCCACGTCGAGGAGCATCCGAGCGGATTCCTCGGCCGAGCGCCGGCTGGTCCACGAAGACAGCTCACGGTCGATGTGGTCGTGCGCGGCGCGCCGGCCGACCGAGTGCGTCAAGGCTTCATTCCGTGCCCACGGCGGGTCGTCCAGCAACGACCGCAGAGACCGCCAATGGTCGTCATGTGCGATGGCAATGGCGACCCACTGGTCTTCTCCGGCACAGGGGTAGACCCCCTGCGGAGCGGCCTGCGGACCCCGGTTCCCGTCACGGCAGAGCAACGTCCCACTCGAGCCGTACTCGACCACCTGTTCCGCTGCGGCATTGAGCACGGACTCGACCATGGCTGCCTCGACCAGCGTGCCGCCGCTGCCCTGATCGCGCTCCATCAGCGCAAGCATGGTGGCAATGACCGCGTGCATCCCCGCCAAGGGATCGCAGGCCCCTCGCACCAACACTGGGGGTCCATCGGGGAACCCCGTCAACCAGGACATGCCGGTCAGGCATTCCATGGTCTGGGCGAACCCCGTCCGATCCCGCCAAGGTCCATCGAGGCCGAATGCCGGCATCCGCACCATGATCAGCTGGTCGTTCAGCGCGTGGACGCGTTCCCAATCGAAGCCAAACTGCTCCATCACCCGGGGCGTGAAGTTCTCCACCAGGACATCGGCAGTCTGCAGGAGGTGCGCGAACATGTCGGCTCCCTCTGGACGAGACAGATCGAATGTCACTCCACGTTTGCCTGCGTTCGCGGCGTGGAAGATCGGGCTCCACTCCCACCAGCGATCATGGGTCGGTGGCCGGGTGCTGGCGAAACGCATGTTGTCGGGTCTCGTGACCGATTCAACCTTGATGACGTCGGCTCCCAGACCGGCCAGGGCGGCAGTGGCCACGGGACCGGCCCACCATGCGGTGCAGTCGACGACACGAATGTCGGCAAGAGGGAGCCGCCAGCCATCGGCGGCGGCGTCGCCCTCCGAGGCCGTACCGCGGCCAGCCGGACCGGAGCCGTTCGTCCGAGGGGGCCAGTGGATCGAGCCGTCGTGCTGACCAAGGCTCGGAGCAGGCGCGAACGGGCGCGGCGACGCCCCTGAGATGCGATAGGGAACACGGGGTTGGACGAATCGACCGGAGGGATTCGGCACGAAGACACCGCGGGTCACGAACTGCTCAAATTCGGTCATGTTCGACCCGTTGAGGAGGGGGCCCGCCGGGATCCGGAACAAGGCGGCCGCCTCCAGGATCTCCTCTGTGGTGTGGTGTGTCGTGAACTGGTGGACGGCGGACAGGAACTCCTGGCGGCGACGGAATCGCTTGGCGACCTGCGGCAAGTCGGGATCATCCACGAGGTCGGGCCGCTCGATCATGAGCAGGAAGTCCCGGAACTGTTGAGCGCTGTTCGTGGTGACGACGAAGTATCCGTCCAGCGTTGGTTCGATGGAGGGAACCTCGATCGTCCGGCCCGTCCCTGCGACCGTGGGCCACCCCGCAAACGAGGCGAAAACCGAGGGGTATGTGACCATGGTGACGGCCATACAGTCGAGCATCGCCACATCGACCAGCTCCCCACGGCCAGAGCGAAAGGCCTCGCGGAGTGCAGCGATCGCCCCCAGCGCGGCGTAGGTGCCCGACGTCCACTCGCCCAGACGTCCGCCGGCGGCCAGAGGCGGCTGTTCCGGCAGGCCACGCTGCCCGATGGACCCGCACGCAGCCTGCAGGGTGAACTCTGTGCTTGCATGACCAGCCCACGGTCCCTCGACACCGAACGGTGTGATGGTGACGACGACCAAGGACGGGTTCTCGGCCCAGAGCGCGCCGGCGTCGACGGGCTCGTTGCTGACGAAGAGATCTGCCGCGGCCAGCAAGTCCCCGGTGCCACCCCGAACCGAGCGCTTCGACGTGTTGAGGTACTCGAAGAGAGCGCCCGAGCCCCAACGCCTCAGAGGGTCACCTTCGGGTGGCTCCACCTTGACCACGTCCGCACCGGCATCAGCCAAGAGTTTGGAGCAGTAGGGGCCGGCAATTTCGGTGGTGCAGTCGACCACCCGGACGCCGGTGAGCATCAGGATGCAGCCCGTCGTGTCGCTGTCGAGCGGGGGTTCCCTGACAGCGGAAGGCGCATGAGAGACTGAATATAATATGGAGATTGCCAACGGGCACGCGCGTCGGCGTGCCCGGATCCAAGGGGGCGCCGATGAAGGCAGATGACATGATCCTCATCAGCGTGGATGATCACATAGCGGAGCCAGCGGACATGTTCGAGGGTCACGTTCCCGCAAAGTACCGACACCAGGCACCCCGGGTCGAAACAGACGAGCGCGGATTCCAGCAGTGGTGGTACGGCGACAAGAAGGGTCGGAACCTCGGGCTGAACGCCGTTGCCGGCAAACCGCCACATATGTTCAACGTCAACCCGACCAGTTACAGCGAAATGCGCCCGGGTTGTTACGACGTGCACGAGCGAGTACGTGACATGTCAGCGGGGGGCACGCTCGCGGGCCTCAACTTCCCCAATTGGACCGGCTTCTCGGGTCAGGTGCTGAACGAAGGACCGGAGCCGGCCGTGAACGAGGTCATGATCAGGGCCTACAACGACTGGCACATCGATGAATGGTGCGCCAGCTATCCCGATCGGTTCATTCCCTGCGGGATCCTGCCACTCTTCGACGTGCACAAAGCGGCGGACGAAGTTCGTCGGCTTGCCGGCAAGGGGTGCCATGCCGTCACGTTCTCGGAGAACCCGGCGGCCCTCCACATGCCGTCGATCCACTCAGGCCACTGGGATCCTCTCTTCGCGACGTGCTCCGACGTTGGCACGGTCCTCTGCCTGCACGTCGGGTCGTCGTCCAAGGCCGCGGCGACCTCCGCTGACGCACCCGCCTCGGTGGCGATGGGGCTCTCGTCGGTGATGTCCGTCTACTCGCTGGGCGATCTGTTGTGGGCGGATTTCTGGTGGCGCTTTCCTGACCTGATGTTCTCCCTCACCGAGGGTGACATCGGGTGGATCCCATATTTCCTCCAGAGGGCTGAGCACATCCAGCACCGTCATTCGGGCTGGACCGGGCAGCGATTCCCCGACGGCATGGGACCTGCCGATGTGTTCAAGCAGAGGATTCTCTGCTGCTTCATCAACGATCCCGTAGGCGTGAGCCTCATCGACCAGTTCAATATCGACAACGTCTGTTGGGAGTCGGACTTTCCTCACTCTGACAGCTCATGGCCCCAGGGGCCCGAGGTGAACGAACGGCAGTTCGCCACACTCTCGGACGAGCAGATCAACAAGATCACCCACGAGAACGCGATGCGGCATTTCTCGTTCGACCCGTTTGCAATCAGGCCAAAAGAGCGGGCGACGGTTCGCGCTCTCAGAGCGGAGGCCACAGACGTCGATACCGTGACCAGAGTGGGGAGAGCACCTGATCAGAGTGACCGCGACTACTTCATGAGTCTCGGAGCACGGCCGCCGACCGCAGCGCCGGCGACCCTTCCCTGATCCACGCCACCTGATGGAAATACCGGCCAACAGGGACGAGTGGGCCCCGCTGCTCGACCAGCTGGCCAAAAAGCGTGCCGAGGCGACCGCCATGGGCGGCGAGGAGCGGGTGGCCCGACATCGAGCAGCAGGCAAGCTCGACGCTCGGGAGCGCATGGAGCGGCTCTTCGATCCGGGGACGTTCGTCGAGCTCGGCGCGCTGGTCGGAAACGAACCCGAAGCCGGTGCGCCGCATGCCCCGGCTGACGCGCTCGTCGGCGGGATCGGAGTGATCGATGGGCGCCCGGCCATTGCCGCAGCAGAGGACTTCACTGTGTTGGGTGGCTCCATAGGGACGGGAGCGTCGGACAAACGGTATCGCCTGGTGCAGCTCGCCGCTCAGGAGAGGGTACCGATCGTCTTCATGCTCGAGGGAGCCGGGCATCGCGTCACCAACGCACCGGCCGGCCGTCGACCCAACGATCTCCAGGCGCTGGCGGATCTGTCTGGGCATGTGCCGATGGTCTGCCTGGTTCTCGGAGCATCGGCCGGACACGGAGCGCTGACAGCTCCTTTGTCCGACTTTGTTGTGATGACACCGTCGGCGTCGTTGTTCACCGCCGGACCTCCGTTGGTCAAGGCTGCTCTGGGCGAGGATGTGACGAAGGAGGCGTTGGGTGGCCCGAGCGTCCATGTCGAACAGTCGGGCGTGGTGCACAACCTCGCGGCCGACGATCCGGAAGCAATCGACCTCGCCCGGTCGTATCTTTCGTACTTCCCGTCCAATGCCTGGACGGCACCACCAGTTATGGAGACTGGCGACATAGCTCGCCGCGACCTGGGCGAGATTCTCGACGTCATCCCACCCAACCCGCGCCGCCCCTACAAGATGCGTGTGGTTCTCGACATGGTCGTCGACCGAGGAACCCTGCTCGAGGTGCAGCCCGCCTTTGGTTCTGCAGTCGTGACCGCGCTGGCGCGAATCGGCGGGCACAGTCTGGCGATCGTGGCCAATGATCCTTCTGTCCTCGCCGGCACTATCGATGCCGACGCTGCCGACAAAGCCACCCACTTCCTCGGTGTCGCTGACGCGTTCCACCTCCCCGTCGTGTTCCTGGCGGACAACCCGGGCGTCATGGGCGGCTCCGTCGCAGAACGTTCCGGTGCCCTGCGGCACGTGGCCAGGATGTTCGTCGCCCAGCACCGCATCAGCGCGCCCAAGTTCCACGTCACACTTCGCAAGGCCTTCGGCTTCGGATCGACGATCATGGCGATGAACCCCTTCGACGGACAGACGTTGACTCTTGCCTTCCCGGCCGTCACGCTCGGCGCATCGCCCGCGGCGAGCGTGGCGCAGTCGTCCAAGCTCGACGACGAAGCACGAGAGCGGGCCATTGCTGAGCAGGCGGCCGGGTCCTTCAGAGCGGCCAACACGATGGGCTACGACGACGTCATCGATCCCCGACAGCTGCGGAACGTGATCATCGATGGACTGGCACTGAGCGACGCCCGCTCGAGCGGTCCTTTCCTGCCAGCACCGACCTACGGCATCCTGCCCTAGGGCGTGGCCATACCGGGCGACCTCGAGACATCGACGACGCGGAGCGGCGCATCGGCCGACCTCCACGTATCGACGCGGCCACGATCGCGGACCCGGTACTGGAGGTTGGCCTGGAAGAAGCAACGATGCGCAACGTTGCGGCGCTGTTGGGAGTCAGCATTCGTGGCCTCTACCACTCCATCGGGGTTGACCGGAGGCTCACCGGCCAGATCGAACATCCCGGCGAGCTCCTCCATCCAGGCAGTGCCGCGATCGGCAAAACCGAGATCCTCCATCAGCGTGTCTACCTCGACCAGGTCTGCAGTCCGCGGCCCTGCGTGCCGAAGATCTGGCTCGCGATGACGTCACCCACCTTGGTAGCGTCCCAACGCTTTCCCGCGTTCGAAGCCGATGCGCCCTCCTGCCAGCCGCGCATCAGGTGGATGTGGTCGCCGATCACCCGGATGACCTGGCCGGTGACGTACTGCGCCTCGTCTGAGGCCAACCAGGCGACCACCGGAGAGCTGCCGGCGGGATCCAACGGATGGAAGGAGTCCTCGGGTATTTCGTCCGGCTCCACGACGGTGGGGGCATTGGGCATGGTGCCCGTGATGCGGGTGGCTCCGGCGGGTCCGATGGCGTTCACCGTGACTCCCAAACGGTTCAGCTCCAGAGCCAGGGTCAGCGTGAGCCCCACGACGGCCGCCTTGGCGGTCGCGTAGTTCGTCTGGCCGAAATTTCCAACGAGCCCGGCTCCCGACGTCGTATTGATGATCCGGCCCCGGCTGTCCCGGCCCGCTTTGTCAAGTGAACGCCAATGACGAGCTGCGGCACGGCTGGTCAGCCACGGCCCTCTGACGTGGACTCCCATGACGGCGTCCCAGGCCGCTGTGGTGAGATTCCAAATGGCTCCGTCGCGAACGATTCCGGCGTTGTTGACAAGGATGTCGAGGCGCCCCCATTCGCCGATGGCCCGCTCGACCATTGCCTCAGCAACGGCTTCGTCGGCAACATCGCCGTAGTCCGGAATGGCGATTCCCCCGCGTGCAGCGATCAGTTCGACGGTCAGGTCCGCGTCCTTGCTGGAACCCTCACCCGTCACCGAACTCCCCAAATCGTTGACCACGACCCATGCGCCGTGCCGCGCCAACTCCAGTGCATGACCGCGACCGATGCCGTGGCCCGCCCCCGTGACGACGGCAACCTTTCCTTCAAGCATTTCGCTCATGCGTCCGTGGCCTCGCAGCGGTCGAGAATACGATCGGATTGGACGGGGACGAGAGTGACCCCGTCTCAATGTCCCGCATATCATATACAAGACGACTACAGACCACGACGCCGCGCCTGCCGATCCGACAGGCAACGACGCACCCGATCGGCCGACCTCAGGTGGTCGGTCGGGTCAGCGGCCAGCCGTTCTCGGCCATCACGGTGTGGATCTCGTCCTCGCTGAAACCATGTCGTCGGAGGTCCAACGCGAAGTCGCGTGGCTCAGCCAGGCCTTCGGCGTGTGGCCAATCCGAACCGAACAGGATGTGCTCCGTGCCGATGAATTCCTTCAGCTGAGCCAGATTGTCCTCGTAGAACGGCGCGACCCACACGTGCTGGCGTAGCTTCTCGACCGGGTCAGACTGGAATGAGCCCGGCATCTGACTGTACGCCCTCTTCAGTTTCTTGATCAGCACAGGCACCCAACTTGCGCCGGACTCGATGCTTGCGACCCGCACCCTTGGGAAGCGGTCGAAGAGACCCTGGCACAGCAACGCTGCCATCGTCTCAAAGGGCGGACGGTCCGAACTGAGGACCGTGCGGAGGGGTGAATAGCGAAAGGCCTCGAAGTCACCAACGGGCTCCCAGTCATTCAGGTACCTTCCGTAGCCGGCGTCACCTGAGTGGATCCCGACGGTCACTCCCGACTCGTTGACCAGGCCCCAGAAGGGGTCGAAGCGGGCGTCGGCTGGAGAGATGAGACCACCTGGCATGTGCGCCGGCCCGCCCTTGACGCACACGATCCGCGCATCGGCATCGAGGACACGACCGAGCTCGGCCACCGCGGCATCAACGTCGATCAGTGTGATCATCGGCGCCGCGAAGATGCGCTCCTTGTAGGCATAACCCCAGTCGTCCTCGAGCCACCGGTTGAACGCTTCGAAAGCCGCCACCAGTGCGGCCGGATCATCAGCAAGCGCCTCCTCCATCCCGACGCCAAGCGTTGGGAACAGGAAACAACCCGAAAGGCCCTGGCGGTCCATGACGGACAGGCGAGCGTCGCGATCACGGTATTCGGCACGAATGGGCTCGAGGTCCCCGAAGAGAGACCGAATGTCCTTCGCTTCCGGGTTCTTCCCTCGGAAGTACTCGTCGAGGCTGCCGGGCTTTGCCACGGGGTCGAACAAGGGATTGGGGATGAACTTGTTCACCTTGCCGCCGACGAGGAGACGTTGCCTGCCATTGATCTCGGCCCACTGCATGGCGCGCTTGACCATTGATTTCTCTATGTGGCGTGTATAGGCGTCAGGGGCCTCGTAGTAGTGGTTGTCGGCGTCGAACGCCGCATAATCGATGGTGGCACTCGAACCGGCAGCTGTGTCGCTGGTGGTGGTGGTCATTTCGCTCCTCTGGTCGGTTGCGGTCGTCGCGTACTCATCTCGGTGGCAGAGGACCTACTCCAGACCGAGAACCCTGAGAGCATTGGTGCGGAGGAATTTGGGCCACACTTCGTCCTTGAATCCGACATGGGTCATTTCGGTCATGATGCGCTCCAGGGAGAGTCCCATGGGGAAGTACCCGGCATAGATGATCTTCTCGGCACCGCGACTGTTGGCGTAGTCGATGATGTCCTTCGGGTAGTACTTGGGTGCGAAAGCACTCGTTGAGTAGTGCAGCCCGGGCCATTTCAGCATCAATTTCACGGCAAGCGCGGTCCACGGCTCGCAACCATGCCGGGTGACGAAGACCAAGTCCGGAAAGTCGTACATCACCTCGTCGATGAGCTCCACGTGTTGGCAGGCCGCTTTCAGACGGGGACCGGGAATGCCGGCACAGCAGAAGATTGGGATGCCCAGCTCGACGCACTTGGCATAGATCGGGTACATCTTCTTGTCGTTGATCGGGACCTGGGGGAACGTTCCCGCGGGGAACACGCCGACGGCCCGGGTGCCGAAGGTCTCATGTTCACGGACGAGGCGAGTAACTCCCGCCATGCCCTCATTGGGGTCGGCACTCGACGACGGGATGAACCGATCGGGGAACCGCCTCATCGCCTCGGCACCCGTGCCCGCCGGGTCACCTACGCCGATCAACCCCTTCTCGACTCCCCACAGGTCCATCTCCCGCACCGTCATGGCGATCGGGTCGTCGACGTCCTTGAGTGACTTCTCGGGAACGTCCTTGAACATGTACTCCACCGGGAATTCGAACTCTTCCTTGGACTGGCTGTCCTTGGTCTGTCGAGTGATGAACCGATAGACCTCCTTCATGTCTCGATGAGGGAATCCCAACATGGTGTCGATCGCACCTATGTCCTGCGGCATGGCCATCGGAGACGTGCCTCCTACGTGTGAGGTTTCGCTGCCGCCGAACGGGTGCGGCGATGAGAGGTCAAGATACTAGAATATAATTTCACTTGTGTCCAAGCCGGTGGCCGACGCCCCCCCAGCACCCTGGATGGAGCAGGTTGGTGCGCACTGACTTCAGGCAGCCGTCCACAATAGAATCGTGTTGTAGCTTCCGTGGAAGCCGGGACTCGCAAGGATCGGCGGCGTGGGAGGGGTGCCGACTAGCTC
>JARLGQ010000255.1 GCA_031292675.1 Acidimicrobiales bacterium
ACGTGCCCGCGCCCACTCCGGCGGCCATCGAGCCCATCGAGATCCAGGAGGAGATGGAGCGCTCGTTCCTGGAGTACTCCATGTCGGTCATCGTGTCCCGGGCGCTGCCCGACGTGCGCGACGGGCTCAAGCCCGTGCACCGCCGGATCCTGTACTCGATGTACGAGCAGAACCTGCGGCCCGACCGGCCCCACGCCAAGTGCGGCAAGGCCGTGGGCGAGGTCATGGGGAACTTCCATCCCCACGGTGACACCGCCATCTACGACGCCCTGGCCCGCATGGCCCAGGACTTCAGCCTGCGCCACGTGCTCATCGACGGCCACGGCAACTTCGGGGGGCGCGGCCCCGAGGAAGGCCCCGCCGCCATGCGCTACACCGAGTGCCGCCTGGCACCCCTGGCCATGGAGATGCTGGCCGGCATCGACGAGGAGACGATCGACTTCGTCCCCAACTACGACGGGTCCACCGAGGAGCCCGTCGTGCTCCCGTCGCGTTTTCCCAACCTGCTCGTCAACGGCTCCCAGGGGATCGCGGTCGGCATGGCCACCAACATCCCGCCCCACAACCTGGGCGAGATCATCGACGCCGTGGCGCATGTGCTCGAGAACCCCGAGGCCACCCCCGACGACCTGATGCAGTTCGTGAAGGGCCCCGACTTCCCCACCGGAGCACAGATCCTGGGCCGCCAGGGCATCCTCGACGCGTACCGCACCGGCAAGGGATCGATCAAGATGCGCGCCAACGCCGAGGTCGACGAGAGCCGTGGCACCACCCGGATCGTGGTCACCGACATCCCGTTCCAGACCTCGGTCGAGGTGATCGAGCAGAAGATCGGCGAGCTCGCCAACGCCGGCCTCCTCGACGGCATCTCCGACGTCCAGAACGACTCGGCCGGGAAGATGCCCCGCCTTGTCGTCACCCTGAAGCGCGACGCCAACGCCAACGTGGTGCTCAACAACCTCTACAAGCACACCCCGCTGCAGACCAACTTCGCCGTGAACATGGTGGCCCTGGTCGACGGTGTGCCCCGCACGCTCAACCTGGCCCAGGCGGTGGCGCACTATGCCGATCACCAGGTCGAGGTGGTCACCCGGCGTTCGGACTTCCGGCTGCGCAAGGCCCGGGCCCGCGCCCACATCGTCGAGGGCCTGCTCAAGGCCATCGACATGCTCGACGCCGTGATCGCGGCCATCCGGGCCTCAGAGGACCGGCCCGGGGCGCGCGCCGCGCTCATGGCCGAGCCGTTCTCCTTCAGCGAGGAACAGTCCGAGCACATTCTCGACATGACCCTGGGACGGCTCACCCGCCTGGGACGGTCGAACCTCGAAGACGAGATGCAGGAGCTGCTCACCACCATCGCGGAGCTCGAGGCCATCCTGGCCGACCCTGGCCGCTTGCGCGGTGTCATCGCCACCGAGCTCGGCGAGATCCGGTCGAAGTTCGCCAACGACCGCCGCACCCAGATCACCCACGACCCGGGCGAGCTCGGCGTGGAAGACCTCATCAGCGACGAGGAGATCGTCGTGACCATGACCCGGGCGGGCTACATCAAGGCCGTGCCCGCGGCGTCGTTCCGCACCCAGGGCCGCGGCGGCCGCGGCGTGCAGGGGGCGCGCCTCAAAGAGGAGGACCTGGTCGACGACGTCGTGCACACCACGACCCTGGCGTACCTCCTGCTGTTCTCGAACCGCGGCCGTGTGTACCGCCTGCGGGCCCATGAGGTGCCCATGAAGGAGCGCACGGCCCGGGGCACCGCGGTGGTCAACCTGCTGCCCCTGGCACCGAGCGAGACGATCCAGGCCATCGTGGCCACCCGGGACTTCGACTCGGGGGGATTCCTGACCTTCGCCACCAAGATGGGCCAGGTCAAGAAGACGGCGTTCTCCGAGTACGACAAGTCCCGCCGGGAGGGCTTCATCGCCATCGCCCTGCGCGACGGCGACGAGCTCGTGCGCGTGGTGGCGACTTCGGGGGACGACGACGTCGTCATGGTCAGCCGCAACGGGAGCGGCATCCGGTTCTCCGAGACCGACGTGCGGCCCATGGGCCGCGACGCGGCGGGCGTGCGGGGCATGCGCCTGCGGGCCGGCGACGAGGTCGTGTCGTGCGACGTCGTGCGCCCCGACAACGACATCCTGATCGTGACCGACGCCGGCTACGGCAAGCGCACCAAGACCGACCACTTCGGCCGCCAGGGCCGCGGCGGCCAGGGGGTGCGGGCCATCAAGCTGACGGCCCGCCGGGGCCGGGTCGTCGCCGCCTTCATGGCCGGCCTCGACGACGAGATCCTGCTCATCTCGACGGGGGGGATCGTGATCCGCACCGCCGTGCGCGAGATCGCGGCACAGGGTCGCGACGCCACCGGCGTGCGCCTCATGAGCCTCGAGGAGGGCCACAGCGTGGCGGCCGTGGCCGCCGTCACCGGCGAGGAGGACGGGTAGTCCAAGCGACGACGGCAGTCCCAGCGCGGCGACAGTGTCAGCCCGGCGGGCCGGGCAGGACCGAGTCGAAGATCACCGGCAGGCGCGGCGGCGAACGGAAGGCGAGACCCTCGACGCGCACGGCGTCGTCGGGGTCGAGGCGGAGGCCCGGGAGCCGTTGCAGGAGGGCGGCGAGCCCGATACGCAGCTCCATGCGGGCGAGATGCATGCCGAGACACTGGTGCCTGCCGGTGCCGAAGGCGATGTGGGGCGGCTCGTTCCGGTCGAGGTCCCACAGGTCCGGATCGGTATAGCGCGACTCGTCGCGGTTGGCCGACCCGGTGGCGCACACCAGCGAGACACCCTCGGGGACCTCCACCCCGTCGATCTCCACCGGACAGGTGGTCTCGCGGTTGACCATGGTGACCGAGGTCTCCCAGCGCAACGTCTCCTCCACCACGGCGTCGAGGAGTGAGGGGTCGCTCCGCACCCGGTCCAGGACGGCGGGCTTCTCGAGCAGGGCCAGCAGACAGTTGCCCATGGCGGCGAAGGTGGTCTCGGCGCCGGCGGGGAGCAGCAGGCGCAGGAACCCGTAGATGTGCTCGTCACCGAGTCGCTCACCGTCGATCTCGGCCGTGACGATGTCGGACACGAGGTCGTCGGTCGGGTGGGCCTTGCGGTCCTCGACGATGGGGGTGAGGTAGGCGCGCATGGCCGCCGAGGCGGCGATCGACACCGGATAGTCGTCGGGGCCCTTGTTCATGTCGAGCGCCCATTCGTGGAACCGTCCGTGGTCCTCGGAGGGGACGCCGAGCACGCCCGCGATGACCTGCACGGGGAACTGGCTCGTGATCTCCTCGACGAGGTCGGCCCGTGTGCGGTCCGCCAGGCCGTCGACGAGCCGGTGGATCGTGGGCACGATGAGCGTGCTCTCCCAGCTCGCCAGGGCCGAGGGGCGGAAGGCGTGGGCGACGAGGTTGCGATAGCGGCGGTGCTCCTCGCCGTCCATGGCCAGGATCACCGTTCCCATCACCGGTCCCATGGTGTCGGCGTTGACACGGCTCGAGAAGCGCTTGGGATCGCGCAACACGCGCTCGACGTCGGCGTATCTCGTCACCAACCAGATGTCGGACTCGGGCCCTCCGAATCGCCCCACGGGCTGGTCCCGCCGGCACTCCTTCCAGTAGTCGTAGATGTCGAAGCTTTCGAAGCTCCCGTCGTCCACGTCCGTGTCGGCCACGTGCACCCTCCACTCACCGCGCTGCTGTGCGCTCAGATCCTCAGTCTGGCAGGGGACGCCGCCCGGCTCGCGGCCCCTTCTCATGCGCCTCGGCGGATCCGGCCGCGGAGTGCGAGCAGTGCAAGGGTCATGCTGAGGGTCCCGATGCCGGCCAGGGCGGCGAGCCCCTCGACGAGGACCTTCGCCTCCCATCCCCCGGAGATGAGCGCGCGCAGCGCGGCCAGCAGATAGGTCACGGGGTTGTACGTGGCGATGGTCGAGAACCATCCCGTGAGCACCTGCTTGGGCACCACGGCGTCGCTGAGGAAGAAGAGCGGGAAGAAGATGACGAACGAGGCGCTCACGGCGGCTGGGCTGCCGGTCTTCAACGCCACGGCGTAGGGAAAGCCGGTGAAGGCCAGGCCCCCCCACAGGGCGGAGAACCCGACGAAGGCGAGCACGCCCGCGCCGCCGGTGGCGAAGCGCACCCCGATCCCGAACCCGATGGCGAGCACGGGCAGACACAACGCCACGATCACCACGACGTCCGCGGCCATGAGCCCGAGCAGCAGAGCCAGCCGGCGGACAGGGGTCATGCACAGGCGGTCGAAGTACCCGTCTTGGATGTCGGTCACCAGGGTGGGCGCGCGCGACATCCCGGTTACGGCGAAGGCGATGGCCATCGGGAGCAGAAAGGCCTTGTAACTGAACCCGGGGGCCCCCCGGGCCAGGTTCTCGAACGCTCCCAGGTTCGTGGTGTAGAAGAAGGCGGGCACGAATACCGCGGGCAGCACCGAGGCCGGCTCACGCGGGATCTGGCGGAGGGCCCGTGCCGCCACGGACCGGACATCGCGGAGAAACCCCGCTTCGCGGCCCCGGATGGCGACCGTGGTGGTGGTGCTCACCGGTCTGCCACCGCCGTCTCGAGGTGCGAGCCGGTCAGCTCCCTGAAGACGTCGTCGAGAGTGGGGGTCCGCACGGCGAGTGTGTGGACCTCCAACCGCGTGCGGCCCAGTTGGGCCACCACGGACGCCAGAGCCGCCGGGCCGTCGCTGGTGCTCACGACGACCCGCCCGTGCTCCATCGTGACGCTGTCGACGACTCCCAGCTGGTTGAGCCGAGCGAGTGCGGTCGGGTCGCTGCCGCCGACCTCCGCCACGATGAGGTCAGCGCCGACAGAGCGCTTGAGCACCTCGGGCGGGCCCTCGGCCACGAGCCGGCCCCCGGCGATGATCCCGACGCGGCTCGCCAAGGCGTCGGCCTCCTCGAGGTACTGGGTGGTGAGGAAGATGGTGATCCCGAGCTCGGTGTTGAGGCGATCGACCTCGGCCCACACCCGGGCCCGGCTCTCGGGGTCCAAGCCCGTGGTCGGCTCGTCGAGGAACAGCACCTCGGGGTTGTGCACGAGGGCGGCGGCGAGATCGAGCCGGCGCTTCATCCCGCCCGAGTACGTCCCGATGCGTCGGTCGATGGCGTGCCCCACGTCGACAAGGTCGAGGACGGCGTCGAGGCGCCGGCGGATCTCGGCGGGCCGCAAGCCGTAGAGCCGGCCCTGGAGCGCCAGCAGCTCCCGGCCCGTCTGGCGGGGGTCGAGGGCCGCCTCCTGCAGGGCCACCCCGATGCGCACCCGCACCTCCTTGGGGTGGTCGGCGACGTCGTACCCGGCGACCGACGCGGTCCCCGCGCTCGGGCGCAGCAGCGTGCACAGCACTCGGATGAGGGTGGACTTGCCGGCCCCGTTGGGCCCGAGGAACCCGTAGATCTCCCCCCGCTCCACCTCGAGGTCGATGCCGGCGAGGGCCACCGTCGGGCCGTAGTTGCGGACGAGCTTCCTGGTCAGCACCGCCGCGCTCTCCGGGCGTGGCGCAGGGACATACTCTTCCAGATCCGTCATACCGAGTAGTATCTACTATGCTTCTCGGTAGTACAACCCCATGGCGATCGAACCACTGACCCCCGAGCGCAGGCGCCAGCAGACCAGGGAGTACCTGCTCAGGGCGGCGGCACAGGTCTTCGCCGAGCAGGGTTTCCACGGGGCGTCACTCGACGAGGTCGCCGCCTTGGCCGGGTTCACCAAGGGAGCCGTGTACTCCAACTTCAAGAACAAGGAAGACCTGTTCCTGGCGTTGCTGGAGTCGCACTACGAACGAGAGCTCGCCGCGGTCCGGGCCACGCTCGAGGCTTCAGATCCCCCCGACACCCATCTCTCGGAATTCGTGGCCCTGATCCGTGACCAGGCGGAGTCCCTGGGGGACAACTGGACCGTGCTGTACGAGGAGTTCTGCCTCTACGCCATGCGGAACCCGACGGCTCGGGAGAAGTTGGCGGCGTTCGACACTCTCGACGTCGAGTCCGTGGCGGAGATCATCGAGGTCGAACGGAAACGCCGAGGCTTCGAGCCGGCGGAGCCGGCGCCTCAGACCGCCAGGATCGTCGTGGCCCTGATGCGCGGCATCAGCATCATGCGGGCGATCAATCCCGACGCCATCGACGAATCGTTCCTCGAGGCCACCATGGCCTTCGTGGCCAGGGCCATGACGACACCGGCGGTGCAGACTCCGGATTGACCGGTTTGCGGGGAACGAGCCCCGGGCAGGTCAGCCCGACTCTTCGTCGTTCCGCTCCGAGATCCCGATCTTTCCCATCACGGTGTAGATGTTGCGGGTGACCGAGGTGCCGGTCGCGGCGGCGATTCGATCGGCGATGGTGTCGGCGAGTGCCTCGCTGGCTTCGACGCCCTGCTCGTCGTCCCAGAGCGTCAACGCAATGACGTGATTGCGCGTCCCCGGCTTCTCCAGGACCAGCAATCCCCGAAAGCCCGGGAGCGCTTCGTAGGCGGGCGGGAGGTCGGCGCGCAGCGACTCCACGACTTCGGTCAACCTCTTGCTCTCTGAGTAGAACGTCATCACTCTCGACAACACGGGGCCAATCCTATTCGGGAGCCCGGGGACGGTCCGGACCGTCCCGGAGCGCTCCCATGCGGTACGGCGACATCTTCGGAAGGGGCCTGGCGTGTCCGTGAAGCCCGAGGGGAGACGACGAGCCCTCGGCGTCCACACACACTCGGCGTCAGGAGCTCGTGGCGTCAGGAGCTCGTGGCGTCGGGGTCCGAGGATCGATACCTGCCAAACGCTGTCGGTGATGTCGCCGTCACGACGGCGCGTGTGCGTCGAGAGACAGCTCGACGAGGTTCGCAGGTCAGCGGTTGCGGCGCCGAAAAAGCGCCTCGGGGACGGCGGGTGGGACCCCGGAAAAGTGTAGGGCCGACCCCACTCATGGCGCGGGGCGTCCGGTCGATGACGTAGGGCAGAGCAATACACCGTCGGCGCGTCGATCGGCATCCCGTTAGGAGCCGCCAAGCGCGACGAGCCGACACAACCGCACGGTCACCCCCGAAGACTGGAGCCGACATGACCACGACCCGAACCCCGAAAACGTTCCGACGCGGCTTCCCGGACGCGTCGTCATGACCACGACTCCGGTGGAAGACGTCGTTCTCGGATCCGCGCTGGCGACGCTGTGGCAGCGTCACCGACAGACCAACCTCGACCGCATCTCGCTCCTCGAAGCGGCGGCGGCCAACGTCCTGCGAGCCATGGTCGACGACGACGCGGTCGCCGAGGGCGCCAGTGCCGCACACAAGCTCGCCGGCTCACTCGGCACGTTCGGATTCGACGCCGGCAGCCGGGCCGCGCTCGAGGCGGAGTCCCTCCTCCGGGAGCCGGTGATCGACGGGCGCCTGCTGGCCGAAGCGGTGACGGCGCTGCGGGCCTCAGTGGAAGAGGTCGGCGACACTCCCGGGCCGGTCCCCGCCCCAGCCGGGCCCGTGCCCGACCCTGCAAGTTCCGACGACGTGGTCCCGAGCTCGGGTTTCGCGGCACGACTCGTGTCGTCCGACCCCGATCTGGTGTCCCGGTTGACGGTCGAGGCGGCCGCCATCGGAATTGCCGTCGTCGCCACCACCGAGATGCCCTTCGCCGATTCCCTGCGCCCGGGAGGGCCCGAGATCGTCGTGTTGGACGCCACCGGCACGGGATCCCCGACATTCTCGAAGATGGCGGAATCGGTCGCCGAACTGTCTCGCAAGACCCTGGTCGTCGTCCTCACCGACAAAGAGGAATTCGAAGACCGCGTGGAGCTCGCCAAGGCCGGCGCCGGGGGCGTGCTCCCGCGTTCGCAGGCTGCCCGCCAGACGGTCTCGTTCCTGGCCGAGGCGCTGGCCCGACGCCACCCCGCCCCTTCCACCGTGCTCGTGCTCAACACCGACGCCGGAGTCCTCGAGACGCTGCGCGACACGCTGGCGGGCCCCGTTTGCCGCGTCGAGATCCGCGACGACCCGACGGAATTCTGGGAAGCACTCGAGGAACTGGGTGCCGATCTCGTGGTGGTCGGATACCAAGGGTCGCAATTGAGCGGTCCCGAGTTGTGCCGGATGATCCGGGCGCACCCACGCTGGTGCCGACTGCCGATCATCGTCGTCGGCACGCGCGACCCGGCGCAACTCGACGAGGCGATGTCCGCCGGCGCCGACGACTACCTGGACAAGAATTTGTCACCGCGCGATCTCGGCGTACGGCTGCACAACAGTCTCGAACAGGGACAGCTGGCGCGGGCCCGATGTGACACCGACCCCTTGACGGGGACCCAGAACCGGACAGCAGCTGAACGTTCCCTGGATCGCCTCTTCCGACTGTCGGCACGCCACGGCGACCCGTTCGCCCTGGCCCTCGTCACGGTCGATCAGCTCGATCAAATTCGGGAGACAGAGGGCAACGCCATGGGCGACGTGGTGCTGCGACACCTCGCGGCCCGGCTCCTCGGTGGATTCCGCGGCGAGGACGTCGTGGGACGGTGGACACACGATGGATTCGTCATCGGTGCCTACCGCGCCACGGGCGAACAGGCATCGGAGCGCATCACCGCCGTTCTCGAAGCGTTCACGGCCGAAGAGTTGCCGGCGACCTCGGGCAAGGTGGCCCGGTGCACCTTCAGCGCCGGCGTCGCATCCACGCCCACCGACGGCTCGAGCCTTGCGTCGCTGGAGCGCCTCGGTGAGACGGCACTGAGACGAGCCCAGGCCGGCCAGAACCGGGTGGTGAGCGCTGGTGAACGGCCCGCGGCAGGCGCGCCGAACCTCGTCGACGTCGTACTCGTGGAGGACGACGATTCGGTGGCGGATGTCATCGAGCACGCTCTCGGGCTGCGCCAATACGAATTCGTGCGGTTCAGCGACGGGGCCGAGGCCGCACGTGCGTTGGGAGAGGGTGAGGTGAAGGGGCGGATCGTGCTCCTGGACATCGGACTCCCGAGCCTCGACGGATTCGGGGTCCTCAAGATGTTGCGCATCCACGGTGTCCTGGACGACACCCGTGTCATCATGCTGACGGCACGATCCAGCGAGGCCGAAATGCTTCGCGCTCTCGGTCTGGGCGCCACGGAGCACATCGCCAAGCCGTTCAGCGTCCCGCTCTTGCTGGGGCGCCTGGACCAGACGCTCTCCCGGAGCATGTCATGACCCCCCTCGGGTTGGTCGTCGTCTCGTTGACCGTCATCGGTTCGGCGATCGCGGCGGTCCTGATCGCCGTGGCGGCGAGTGGGCTGATCGAAGCGCGCCGACTCCGACTGGAGCCGGGACTCGGAGATGCTCGACGGGCCGTCATCACGGCGCTGTCGGGAGGCGAGTCGAAGGCCGATGCGGTGTGCGAGAGCCTGAGAGGGTCTGCAAAGCGTCACATCATCGGGGTCATGCTCGATCTGGCGCCATCGGTCAGCGGTACCTCCCGGTCCGTGTTGGTGAACCTGGGCGAGAAGATCGGGGTGCTCGGACGAGCCCGCACCGGGGTGCGGCGCCGGCGTTGGTTCAGCCGCCTGTACGCGGCACGCGTGCTGGCTGCGTTCGGAGTGGAGTCCGAGCACCTGTGCACCCTCCTCACTGACCGGTCCCCGGACGTGCGGGCGCAGGCCGCGGCGTGGTCCGTCATCGCGCCGACTCCTCAGGCGGTCGAGAATCTCATCGCCCTTCTCGACGATGCCGACGGACTCTGCCGATTCGCGGCGGAGGACGCCCTCATCCGTATCGGACTCCTCAGCACCGAGGCGCTCCTGGACGCGCTCGAGGTTGCCGAGGAGGAGATCGCCGGGCGGATCTTGAAGATCGCCGCCGCCACGGGCGATGAACGCTTCTACCCCCGAGCGATGGCGCTCACCACCCACCATTCCCCGCACACGCGGGCAATGGCTGCGGCCGTGCTGGCACGCACCGGGGATCCGAGCGCAGGCCCGGCACTCGTGGCCATGCTCGACGACCCGTCGAACGACGTCGTCCTGGCGGCGGCGGCAGCTCTGGCCCGCCTGGCGTACTGGCCCGGAGCCGCAGATGTCGAGCCCCTGCTGTCCCACTCGTCGTGGGACACGCGCAAGCAGGCGGCCATGACACTCCTCGCCCTGGGTGCCCCCGGTGCCCTCTTGTTGGGCGTGAACGCCAGGGCCGCCGGCCCCGCGGCCGAGATGGCCACTCAAGCCCTACAGCTCCGATCCCTGTCAGTGGAGGCTGAAGTCTCATGAAGCACTTCTACGCCACGTTCATCTCACCGATCAATCACTTCGTGCTGGCCTATTTCGTGGCCCTCGGGGTGTTCTATCTGGTGCTGTACGTCTCCGCTGCACTGGAGATGCGCCGGTACCTCCGGGAGGTCCGAGCCGAGAAATACCGTGAGATCCTCTCCTCGGAGATCGCCCCGAGCATCTCGATGCTGGTTCCGGCGTACAACGAGGAGCTGAGCATCAAGGAGAGCGTGCGCGCCTTGCTCACTCTGACCTACCCGCAGTTGGAGATCGTGGTCGTCGACGACGGCTCGACCGACGAGACGCTGTCGGCCTTGACGAGCACGTTCGATCTTCTCCCCACCCAGCCGATCTACGACCGGCGTATCGCCACCAAATGGGTACAGGCGATCTACCGCTCGCAGACATTTCCCAACCTGGTCGTGGTCTCGAAGGAAAAGGGTGGCAAGGCCGATTCGCTCAACGCCGCGCTCAACATCTCGAGCGGCGAGCTGGTTTGCGCGATCGACGCCGACACGATTCTCGATCCCGACGGCCTTCGACGACTGGTCCGCCCTTTCATTCGCTCCCACGACGTGGTGGCGGCGGGCGCCACGATTCGAGTGGCCAACGGCTGCACCGTCACCAAGGGTCGTCTCGCGTCGGAGCGCGGCCCACACCGACCCTTGGCGGGCATTCAAGCCGTGGAGTACCTGCGCGCCTTTCTGTTCGGCCGTCCCGGCTGGAACCGCCTGGGCGGGAACCTCTTGATCTCGGGGGCGTTCGGGCTGTTCAGGCGACAGAACCTGCTTGACACCAACGGGTACGTCAAGAGCGTCGGCGAGGACATGGAGCTCATTGTGCGCCTGCGGCGCCATGCCTACGAGACCGGACAACCCGGGCGGATCGAGTTCGTCCCCGACCCGGTCGCCTGGACCGAGACGCCGACTTCGTTCAAGGAGCTCAGTAAACAGCGGGAGCGGTGGCACAGGGGATTCTCGGACGTGCTGTGGAGGCATCGCCGGGTCTTCCTGAACCCACGCTACGGAGTGCTCGGCATGGCGGTCTTCCCCGCCTTCGTCCTCTTCGAGTGGATGGCGCCGATCATCGAGGCCAGCGGATTGATCCTCGTGACCCTGGGCCTGATCCTCGGCCAAGTCACGGCGACGTTCGCCATCCTGTTCTTCTCGTTGGCGTGCGGGCTCGGAATTCTGCTCTCCATGCTCGCCCTGCTGCTCGAGGAGTTCTCGTTCCGCCGCTACGGCCGGGTACGTGACCGGGCACTCCTCGTCGTGTGGGCGGTGCTCGAGAACCTCGGCTACCGGCAACTGACCGTCTTTTGGCGGCTGCGCGGCATCGCCAGCTACATCAGGGGGAAGAAGTCATGGGGAAAGATGAGGCGCAAGGGCTTCGTCTCCGCTGATGACGACGATGTCCCGTTCACCGAGACGATCGCCGCCGCCTCGCTGACGGGATGAGCCCCACGGGCACGACGACGGCCCGGTCCGACGGCGCGCCCTGCGCTTCTGGGAAGGGTGTTGCGACCGACGGGGTGGAGTCGCCCCGCCCGAACGTCCTGCTCGTCGAAGACGACACGGTCACCCGCGAGGTCGTGCTCCTCCTGCTAGGGCGTCTCGGGTACCGGGCCGACGTTGCCGAGAACGGTATCGAGGCTTTGGCGGCGGTGCATGCTGGGTCCTACGACCTGGTGCTGATGGACGTGCACATGCCCGAGATGGACGGGATCGAAGCAACCCGCCGGATCCGGGTTGAGCTCCCTGCGCAGCGGCAACCGACTGTCATCGCCATGACCGCCGGTTTCTCGACAGACGATCAGGTCCTCTGCCGTCAGGCCGGTATGGACGACTTCCTGCCCAAACCTGTGCATGTGCAGGAACTGGCAGCCGTACTGGGAGCGCGGGGTGCGCCGAACCCTGCGGCGGTGACACTGGTGAGAGGTGCCCGGGACGCGCCCGTCTACGATCCCACCGTGCTCGTCGCCCTGGCTGCCGATATGGGTGCAGAGGGTGAAGAGGTGCGGAGGGATCTCATCGAGACGTACCTCTCCCAAGATGAGCACACGGTGAGGGCCATCACCGCCGCCGGACACGACGGCGACGGCGAAGCGCTCGCTTTCACCGCCCATGCCCTGAAGGCGGCCAGCGCGACCCTCGGCCTGCTCGCGCTGTCGGGCGCGGCGACCGACATCGACGCCGCGTGCCGGACGGCTGCCGCGCCCGTAGACATTGCGCTCGCCGCGGCTGGGCTCGTCGCCGAATGCCGCCGTGCCGCCGCAGCTCTGCGGGGGGCACTCCAGGCGGAGCCGGGGCGCCAGATCCCCGCCGAAGCGCCGCCCGCCCCGGGCACCTAGCGTCGCAGCCTTCGGCCGGCGCATGACCCCCGAGCGGGGTCTCCGTTTCCGTGCCCCGGTCCCGCCCGCCTACACTTCCAAGTTCGTCAGACGGGGGCTATAGCTCAGCCGGTTAGAGCGCAGCACTGATAATGCTGAGGTCGCTGGTTCGATTCCAGCTAGCCCCACCAGGTCTCGCGCGTCCGGGTCATTCCGGGCCTACCCCGCGCCCACCGGAGTCCGTCGGCCACGGGCTACGGGTACGTGAGCCGAGCCGAGGGGGAGACCCTGTCACGTCCAGAACGGCTTGGACCGGTAATCTGACGACACGACGAGGCCACCTCGATGAGAAAGCTCCCGGTCGCGCTGATCGCAATCATCGGCGGGATGCTGGCGTTGCCGACGGCCGCCTTTGCCCAGTCGCCGTCCCACGGACAGACGACCTACACCCAGGCGACGTCAACCGGGCAACGTGAGTGTGCGGGGGTCACGCCCTTGGACACCGCCACACCGGTGACACTCGTCGTCACGCTCACGACTCGGACATGGACGACGCCGGTGTCCCCCGCTACGGGCTCGGTGTCTTTCGCCGTCACGAGAGGCGTCGCAACGGTCACTGCTCCCGACGGTCTGAGCGACTCCTACCTCCTGCACTATCGATCGTCGCAACAGATCGGAGGCCCCACGTTCGTCATCGGCAGGGATCTGCTGGGCGGGGGAGCGATGAGCGACATGGTCTATCTCGAGGGCGGAAGTGCCACCGTGGCCGACGACGGCGCGGCCGGGATCACGAGCGGCCAGTGGATCGACGTGTGCGCCGCGTTGGGCGCGTAGACGATCAGCGGGGCGCGACCTGCAGAATGTCGCCTCCCGAGTAGTGCAGGTCACGGAAGCGGCGAACACCTGATCGATCGGCCACGGTCAGCGTGCCCGTGCCGACCAATTCCGGGGAGGGAACCCGCAACGTCGCCTGCCCGGCGGAATCGGCGTCAGCGGTCACTTCGCCGAGGTCGGTGTGGAGCGCGACGCGAGCCCCCGGCCGGACCCCTCGTACGGTCACCGGCGCCGCGTCCGCCACCCAGAAGTCCTTGAACGTCGAGACGTAGCCGATCCCACGGCCCTGCACCTCGAGATAGGCCTGGAACGGAGCGGGGTCATTCATGTGCAGGTGGTGGCTCGAGTACACCACCCGGTCCCCGAACCACACCGTCAAACTGTGGTGCCCGTCGGTCTCGACGGTGACCGGTTCGGTGGGCGGGGTGTCGGTGCGGAGGGGCTCCTGCCAGAGTCGATCCGTGACCGCGTCGGCGAGGTAGCCGTGAGCCGATCCGACCTGCCACGTGCTCTTGCCCCGTGACGACAGGGCCGAGACCACCACGTAGTTGATGGTCCCGTTGCGCTGGGTCGAGGCGGACTGCACCGCCAGAACGGCCTCACCGACGCCCGAACCCACGTGAGCCGGCGGGCGGGACATGACCGCATGCCAGACCACGTCGGGCCCCGCCGCGGCGAGCGTGACGGCGAACCATCCCGCCCAGCCTGCATGCGGCCGGACTCCGACGTCGAGGCCGCGCCCGGTGCCCTTGACCCATCCGACGCCGGGGGCGGCGGAGCCGTTGAACACGTAGTGGTCCAGGAGCTGGCGGTCGGGGACCGATGTCGCGAACGGGTCGGCCATTGCCAGTCCCGATCGCGCCAGAGTGAGCCCCGCCGGAATGGACCGCGCCGGGGCCGCGCCGGGCCACGTCGTGAGCACGATCGTGAGGATGACGAGGGCGATGGCGCCCACCGTGCCCTCGAGCCGCCACAGGGTGGCGCGTGACCGCGCCCCGCGACGAGGTCGAAGGCGTCGGTCATGGCCTTGTCCGGTGTGGGGGTAAGGCGGCCGCGAAACGGGCGAGAGCTGAATGACCATCGACGACGTCCCGTGTCCTCAGAGGGTCCGGTAGTAGGTCAGGTCGGCGTGGGCGAAGGCGCGATGGGCCAGCACCACGGCCGCACAGGCGTAGACGCCTGCGCCGGCTATCAGGCCGGCGACGGCGGACACCGTCGGTCCCTCCCACCCTGTGCCGATCGACACCACGACCAGGGACACACACCCCGCCCAGGCCGCGGCGAGGGGCCTCATCGGCGCCGACAGCGCGAAGAGAAGCTGGCTGCAGAAGAGGCCGGTGCCGAGGAAGAGGTAGCCCACGGTGCACGCCGCCAGGAGGCCCGGATGGTGAGCCAGATCCCCCAGGATGGGGAAGGTCGCACCGAGCCGGGGGGCTCCCGCGACGACGGCTGCACCGGCGACGAGGGCGAGACCCCCGAGCACGGTCAGCTGCTCTCTCCAGTAGCGCCGCACCACCATCCGGAATTCGTCGGTCTGGGCCACCGTGAATCGTGACAACCAGGCGGGGAACTGCCGTGCCAGGAGGTGCTCGGTGGCGGCGACGGTCTGGGCCAGCAACGGCACGAGCACGACGATGGCGACCCCGCTCGTCATGGCGAACGGCGCGTTGAAGGTGTACCGCGCCCGGAGGAGCCCGCCGCTCACCAGCTGCGGGATGACCACGATGGCGAAGAAACCCAGACCGTAGAGTCCGTAGGGCGCCACGGATCGGAGCAGTGCCGCGCCCGACGGGCGCCACAGCGGTGCCGGGGCCGAAGTCTTGACGCGCAGCAGCCACCATGCGCTGGCCATCCAGCACACCCCCGCCATGATCGCCACCAACCGGATCTGCCACACGATCAGCGAGGTCGGATCGATATAGGGCCCGGAGCGGGTGACGAACCACAGCAGGACCGCCGCTCCACCCCCGACGATGACGCCGATGGAGAGGAAGGCGCGTCGCACGTAGAACGCCGCCAGACCGACCTGCAAGGCGCCGATGGCGATGGCGGCGGCGAGCCCCAGGCGGGCCGTGGCCGGGGTACCGGCGCCGAGCACGTCGTTTCGCACCAGGTAGAGCGCCAACCCGCACAACGCGGTGACCACCAGACCGAGCTCCAGGGTCCAGCGTGTGATCCGGATGACCATCCCCTGGTCCCCGAGGCCGATGTAGAACGACGCTCGTCGCCCGAAGGCTTGGATGAACGGACCCGTCACGAGCAGGGAGACCGCGGTGGCCAGTGTGACGGCGTCGGCGATGGAAGGGATGGCGATGTTCGAGGACCAGAACGAGACCCCCGCGATCAGCAAGGTGGCCAGGCTCACGAGCCACGGCGAGGAGTAGGCGAGTCCGCGGGCGAGGTCCAGGGGCCCCGGAGGACGGGAACGGAGCGCGACCGGCGCCATGGCCTGGCGAGACAGAGCGGACGAATACAGCGGGACGAGGGCGAAGACCCGCTCGGCCAGGGCGTTGAGCCCGTCGGCACCCAGAGCGCGCGCCCGGTTGGCGGTGTAGCCGCACGTCTCGAGCACGACCGCCACCTCCACCGCGTTGAGCGGGGCCGGGCAGCGACCCACCACGGTGCGGGCCGCGATGTGGAGCCCGAGCTCACCGGAATCGGTCTTCTGGACCGTGCCGGCGGTCATGAGACCGCGTGCGCCATGGCCCGGTCCGACGCCGGCATGGCCGGTGGAGACGCGGGCGCGCTGACGCCGGGGCGCACCCCTCCCGAGGTCCCAGCCTCGAACACCCTGTTGTAGGTGTCGTCATAGGCGTCGAACATCCGTTGCGCGGTGAACAACGACAGGGCCCGGCTCCGCAACCAGTCACCCAGGAGCCCGCGTTCCACCGACGACGCGCCCAGGACGGCGATCAGCGCCTCGGCCATGGCACCGGGATCACCCGGTTCGACGACGGTGGCCGTCCCTCGGCACTGGGCCGGGCCGAGTGCCTCGGCGACCCCCCCGACGGCCGTGGCGACGACGGGGCGGGCGGCGAGCATCGCTTCGACGGCGGTATAAGGGAAGGCTTCGGAGATCGAGGACAGGCCGATCACGTGCGAGCTGCCGTAGGCGGCCGCGATGTCGTTGGTGGAGCCCTCGAAGGTGACGGCGTCCGACAAGCCGAGGTCACTGACGGCGATCTGGCATTGCTCGAGATAGGCGAGGGACGTCGCTGGCCCCCACAGGCGAAGGCGGGCCTCCGGGATCTTCAGCCGCACGCGGGCAAACGCCTGGATCAGGGTCAACACGTCCTTCAACGGGTCGATGCGGCCGACGAAGCCGATCGTCGGCGGCCCCCCGGGCTCGGGCCAGACGTCGATGCGCGCCGGGTCGACACCGTTGTGGATGACCCGGATGCGGTCCTGCTCGACACCCAGGGCCTCCTCCCATCCGGCGTTGTAGCTACATACCGGGGTGAGCACGTCGGCTTCCCGGTAGGACAGCTCGACGACGGCGCGGTAGAAGTTGGCGAAGAGCACCTTGGTCCCGAAGGGCTCGGTGGACATGGCCAGCAGGCGTTCGCGCAGGTAGATGCCGTGCTCGGTGAGCACGAGAGGAGTCCCGTAGCGGTACTTGGCCACGATGGCCGGCAAGACGCACAGTGCCGCCGCCGAGCTGTGGGCGATATCGCAGACGGGCGTGGGTGCGGTCAGGGGGAGAAGGTAGCGGTAGAGAGTACGGGCGAAATCCATGACGGGGGCGAGCCCTGTGCGGGCATGGATGGGGTTCGTCTGCAGTCGATCGAGCAGGAGTGCCCAGGCCGCGGCGTCACCCAGCGCGCGGCGCAGGTCGTATCGCTCGGCGAAACGGGCGACCTCCGACAGACTGTCACCGAGAGCTTGCGGGTCGGCTTCCGGAGCCGCCAGGCAGTCGACGAGGTGACCCCAGGACGGCAAGAAACGGTCCCGGACGATCGGGGACGACGTTCTCAACGCCCGCCGCCAACCGTCGCGGCGCGGCAGGTACTCCTCGGCCAGCTCCAGGCCCCATAGTGGAATGGGCTGGAGGGTGACGTTGGCCGGCGGACGGTACTGGATGCGGTGGTGGGGGTTGTCGACGAGCGCCCCCACCTCGAAGTGGTGGTCGGGCAACCCGTGGACGAGCATGTCCACCCAGGTCGACACACCCCCCAGCACGAAGGGATAGGTCCCTTCGGTGGAGAGATAGATCTTCATGTCGACTCCGTGTACCCGAGCGTCTCGCCGATGGCGATGGCCTTCGAAAGGCACTTGTGGGCCAGGGGGAGATTGCCGGCCTCGAGGAAGCAGCGCGCGCTCTCCCGGTAGGCCATGAACACCCCCTGGGGAAGCGTCTCGGACTTCTCGGCGATCTCCATGTAGGCCTTGCCGGCCAGTCGCTGCAGGCGGTTGGCGTGGTCGCCCCGACCGGCGGCCAGCGCGGCCGCGGCCGCGGCCCGGTACGCGATGGCAGCGCGTTGCGGGGCTCCTGCCTCGGCGGCCTCGGCGGCCTCGGTTTCGAAGGCGGCCAACGCCTGGGCATGGTCGGAATCGCGCGACGCCACGAGCCCCCTGACCCACCCGTCGGCGCCGGCGCCGGTTCCCGACGGCGACCGGGCACCGGTTCCGTCGGCAGGGACCTCTTCGTCCACCGAGAACTGCGCCTGGCCCACCTCGGCCCCGAACCGCAGGTGCCACCGGTCGCAAAGCGCCTGGATGGCGGCTCCCTCGGGGGCACCGATCTCCTTGAACAGCTCCCGCAGCAGGGTGTGACTGGCCGAGACCGCACCGAGGAACGTCGGCGCCAGGTCCGAGGCGTAGCGCTCGGGGCTGACTCGGCCGTTGTGGAAATAGGTCGATCCGATGGCCAGGACGACGCGCTCGGCCTCGAGTTCCTCGACACCCTCCGCCCCGGCTTGGGCGGCCCCGGTCCGTGCCCCGGGCACCTCGGTTCCGGCCTCAGGCGCCCCGGTCCGTGCCCTGGGCAGCGCAACTTCGGCCTCAGGCTGCACGACGGCTGCCCGCGCAGCAGCGTCGGATGCGTCAACGTGTCGCGCCCCGTCCACCCCGGCGCCGGCTCGGGGGGGCCTGAGGTACCGGGCGGGACTGCGCACCCTCTTGGGGGTGGACTCCTGGTCAGGGGCGGCCATGGTCACGCCCATTAATCGGCTCGGCCGCCCGGGGCCTTGACAATCAGTACGCCTTGACCGGGGCACCGTCACGGTCAGTGGCGGTTGGCATGGCTCAAGCCCGGTCCGATCGACGCCGAAATACAACCTGTGGTGCTGAAAGACGCGCCCAATTCGAGCGTCGACAGGTCGCCTACCAGCGTGAAGAGCGGAGGTGTGGTGGCAGCACCACTCAACCCGGGGAGCAGGTCCGCCATGACACCCATCGCCGTGGCCCAGGTCATGCCTGGCAGGGTTTCGACCGTCGGGCCTCCTTCCTCGGGCCGGACAGGCCCTTGCTCGGGTGGGACGGACCACTCGGGACCAGGTCGAGGGCGATGACCGTCGCTCTGGCGGGGAGCACCCGGTCGGCCTTCCTCGACCCTGTGACCGACGCGGCGGTCGTAGGCGTCTTCGTGGCGGCCGCCGTCGCGTACGGACTCTGGTCGAATCGCGGCGCGAACCGGGGGTCCTGGCGCTCGGCTTGGATATGCCTCGGATCAGGTCTCCTCTGCGTTGTGGCCGGCGATCTGCTCCAGGCGTTGCACGCGGGGGGTCCCCCGACGCGCATCGGTGCGGCCATGGTGGCGAATGCGGCGGGCGACCTGCTGGCCATCACCGGGTTGGTCTCGCTCATCCACCAACGGCTGCCGGAACGGTCCACAGACTCCGTGGCCGAAGCGTTGCTCCCCACCCTTGCACTTGGCTTCGCCATACTCGCCCTGGTCATCGTGCCCGCTCAGGGATGGCAGCCGGGGCGCCAGGTCCCCGCTGTCGCGGCCCCGTTGCTCGACATGGTCCTTCTCTGGCTCGTCTGCAGCCTCGTTTCGCTGACCGAGCGTCATCCGGCCAACTATCGCTTTCTCATCGCCGGGTTCGCGTGTCTCTTCGCTGCCAATGCCAGCTACGCGGCGTTGGGGCTCGCCGGGGGCTCTGAGCCGTCGCAGCTCGTGGCTACGGTGGCGCTACTGGGAGCATGTTGCTGGGGAGTGGCGTTCTTGCACCCCTCCCGGAAGATCGCCTTCGAACCCGTGCCGTTGCGCTCGGTGCAACCACGAGGGATTCGCGTGGCGATGCTCGTGGCGGTGGCGCTCGTGGTTCCCGGTGTGCTTATCGCCGAGTCGGCCTTGGGCATCTCCAACCGCCAACCGGTCCTCATGATCGGCTCGACGTTCCTGCCGACATTGTTGGTCCTCTATCTGCTGCATCAGGTCTTCACCCACGCTGCAGCCGAGTACCGCGCACAGCACGACTCCCTCACCGGCGTCTGCAACCGCCTTCTCTTCGAGGATCGGCTCCGCCTGGCGTTGACCCAGGCAGAGCGCACAAACAGTGCGGTGTCGGTGATGTTCTTGGATCTGGACCGCTTCAAGGACATCAACGACAGCTTGGGTCACGCAGTTGGCAACGACCTGCTCAAGTCCGTCGTCAAGCGGCTCCAGGGATGCCTGCGCGAGCACGACACCCTGGCCCGGTTCGGCGGCGACGAGTTCACCTTCCTCATTCCTGACAGTGGCGGGAAAGACGGGCTCGTCGTGGACGTGGCCGAACGGCTCCTCGATCGCTTCGACGATCCCTTCAATGTCGGCGGCCGTCAGTTGACAGTCAAGGCGAGTATCGGAGTGGCGGTCTCTCCTTGGGACGGCGCGGATGCGGACACCCTCCTCAAGCACGCCGACACCGCCATGTACCAAGCCAAGGCGGCTGGCCGGAACACCTACCAGATCTTCGACTCGGCCATGAGCGCCCGCGCCCGCCTCCGCTTCGCGCTCGAGGACAGTCTTCGGGCCGCTGTGGACAGCGGGCGACTCGCCGTGCACTACCAACCCAAGCTCTCCATGGCTTCCGGAGACATCGTCGGGGTGGAGGCGCTGGCGCGCTGGCGGCACCCCCAGCTCGGCTTCATCCCGCCGTGGGCCTTCATCCCGTTGGCGGAAGAGACGAGCCTCGTAGCGACGCTCGGGGAATGGGTGCTCGAAGTTGCCTGCCGGCAGGCGCAGAGCTGGCAGGAACAGGGCCTGCCGCCGATGCCGGTCGCAGTCAACCTCTCCCCCCGCCAATTCGCGCACCAACCGGTGGTGGAGATGGTGTCGCGGGTCCTGCAACGAACGGGTCTGGACCCGACGCTGTTGGAGCTCGAGGTGACCGAGAGCGTGCTCATGGATCGCGTGGACGAGGTGGTCGCCAGCCTGAACGAGTTGCGCGCCATCGGCGTGCGCTGCTCGATCGACGACTTCGGGACGGGATTCAGCGCCCTGACCTATTTGGCCGAGATGCCGATCGACGCCATCAAGATCGACCGGACCTTCATTCAACGGATCGACGGCGAGGCGAGCGGCGCCCCCATCGTCGGTGCGGTCATCGCCCTGGCGCACAGCCTGGACCTCGTGGTCGTGGCCGAGGGTGTCGAGACCGACGAACAGCTCGGGTTCCTGGACTCGCACGGTTGTGATCAGGTTCAGGGCTTCCGGTTCAGTCCGCCCCTCCCCGAAGCGGGGATCCTCGAGTTGATGCGCACCCCCGCCAAAGTGTTCACCGAGTGGGGAAGCGAGCCGGCGGTGATGCCCGTGCCCATCTCGGGCATCTCGGCCCCCCGGTTGGAAGCTCTCCTGGAATCGATCATGCTGGAGCGTCACTGGCCGTCGGAACTGGACAGCGAGGCGATCGAGGCTGTCTTGGCCGCGCTCCAGTCCGACGAGATCGCGCGCGTCAAGGGCGTTCGACCCGGCCGGTCACGCTCAGCCAAAGTTGCCGTCAGCACCCTCGCCGGCCTGGCGTCTGTCTCGACGGGGGCCGCCGCCGCCAGCACGCTGGCCGGCCCCGCCGAGAGCCTCGGGGCCCGGATCCTCGACGACGGCGGCGCCGTGGCCTACGCCGCCAGTGCCTCGTCCGACGCCCCCGAGGATGGTGCCGCGACCACGCCCGACCACGACCCGGGCGGTCAGAGTCCCGAGAACCTGTCCGACGGTGCGATGGGCGGACTCTCGTAGCGGGTCTCTTCGACGCCCAAAGTCCTCGAGCCGATATCTTCGAGCCGAGTGCAGAGCCCCGACGACGACACCGTCACCCTCGAGCCCTACGAAGGACCGTGGGCCGACGACGACCCGGACGCCAACTTCAAGGCCGACGTGGCTCTCTACTCGCAGATCGACCCCATGGTGACGGTGAGGACACTGAGCCGGAACGTGGGGGTTCCCGAGGGAGCGCTCGTCCGCTACGTCCTGGCGAAGTACGCCACGGGTGGAAGCGGAGGTCTGTTGGAGCTCGGTCCCGCCATGGTGCATCGGCTCTGGGAGCCGATCGAGCGCGCCGAGCGCGCGGGCTCCGACGATGCTCGCCTCGACGCCTACTCCCAGCTGCGGCAGATGATCCAATGGCTTCGGCTCCCCCTCGAGGACCCGACGATCTATCCGGAACAGCCCTGAGCCCCCGTGCCCCGGTGGACGGCGTATCGACCCGGCGAGGATGACCACGAGGACGGCGGCAGGCGGCGCCATGTGCGCCCGGTGCCGGTAGCGTGGAAGCACCACGACACCCGCGTGCCGCACGGAGGTTGTCCATGACCGAGACCCAGGATGCCGAAGCTCCTCGCTGGAGGGGGATCAACCACCTCGCACTCATCACCGACGACATGGACGCCACGGTGCGCTTCTACCACGGGGTCCTGGGTGCCCGGTTGGTGGCGACGATCGGCACCCCGCAGTTCCGTCACTACTTCTTCGAGTTCGGGGCCCAGAACACCGTGGCGTTCTTCGAGTACTCGGGTGTGGCTCTCGAGCGGTTCGCCAAGCCTGCCGGGGTACCCGATCCACGCGCCGTGCAATTCGACCATCTCTCCTTCAACCTTCCCGACGAGCACGCACTGCTCGACCTGCGCGACCGCCTCAAGTCCGCGGCGTGCGAGGTGACCGACGTGGTCGACCACGGCTTCATCCGCTCGATCTACTTCACCGACCCCAACGGGATCGCTCTCGAGGCGTCGTGGTGGGCTCTCGATGCGACGGGACGCCCGGCTGACTACGGAGACGACCTTTTGTTCTCAGACCCGGATCCGGTCCCGGCCGTCAGGGAGATTCGCGACCGGGGAGAGGTCGCCTCGGTGCCGCACACGCGCCTGGCCTGACTCCTTTCCGGAGTCCCGGTGACTTGACGGGGCGCGTCAGGAGCTCGTCGTCGAGGAGCTGAAGTTGAGGAGGAAGGGGACCGAGGTGGGCTTGAACAACCACCCGGGTACCGTCTTTCCGTTGACGCGGACCTGCATGGTGACGAGCGACGCGCTCACGCTCACCGACAACTGGCCGTCGGTGGGGTCGAACACCTTGACCTGACCGCCTTGGAGCGTGGCGGCGAAGATTGGCGAGAAGCTCTGCGGGGAGTGCACCACGGTCCAGCACGGTGCCCATGCCGCCACCACCACGCTGTAGTTCGAGGCTTGGACCGACACGGTGGCGCTGGCGGTGCCCGTTGCGGTCATCGACACCAACCCGGGGCGCGACGGCTTCTTGGATTTGGTCGACCCGCCCGTGCTGTTGGTCGTGCCGGGGGTGCCGGAACCGCTCGGGGCGGCGGGGAGCAGGGCGTTGGTGTGGTGGACGAGGTGGATGTCCTTCAGCCACTGAGGCTGGTAGTGCTGTGCCGCCAGGCCCCCGAGGGCGAGCGCCAGCAGCGCGGCTGTGAACCAGACCGCGCTGCGCAGCACGAGGGGTGCGGGACGGATGCCGGTGTAGATGCCCGGTGCGACGGGGAACGAGCCGGTGTCGCTGAGCCCGTCGAGGGCGGCGTGGCTGTCGGCGGCCGGGGGGACGCGCTTGATGCCGGGCACTTCGTCGGTCTGGGTGAAGGCGCGCAGGTGGGTGCCGTCGCCGGGATAGCGGCTGAGGTGCCCGGTCGGCACCGCGGTGGTGATGTACGCGTTCCGGGCACCGCCTCCGTTCCGTCCGGCGGCGTGCGGGGCTCCGTTGGGGTCGAAGCCGGCCAGGGGGTCGCCCCAGTGTTCCTCGACGACCCGTTCGAACCGTTCGACGTCGAGGTCCACGAGGTCGCAGTAGCGGCGGACGGCGGTGAGCGCCGAGCGGAGGTCGTGGAACCGGGAGAAGTTCCCAGCCTCGAGCGCCTCGAGCTGCTGCCAGGGGACCCCTGTCCGGTCGTTGATCTCGGTCAGGGTGACAGACGACGCCTCGCGCGCCTCGCGCAGGGCCTTGCCCATGGCGGCGGGCGTGGTGCCCGCCTTCTGGCGTCGTCCCCCGCGGCGCCGCATCCTCCTGACGCTGGCTGCGGTTACCACGTTCGTCCTCCCTACGACCTCTCAAATCGTACTGCCCAGTCCCGAATCGAGGTCTTCGGATGTCATCGGCCGGTTGGGCGGGATCCTGGACCGCGCCGCCCCGCCCCGGACCGGGGCTCAGGACCGGGGCCCATGAGCACACCGACGGGTCGAGCCCCGGGGCGCTCCGCACGGATTCGGACCGCTCCGCACGGATTCGGACCGCTTCGGACCGCTTCGGACTGCTTCGGACCGCTTCGGACCGCTTCGGACCGCTTCGGACCGTCTGACCCGGCCCTACCGGTCCCCGCCAGAGCGAACCGGCCGGGGTGGCCCGCGCCGAGGGCACACTTTCCTATCACCTCACCGTCTCCTCGGCGCGTACCCACCGTGTCGGTCCGGCACCTTGAGTGGGCGCCGCACAGGGCGCTCCTCGGCCATTCGGACCGGCCGTCCGGCACGGTCCACGGCGTGGCGGGCGACCACCAAGAGCCCAGTATCCAACACTCGTCGTGACACCGGCCTCGTGGCGGGTGCCTGACCGTCGCCCCTGCCGTCGCCCCCGGGGCTGACATTTGTGTCAGGAAACGCTAACGTTGCCCGCCAGGGCGGTGGGCGTGGTGACATCGAACGTCCTGGGTGACTCGCACGACACCTGGTCCGAGGTGCCACCGCAGCCCAGTGCGAGAGGAGTTCGGATGCAGGCTGAAGAAGAGCTGTCGGGCGCCTCCCCCAAGATGGTGGGAGACCTGGCTTCCTCGGACGATCCACGTGCCATCTCCCGGATGCTGCGCGAGCAGCCGGTGATGCGGATCGACGACATGTTCACGCTGTTGACACGGCGCGAGCACGTCGAGGAGGCCCTGCGGAAGTCGGCGCTGTTCTGCTGGAGCGAGGTCCCCATGGACCTCGGCAACATCAGGCCTCTCATCCCCTTGATGGTCGACCCGCCCCAGCACGTGAAGTACCGCCGGATCCTCGACCCCCTCTTCTCCCCCAAGAAGATGGCCCTGCTCGAGGACGAGGTCGTCGGCCTCGTGAAGGAACTGGTCGACGCCTTCGCGGCACGGGGCTCGTGCGATCTGCACGAGGAGTTCGCCGTCCCCCTGCCGTGCCGGGTCTTCCTGCGCCTGATGGGCCTGCCGCTGTCGGACCTCGACCTCTTCCTGGCCGTGAAGGACGACATCATCCGGCCCAAGGGGGTCACGATCGAAGAGCAGGCACCGGCTCGCAAGAAGGCGGGCGAGACCGTGTACGCCTATTTCGACAAGGAAGTGAAGAAGCGCCGCGGCGAGGAGCCCAAGGACGACCTTCTCGGGCAGATCATGGCCGGCGAGGTCGACGGGGTTCGCCTCACCGACGAGGAAGTCCTCGACATCTGTTTCCTGTTCATCATCGCCGGCCTCGACACCGTGACCGACTCCCTCGACTGCTTCTTCGCCTACCTGGCGCAGGAGCCCGAGCAGCGTGACCTGTTGGTGCAGGACGAGTCGGCCATCCCCTCCGCCGTCGAAGAGCTGTTGCGCTGGGAGAGCCCGGTCCCGGCCGTGCCGAGAGTGGTCACCCAGGACGTCGAGTACGAGGGCTGCCCCATTCCGAAAGGTGAACAGGTCATGCTCGTCCTGGGTTCCGCCAACACCGACGACACCGCCCATCCCGGTGCGGAGACCGTCGACCTGCGCCGGAACCCCAACCCGCACCTGGCCTTCGGCGGTGGAGTGCACCGCTGCCTGGGGTCACACCTGGCCCGGGTCGAGCTGCGGGTGGCGCTGCGGGAGTTCCACCGCAGGATCCCCGACTACCGGCTCAAGCCCGGCACTGTGCTCGCCTACACCCCGGG
>JARLGQ010000256.1 GCA_031292675.1 Acidimicrobiales bacterium
CAGGGATCGAAGCCGGGCCCGATGAGCTCGTGACCTCCGCCCAGGCGGCTGCTTCGATGCTCGAGCCGGGATCCACCGCCGTGGTGTGCGCCGACGGCGGGGTGCTCGAGGCACTCTCGGCCCGGGGAGTGAGGGTCGTGGCCGAGGGCCCTGCGGACGCCGTGGTGGTGGGGTGGACCCGTGGCTTCGACTTCGACCTGCTCGCCACGGCGGCCACGGCGGTGCGCCTGGGGGCACGGTTCATCGGCACCAACGAAGACCCCACCCACCCCACGCCCCGGCGCCTGCTCCCGGGTTCGGGCGCCATCCTCGCCGCGGTGGCGACCGCGGCCCAGGCGACCCCCGAGGTGGCCGGGAAGCCACACGAGCCTCTCGTGGCCTTGCTGCGGGAGCGCGCCCCCGACGCCGTGCTCGTGGTGGGGGACAGGCCTTCCACCGACGGGGCGTTGGCACGCCGGCTCGGACTTCCCTTCGCGCTGGTGCGCACGGGCGTGACCTCCGACGGTCGTGAACCGATGGTGGTGGAGCCCGACGAGGAGGCCGACGACCTCGGGGCTCTCGTGGCACGCCATCTCGGCGTGGCGGGCTGACCCGGGACGGGAGCTGACGCGTAAAAGGACTTCCGGCCTCTTGCTGCGTCGCGAGGGGGGTCGTAGCGTGTCGCCATGACAGAGAACGACGGACTGCGACGTTACATCGAAGCCGCTACAGCGCTCACTCAGATCACCCGTTCGCGGGCCGAGGAATTGGTACGCGAGCTGATCAAGGCGGGGGAGCTCGAGCGCCACCGTGCCCAGGACTGGGTCGAAGAGCTCGTCAAGGCGAGCCGCGAGCGCTCCGAGGCTCTCGTGGCCACCATACGCGGTGAAGTGCGCCAGCAGCTCAAGGAGAGCGGTTTCACGAACGTCGACGACCTCGCCAAGAGGGTCGCCGACGTCCTGGCACGATCCTCCGCAGCGGGGCGAAAGGTCACCCACAGGTCCGCAAAGGCCAAGAAGTCGGGCCCGAAGAAGAACACCGCCAAGAAGAGCACCGCCAAGAAGAGCGGCGCCAAGAAGAGCACCGCCAAGAAGACGGCGGCGCGCAAGGCACCGGGCGTGAAGAAGGCGGGAGCGAAGAAGGCGGGCGCCTGACTCCTGGAGGCGTGCGCCGCAGGCTCGACACCGAGCTGGTGCGGCGCGGACTGGCCACATCCCGCGAGGTGGCGCGCGGCCTCGTGCAAGACGGCGCGGTGCTCGTGGGTGGTTCGCTCGCCGACAAGCCGGCGCGACTGGTGTCGGAGTCAGAGCCCGTCGTGGTCCTGGACCTGGTTGCCCGACGCTTCGTGTCACGCGGCGGCGAGAAGCTCGATGCCGGGCTGGATCGTTTCGCCGTCGACCCCGCGGGGCGCCGGTGCCTGGACGCGGGGGCCTCGACGGGCGGGTTCACCGACTGCCTTCTCCGCCGGGGCGCGTCCCGCGTCGTGGCCGTCGACGTCGGGCACGGGCAGCTCGATGCGTCGCTGCGACACGACCCCCGGGTCGAAGTCCTGGAGCGGACGAACATCCGGGCCCTGACCCTGGCGTGTGTGGGGGGAAGCCCCTTCGACCTCGTGGTGGCCGACCTCTCCTTCATCTCGCTTGCCACCGTCGCCCCGGTACTCGCCGGCGAGCTCGCCGCCCCCGGGGCCGACGTCGTGGTGCTGGTCAAACCCCAATTCGAGGCAGGCCGGGCCGAGGTGAGCCGCGGCAAGGGCGTGATACGGCTCGCCGGGGTGCGCCGCGCCGCACTCGGGCGGGTGGCCTCCGCCTTCGCGTCGCAGGGAGCCACCATCATGGGGGCCATGGCATCGCCCCTCCTGGGTCCGGCCGGCAACGCCGAGTTCCTCCTGCACGCTCGGGCCCACACCCCGGCCCCCGACCTTTCCTCCCGAACGGCTGACGCGGTGGGGGCCGTCCTCGACGCCGCCGTGCAGAGCGCCCCCGACGCCCTCTCCGATCCCGTTCCGGCGCCCGATCCCGACCCTGACAAGACGACCGCGCCCGAGGGTCGATAGCCCGTCATGGCCACCATCGCCTTCGTGGTACACCCCGAGCGACCCGAAGCCGCCGCCATCGCCGCTCAGGCGGCGACATGGATCGAAGCCGGTGGGCACCGGGTCGTCCAGGTGCGCGATACCGGGCCACCCGGGGACGCAGCACCGGCGGAGGGTGCCGGGTCACTCCGAGCACGGCGCTCGGACCCCGCACTCGACGACACCATCGATCTGGCGGTGAGCCTCGGCGGAGACGGCACCATGCTCCGAACCGTCGCCCTGGCCTGCGCCCACGGCATCCCGGTGCTCGGTGTGAACCTCGGCCGCCTGGGCTATCTCACCGAGATCGAACCCGAGGGTCTCGAACGCGCCCTGGAGCGCTTCCTGTCGGGGGACTACGGCGTCGAGGAGCGCATCACCCTCGAAGTGGCGATCGAACCGGGCGACGGTGGGGCTCGGGGCCCCGACCGGCGCGTGATCGTCCTCAACGAGGCCGTCGTCGAGAAGACGGTGCCGGGCCACACCATCCGGGTGGCGGCCTCCATCGCCGGACGCCCGTTCGTGACCTATGCCGCCGACGGGATGCTCGTCGCCACGCCGACCGGCTCCACCGCCTACAACCTGTCGGCGCGGGGGCCCATCCTCAGCCCCGGACTGCGCGCCGTGGTGCTGACTCCGGTGTCGCCCCACATGCTGTTCGACCGCCCCCTGGTGCTCGAGCCCGAGCAGTGGGTCCGTCTCGAGCTGGTGGGCCCGCGTCCCGCCGTGCTCGTGCTCGACGGGCAGGTCGCGGACGCGCTCGTCCCCGGCGACGCGGTGGTGTGCCGTGTTGGCCCTTCGCCGGCACGCCTGGTCACCTTCGGGCCCCGCGACTTCTTCTCGATCCTGCGGGCCAGGTTCCACCTGGCCGATCGGTGAAGGGCCGGGACCGCCGATGCTGGTAGAGCTGCGGGTGCGCGATCTCGGCGTCATCGAATCCGTGGCGCTCGACCTGGGCCCGGGGATGACCGCGCTCACCGGAGAGACCGGCGCCGGGAAGACCCTTCTCGTCGAGGCCCTCGAGCTGCTGGTGGGCGGGCGCGCCGACCCGGGCCTGGTGCGCCCCGGGGCGAGCGAGGCACTGGTCGAAGGACGATTCGCCGTGGACGACGACGAGGTCATCCTGGCCCGCGCCATCCCGGCCCACGGACGTTCACGAGCGTGGATCGACGGTCGCATGGCCCCGGTCTCGGCCCTGGCAGAGGCGGGGGCCCGGCTGCTCGAGCTCCACGGCCAGCACTCCCAGCAGTCGCTCCTCGACGCCGGAGCCCAACGCCGGGCGTTGGACTCGTTCGCGGACATCGACCTCGGCCCTCTCGCGGCGGCCCGGGCCCGTCGTCGAGCTCTGCTCCAGGAGCTCGAAGCGCTCGGCGGCGACGACCGCGCCCGGGCCCGTCAGGCCGACCTGTTGCGCTACCAGCTCGCCGAGATCGACTCCGCCGGGCTCGGCGACCCGGACGAGGACGACGCGCTCGCCCACGAGGAGGAGCGTCTGGCCGAAGCCACCGCTCATCGCGCCGCGGCCGCGGTGGCCCTCGACGCGCTCGACAGCGGCGAGGGAGGAGGGAGGGCGGTGGTCGACCTGCTGGGCTCGGCGCGTGCCGCGCTCGAAGGGCGTGGCCCGTTGTCGGTGCTCGCCGGCCGCCTGGCGTCGCTGCAGGCCGACGCGTCGGACGTCGCCTCCGATCTGCGCCACGTCGTCGAGACCTGGGACGACGACCCCGAGCGACTGGAGGCGGTGCGGGCTCGTCGTCAGCTTCTCAGGGAGCTCTCACGCAAGTACGGCGAGGGGCCCGCCGGTGTCCTTGCGTTTGCCGACGAAGCCCGACGACTCCTCGCCGAGCTCGAGGCCGCCGACGAGCGGGCCGCCCAGCTCGCCGAGGCGCTGGGCACCGCCGATGCCGAGATCCGGGCCGCCGAGGCCGCCGTCGGCCTGGCGCGGCGCCAGACGGCCCCGAGCCTCGCCCGTGCCGTGGAGGAGCGCCTTCGAGGACTGGCCATGCCCCACGCCCGGATCGAGGTGACCGTCACCGAGCCCGATCCCGGTGACGAAGTCACCTTCCTCTTGGGGGCGAATCCCGGTGAGGCGGTCCTGCCCCTGGCCAAGGTGGCCTCGGGCGGCGAGCTCGCCCGGGCCATGCTCGCCCTCCGCCTGGTGCTCACCGAGGCTCCCCCCACCATGGTCTTCGACGAGGTGGACGCCGGCGTGGGAGGAGAGGCGGCACAGGCGGTGGGGCGCGCCCTGGCCGAGGTGGCCCGACGCCACCAGGTCCTGGTGGTCACCCACCTGGCCCAGGTCGCCGCGTGCGCCCGGCAACAATTGGGCGTGCGCAAGGAGGTCACCGGGGACAGGACCGTGGCGCAGGCCACCGTGCTCGAAGACGACGACCGGGTCGTCGAGCTGGCCCGCATGCTGTCGGGGCGCCCGGGATCGGCCACGGCCCGAAAGCACGCCGAGGAGCTGCTCGGACCTCAAGGCGCGACGGGCGCGCCGGCAACGCGCCCGAGCCGGCCGCGGCCCCGGTAGGGGCGGGGACTTCCACCGGTAGATTGCCTCTGTGGTCTACCGTGGAGCGATGCCCGGGAAGCGCCGAGCTTGACCAAGTACGTCTTCGTCACCGGCGGAGTGTCGTCGTCGCTCGGCAAGGGACTCACCGCATCTTCACTGGGCCGGCTTCTCAAGTGCCGCGGCCTGCGCGTGACGATGATCAAGCTCGACCCGTACATCAACGTCGATCCCGGGACGATGAACCCCTTCGAACACGGCGAGGTGTTCGTCACCCACGACGGCGGTGAGACCGACCTCGACCTCGGGCACTACGAGCGGTTCATCGACGTCGAGCTCAAGACCACCTCCAACGCCACGACGGGGTCGATCTACTCCGAGGTGATCCGCAAGGAGCGCCACGGCGAGTACCTGGGCAAGACCGTGCAGGTCATCCCGCACATCACCGACGAGATCAAGGCGCGCATCCGGCACCTGGCGTCGGAGGAGATCGACGTGGTGATCGTGGAGGTGGGCGGCACGGTGGGCGACATCGAGATCGTGCCCTTCCTCGAAGCCATCCGGCAGTTCCGCCACGACGTGGGTCGTGACAACGTCTGTTACGTCCACCTCACGCTGGTGCCCTTCCTGGCACCGTCGGGGGAGCAGAAGACCAAGCCCACCCAGCACTCGGTGACCGAGCTGCGCAGCCGTGGGATCCAGCCCGACGTCATCGTGTGCCGCTCGGACCAACCCATCTCCGACGGGCTCAAGCGCAAGATCTCGCTGTTGTGCGACGTCCCCGTCGAAGGCGTCATCTCAGCCGTGGACGCGCCCAGCATCTACGAGATCCCGCTCGTGCTCCACGAAGAGGGCCTCGACCGCGTGGTGTGCCGGATGCTCGCCATCGACGGCGACCTGCATCCCGTCGACCTGTCGGGGTGGGAGAAGGTCGTGTCGCAGGTGTCCGCGTCGGAGCGCCCGGTGCGCATCGGCGTGGTGGGCAAATACGTCAACCTTCCCGATGCCTACCTGTCGGTGGGCGAGGCGCTTCGACACGC
>JARLGQ010000257.1 GCA_031292675.1 Acidimicrobiales bacterium
GGTGCCGATCCCTCCCGGCACGCGGCGGCGCAGCTGCTCGGCGACGAGCAGGACCTCAGCCCGCCGGCGCGACCCGTCGTCCATCCCGGCTCCTAGCGGGCGCGGGCGGCGTCGGAGTAGAGCTCGGCCAGTCCGGCCCCGCACGCCTCCCACGTGAAGCGCGCCGCTCGGCACCGTCCCTTCTCGACCAGTGCGGCGCGGGCGCCGCCGTCGTCCAGCACCGAGACGAGCGCCCCGGCCAATGCGTCGGCGTCGCGGGGCGCCACGAGCACGGCGGCATCACCCACGATCTCGGGCACCGCCCCGGCTGCGCTCGCCACCACGGGTACTCCCGCCGCCATCGCCTCGAGGGGCGGGAACCCGAAGCCCTCGTACACCGAGGGGAACGCCAGGACCTCAGCCCCCGCCAGCAATCTCACGAGCGCGTCGTCGGCGACATAGCCGAGCTGGACGACCCGGTGGCGACACGGTGACGCGTCGACGGCTTCGTGAAAGGCATCCGCTCCCCAGCCGTCGGCACCCGCCATCACCAGCGCGACGTCGGGATGGGCATCGGCGACGGCGGCGAAGGCGCGCACCAGGCCGGGGTAGTCCTTGCGCGGCTCGACGGTCCCCACCGCCAGCACATAGCGCGACGTCCCCGCCGGCAGAGGTGCGGCGACAGGTGCGTCAGGCGGCGGCACGTCGCCATACGGCACACCGTGGTACACGACGCGCACGCGTCCGGGGTCGACGCCGAACTCCTCCACCACCTCGTCGGCCACGAAACGGGAAGGGGTGTGCACCCAGGCACCGTCGGCCACGGCGCGGTGGACCATGCGCGGGAACCGGAGCGAAGCGCGGTCGCAGAGCTCGGGGAAGCGCACCATGGTGAGGTCGTGCACGGTGACGACCCGGGCGGCGCGGCGCGTGGGGGGGACGACGAAGTTCGTCCCGTGCACCACCTCGGCGCCGCCCACGAACCACTCGACAGGCGGACCGGGAAGGTGTGCCCACGCCAGGTGCAAGGGCCGGGCCGGCATGGCCCGCTGCCGGACGCCGACACCGGCCGGCACGAGAGGGGACAGCCAGTGCCGGCGGCGCCAGGTCACGGCGAAGGCGTCCACCTCGAGCTCGGCGTGGGAGGCGAGGCCCTGCAACGCGCCTTGGCAGAATCGGCCGACTCCCGTTCTGGTGCCGAGCAGCGGCGTGGCGTCGATGGCCACCCGGAGGCGCTCGCTGTCGGGTCGCGCTTTCTCCGGCACCGGTCGAGCCTTGCACACCGGGCGCCGGAGCCACGCTCTCGGACCGTTAGCCTTGCGCCGTGATCACCGCCCTCGCAGGAGGAGTCGGGGCCGCCCGTCTCCTGCGCGGCCTGGTGCGCGTCGTGGCGCCCACCGAGGTCACGGCCGTGGTCAACACGGGGGACGACACCGAGCTCCATGGCCTGCACATCAGCCCCGACCTCGACACCGTGACCTACACCCTGGCCGGTCTGAACGACGACGAGCGCGGCTGGGGCCTCGCCGGCGAGACGTGGGAGGTCATGGACAGCCTCGAACGGCTCGGAGGCCAGACCTGGTTCCGCCTCGGCGACCACGACCTCGCCACCCACCTCTTCCGCACCCAGCGGCTGGCGGACGGAGCAACCCTGTCGCAGGTCACCGCCGAGATCAGCCGGGCCCTCGGGGTCTCGGTCCGGCTGGTCCCCATGTCTGACGATCCCGTCCGCACCCACTTGAAGCTCGTCGACGGTCCCGAGGTCTCGTTCCAGGAGTACTTCGTGGGCCGCCGCCATGCCGTCGCCGTGGAGTCGGTCCGGTTCGCGGGGGCCGGGACGGCGGTGCCCGCCCCCGGCGTGCTCGACGCCGTGGCCGACGCCGAGGTCGTCATCGTGTGCCCGTCCAACCCGATCGTCTCCATCGGGCCCCTGTTGGCGGTGCCGGGTATCGCCGACGGGCTCACCACCCGCCGCCGCGACGTCGTCGCCGTGTCCCCCATCATCGCCGGCGCGGCGTTGAAAGGGCCCGCCGATCGACTGCTGGCCGAGCTGGGACACGAACCGACGGTGGTGGGAGTGGCCCGCGTGTACGCGGACTTCGTCGGCACGCTGCTCGTCGACGAAGCCGACGCCGCGTCGGCCGATGCCGTCGAGGCCTGCGGCGTCCGCTGCGTCGTGGCCCCGACCATCATGCACACACCGGAGCATGCCGCCGCACTGGCGTCGCTGCTTCTCGACGCGGGCCGAGCCTCGGGCACGCTCAGGAGCGTCAGGTGACCTCCTCCCCTTCGGGTCCGCACCCGCCGGGCGGCCTCGCCGTGCTCCCCGTCCCGGGGTTGGGCGAGATCCGCCGGGGCGACGACCTCGCCACGCTCATCGCCGGTCAGGTGGAGCTCCTCGACGGCGACGTGGTGGTCGTCACCCAGAAGATCGTGTCCAAGGCCGAGGGCGCCATGGTGCCCATCGACCCCGACGACCCCGACGACCGGCTGCGCATCATCGAGTCGGAGTCCGTCCGCGTCCTGCGGCGCCGAGGCGATCTCGTGATCTCCGAGACCCGCCACGGGTTCATCTGCGCCAACGCCGGAGTCGACCTGTCCAACGTCGAGCGCGGCTGGGCGGCCCTGCTCCCCGAGGACTCCGATCGCTCGGCGAGGCGCATCCGCGACGGTCTGCGCGCGGCCACGGGTCGCGAAGTGGCGGTCGTGGTGTCCGACACCTTCGGCCGGCCGTGGCGTAAAGGTGTCGTCGACGTGGCCATCGGCTGTGCCGGCCTGGCGGCGGTCGTGGACCTGCGGGGCACCGCGGACGCCATGGGACGCGATCTCGTGGCGACGGAGGTGTGCGTGGCCGACGAGGTGGCGTCCGCCGCCGAGCTCGTCATGGGCAAGGCCGCCGCGGTGCCGGTGGCGGTGGTGCGCGGCGTCGATCCCGACTGGCTGCGGCGGGGATCGGTGTCCGAAGAGATCCTGCGCCCACCGGCCGAAGACCTGTTCCGCTGAACGCTCGCCCGTTCCGCTGAGCGCTCCCCCGTTCCGGCGAGCACCCGGGTGGAGCCGCGCTCAGCGGGCCGACTGCCCCCGGGTGTAGCGCAGCACGCCGTCCACGCCGTCTTCCAGCGTGGTCCAGGCCTGCCATCCCAGGTGGATGCCGGCCCGCTCGGGGGCGAGGGCGCTGCGTTGGATCTCGCCCGCCCGGGCCGGGGCGTGGACCGGTGGGCTCGTGGCGCCGGCCCGCTCGGCCATGACGCGGGCGAGCTCGTTCACCGACACCTCGACGCCGGTCCCGATGTTGAGCACGAGGCCGCCCCCGCGCGCGCCGGCCCGGACGAAGGCGTCCACCACGTCGTCGACGTACACGAAGTCGCGCGTCTGCTCGCCGTCGCCGAAGATGGTCACCGGCTCGCCGCGCAGCAGCCTGTCCGAGAAGATCGCCACGACCCCAGCCTCTCCGTGGGGGTCCTGGCGCGGCCCGTACACGTTGGCGAGGGCCAGGGCGCAGAACTCGAGTGCGTGCAGCTCCCGGTACGCCACGAGATAGTCGATGGCCGCCATCTTCGACACGCCGTAGGGCGAGAGCGGCCGGCGGGGGTGCGACTCCTTCACGGGGAGCTCGGCGGGATCGCATTCGCCGTAGAGCGTGCCGCCGCTGGCGGCGAAGGCGACCCGCGCCGTGCCCGCCGCCCGGGCACCTTCGAGCACGCGCAGGGTCCCCAGGATGTTGACATCGGCGTCGAACACGGGGCGTTGCACCGACACCCGCACGTCGGCCTGGGCGGCCAGGTGGAACACCACCTCGGGGCGTCGCCTCGCCATCACTTCGACCAGCTCGTCGGAACGCACGTCGAGCTGGTGGACCGTGAGCGCGTGGGAGGCCGAGGCCCGGGCTTCGGCCAGGTTGGCGAGCGAGCCCGTCGAGAGGTTGTCGACGACGTCGACGGCATGGCCCTCGGCCAGAAGCCGGTCCACGAGATTCGATCCGATGAAACCGGCGCCGCCGGTCACCATCACCTGCACACCGGCCTCCCCTGCCCGCCTGCCGGGCCCGGGTGCGTGCCACGAGGCGCCGTCACGAGGCCATCTCCGCGGGCACGCGGGCGTCGGTGAGACGGGCGCCCTCGGGCACCACGACGTCGTCGCCCACCACGGTCACCGGCAAGAGCTCGCAACCCTCGGCCACCACGCAGTCGTGGCCCAGGATCGATCCCGACACCCGTGCACCAGCTCCCACCCGCGCGCCGGGCAGGAGCACCGAGTGCTCGACGCGCGCCCCGTGCTCGACGGTGCTCCGGGCACCGAGGACGCTGGCGGTCACGGTGGCCTCTGCAGCGACCTGCGCACCGGCGCCGAGCAGGCTGGGGGCCAGGACCTCGCCTCGGACGACGGGCGCGCCGAGCGTCCACACCCCGAGCGACACCTGGCGGGCGTCGGGGGCGGGAGGACCGGGGCGCACTCCGCCCAGCAGATCGGCATTGGCCTGCAGATAGGCCTCGGGCGTGCCGGTGTCGAGCCAGTAGGCCTCGCTCGCCATGGCGAATACCGTTCCGTCGGCGACGAGGGCGGGGAAGATCTCGCGCTCGACCGACACCCTGCGCTCCAGCGGGATCAACGCCAGCACGGACGGCTCGAGGACGTAGGTACCGGCGTTGATCAGGTTGGTGGGAACGCGGTCGGCCGGAGGCTTCTCGACGAACTCGATGACGCGGCCGTCCGCGTCGATGGGGACCACACCGAACCTCGAGGGGTCTTCCACCGCCTTGAGGTGGATCGTGGCGGCGGCCCCGTGGGACCGGTGGAAGGCGACGAGCGCGGTGGTGTCGAGGTCGGTCAGGACGTCGCCGTTCACCACGATGAAGGTCTCGTCTATGGCCGCGTGCCGGGCTGCGAAGGCGATGGCGCCGGCGGTGTCGAGCGGCTCGGGCTCCACCGCGTAGTCGAGCCGGACCCCGGCGGCCTGGTGCCCGGGGTAGGCGGCGAAGAACGCGTCGGGTCGGTACCCGAGCGACAAGACGGCCTCGTCCACACCGTGGGCCCGGAGCTGGGCCAGGACCCGTTCGAGCATGGGCACTTCCACCACGGGCAGGAGCTGCTTGGGCGTCGTGTACGTGAGCGGGCGGAGTCTCGTCCCCTGGCCGCCCAGCAGGACAATGGCCTTCACTTCCCGGGTGCGGCGGTGCGGACGTCGATCACGGCTTGGCCGTCGTCGGCGTGGTGCCCTTCGGCGACGGAAGGGTGCTGGCCGTGGTGGCGGTCGACGCCGGCTTGGTCGTGGCCGTGGTGGCGGTCGACGGCGTCGTGGTCACCGGTGTCGTCGGTGTCGTGGCGGACGGAACCGTCGGCGGGGTGGTGGTGGCCGTGCCGGCGCGGTCGGTCAGCATCGCCGTGATCGAGCTCGGCTTGGGGATGGAGGCACCCGTCGGCACGAAGGCCACGGTGATGAGCTGCCCGTCGGCGAGCTTGATGGCGGCAGGGTCGTGGAAGACCGCAGGGTTGTTCGAGCCCGGGGGCGTGAAGCTCGGCCACATCTTGATGACGACCTGGCCCGGCTTCCCGGCGTCGTGGGATCCCGCCGGGCACTTCTCGCCATTGGTGTACTTGGGCTTGCCCGGGAGCTGCACGACGCCCGAGGCGAGCTTCAACTTGGGATACGTGGCCACGAATCGGGCCAGCGTGGCGTTGTCCCCCGCGTCCGCGTTGGTGGTGGGAGCCACCTGGATCACGCCGTCACCCTCGGTGCGGATCCCCGGCACCGGCGAGGTCGACGCGTTGGGGTTGACGGGGAGGTTGGGCTCGACGGTCCCGCAGATGTCGAACCCGAGCGCCTGGAACCAGTGGGCGCCGATGGCGGGTTGCGTCGACGGAGCGGGATGCTGGCGCTCGTAGCGGCTGTAGACGATCAGGGCCACCCCGAGCAGGCAGATCAGGACCAGGCTGCCGTACCACTTCACGGGCATCTGCCCGCGGTAGCTCCGCCCTCCGCCCGTGGCGCCGGCGCGCGCCACCCATTTTCCTGTATCGCCCCTGGCCATGGTCGGCCAGCAACCCTACTCGGCCCGGCGCGCGGCGCTGCGCAGCGCGCCCAGGGCCTGCCTGGCACACATGACCGCGAGGCGCAGCGTCAGGAGCACCGCGGTGGCCGGCAGGGCCACCCGGCGCCATCCCCTCTCGGTCCGGGCCGCGAAGTGGAAGACCGAGCGGTGATGGGCCACGAGCATCCGGTAGGGCCGGCGGGCGGTCGAGATCCCCTGGACGTGGGTGACGACGGCCTCGGGCACGTACACGACCCCCCACCCCGCACGCCGGGCGCGCCAGCACAGGTCGGTGTCCTCGGCGTACATGAAGTACGACTCGTCGAACCCGCCCAGCTCCTCGAGGGCGCGCCGGCGGGCCAGGAAGAACGCGCCCGACACCCAGTCGACCTCGGTGACCTGGTCCGAGGCGAGGTCCCCCATCCGGTAGCGCTGCGTGAAGCGGTTGTCGGGGGCCAGGTCGCCGAACAGGGCGTGGCCGGCCGCGTCGAGGAGGGACGGGAACCGGCGCGCCGAGGGGTAGCGGGTCCCGTCGGCCTCGAGGATCCGGGGCCCGGCGATGGCGAGCACGGGGTCGGCCCCGAGCACCTCGACCAGCGCGGCCAGCGCTCCCCGGTGCACGGCGACGTCGGGGTTCGACACGAGGACGAGGTCGAGCCCGCTCACATCGATGCCCCGGTTGGCGGCCGCCCCGTACCCGAGGTTCGTCCCGGTCTGCACGAGGCGCACCGCCGCGTCGGCCGACGCCAGCGCGTCGGCGGACCCGTCCGACGACGCGTTGTCGACCACGGTCACGTCGACGACCCCTTCGGCCCGCAGCGACGCCACGCACTCGACGAGGGCCGCGCCCGCGTCGTGGTTCACCACCACCGCCGACACGCGCTCGGCGATCGACGACGGCCCCGGGCCCGCTGCGGGCGCGGTGTCGTCGGGCCGGTGGCCGGCGGCCGACACCTCCGGCATGGCGGCGGTCGGTGCCGGGGTCTTGGGTCTCGCCACGTGGCCGTCAGACCTGGCGGACGAACCGGTACCGGACGAGCGTGGTGAGTGCACGCACCCCGTCGCGCCACTCGAACTTGGTCCCCTCCGAAGCGTCGCGCCCGGTGTAGGAGACCGGCACCTCGTAGATCCGGTACCCGCGCCGCAGGACCTTGGCGGTGATCTCGGGCTCGAAGTCGAACCCGTCGGACTCGATGGTGATGCTGTCGAGCACCTTGCGGTCGAAGAGCTTGTAGCACGTCTCCATGTCCGACAGCGTCGAGCGGTACAGCACGTTGGCCGTCAGGGTGAGGAGCCGGTTCCCCAGCCACTGCGTGGGGCGCATGGCGCGTCGTTCGCCGGTGAAGCGGCTTCCGAAGACGACTTGCGCCTTCCCCTTCATCACCGGGTCGAGGAGCCTCGGCCAGTCGTCGGGGTCGTACTCCAGGTCCGCGTCCTGGATGAGCACCAACTGCCCCCGCGCCGTGTTGATCCCCGTGCGGACCGCAGCCCCCTTGCCCCGGTTGGAACGATGCGTCAGGACGCGCACCGTCGAGTCCTGTAGCACCGACAGCACCTTGTCGGTCCCGTCGGTCGAGCCGTCGTCGACCACGACGACCTCGAGCTGCACGGGGAGGTCGACGGCGCGGATGCGCCGGAGGATCTCGGCCACCGTGTTGCGCTCGTTGAACACCGGGACGATGACCGAAAGGGTCCGGTACCGGTCCCTTGCGACCGCGGCGGCATCATGCTCGCCTCCGGCGACGGCATCATGCTCGCCGACGTGCCCCTCGGTCCCATCGCTCCGGCCCCCTGCACCCACCTCGTCCAACATGGCCGACCCCCGGCCCCTGGCGGCGAGCCGGCGGTGAAGAAGGCGGCCGTGCGGCGCAGGCCCTCCTCGAGGGGCACGACCGGCTCCCACCCGAGCTCGGCACGGGCCAGGGTGA
>JARLGQ010000258.1 GCA_031292675.1 Acidimicrobiales bacterium
AGGCCCGCGTCCCGGCCGGGGCCCACACGGTCGAGCTGCACTACTGGCCCGTGGCCTTCACGGCGGGAATCGTCCTGGCGGGGTGCAGTGCCGTGTCCCTCGTCGCCACGCTCGTGGTGACGAGGCGCCGGCGACGACGCGACCAACCGGTGGCGCCATGACGGCGTCGCCCACCGTGACGGCGTCGAGCCCGCCGGACCACGATGCCACCACGGGCGGGAGGTGGGTGGCACGCCGCAGCGCGCCCGACCTGCTCGGACTGGCCTGGACCGTGTTCGCCGCGCTGTGCACCTTGGCGCCGGCCCTGCGCTCGGGCGTGGCGCTCGGTTCCTTCGACCTCCTGTCGCGCATCGGGCTCACCAAACAGGCCGGTGTCGCCGTGCACAGCGTGTTCCCCGCCGACCAGGTCCTGTACTTCGCGCCCATGACCAACCTGGCGTGGCACCAGGTCCACAGCGGCCAGGTTCCCCTGTGGAACCCCTACAACCTGCTCGGGCTGCCCCTGGCCTTCAACTGGCAGTCGGGTGTGTTCAGCCTCCCCACCGCCATCAGCTACCTCGTGCCCGTGCACTACGCGTACACGGTCATCGTCCTCGTGAAGCTGATCGTGGCGGGCACCGGTGTCTACACGCTGTGTCGCGTGCTGGGCCTACGCCCCCTCAGCGCCGCCTTCGCGGCCACCACCTTCGAGCTCTCGGGCCCGATGTTGCACTGGTACGGCTGGGCCATGACCGGTGTCTCGATCTGGGCGGCGTGGATCGTGGTGGCCGCCATCTTGTTGATCCGGGGATCGCACCGCCTGCGCAACACGGTCTTCCTGGCCGTGACCGTCGCCCTGGCCGTGTACGGCGGCCACCCCGAGAGCCTCATCGTCATGACGGTGGCTCTCCTCGTCTTCTTCGTCGTGTACCTGGTCCGGCGGTCTCAGACGACGGGCAGCCCCATCCGGCGGCCGGTGGTGGACCTCGCCCTGGCGGGCGTGTGCGGGATGGCGCTGAGCGCACCTCTGCTCCTGCCCGGGCTGCAGACCGCAGCCATGTCGGGGCGGGGGGCGGCGCTGGGGGCGAGCGCCTATCCCCTGTCGGACGTCCCCGACGTCCTCGCCGCGTTGCAGGGGAGCGACTTCCGGGTGCCACCCCCCTACATCGGCGTGCTCACCGTCGTCCTGGCGTTGGTGGCGGTGCGCCTGTACTGGCGGCGCCCCGTGGTGGCGGCCCTGGGGGCCGTGGTGGCGGTGACGGGCCTGCTCAGCTTCCAGAGCCCGCTCTACGGGGTGCTGCAGGCCACCCCCGGCATCAGGACCATCACGTGGAACCGCAGCGTGATGCTGCTGGCCCTGTCCACGTCGGTGTTAGCGGGCTTCGGCATCGACGCCCTCGTCCGCCACCAGGCCAACCGGACGCTGCGGCGCTGGGCGGCGGCCACGCTGGTGGTGGCCGGGGTCATCGTCGGGCTCGCCGCGCTCACCGTCGTGCTCGGCGTCCACCACCAGGCCGGCGCGCAGGTGGCGCACTTCGTGTGGCCCGCCGTGATCGTCGTGGTGGGGCTCGGGGTCGTGGCCGCGACCGCGAGCCGCGGTTCCGCCACGCGCCTGGACCCGGTACGGCGGCGCGTGGCCCGTCATGCCGGCGCCGTGCTGCTGGGCCTGCAGTCCGCCTTCCTCGTCGCCACCGGGGTGTCGTTCTGGTCCCTCAGTGGCGGGTACTTCCCGGTGACCCCGGCGGTGGCGACGCTGCAGCACACCGTCGGGGACGCCGTGGTTGCCATGGGGCCGTGCCGGCTCATGCCGTTCTCCTACCCCTATTCGGTGGAGCAGGGGATCCGTCCCGACGCCAACATCGCCTACGGCGTGCACGAGTTCGCCGCCTACGAACCGCCTCTGACCAAGACCTATTACGAGTCGTGGTCGTCGTTGAGCGGGCAGCCCATCACCAACAAAGACCGGCGCGTCGGGGTCTTCTGCCCGCAGATCTCCGATGCCCGCGAGGCGAGGATCTACGGGGTGCGCTACATTCTGGTGCCGCGCCGGGGCCCGGCGCCGCGCGGCACGGTCCTCGATCGTTCCGTCGGCGGCGAAAGGCTGTTCCGAGTCCCAGGCGCCGCGCCGGCGACGGTGGTCCCGAGACCCGACCCCGGGGCGCGTGTCCCCCTCGACGCGCGCGGTACTCCGGTGGCGGTGGACCGTCCCGGCGCGGCGACGTGGCGGATGGTCACCGATGCGGGCGGGCCCGCGCTGCTGCGGCTCCGCCTGACCGCCGTCCCCGGCTGGCAGGCCACGCTCGACGGCCGTCCCCTAGCCGTCGGGTCGTGGTCACGGGGGGCCATGGTCGAGGTCGAGATCCCACCCGGGCGCCACGTGGTGGAGCTGCACTACTGGCCCGACCTGTTCACCATCGGGATCGTGATGGCGGGAGTCGTCGTCGTGGCCTTTGCCACCGCTGCGCTGGTGGTGGGGACACGGCGCCGGCGGGGGCCCCCGGTCAGCGCCCCAGCAGCCAGCGGGTGACCTTGCGCACGTCCACGAAGTAGAGCACCGCGCCCGACGCCACCAGGAGGGTGCCCCCGACAGCGAGCAGCAGGCCCGTCGTCCCGAACCCGGTGAAGGCCAGCGCCCCGGGGCTGACGGCGGGCACCTTCGGAGCGGGCTTGGTGGCGGGGGGAGTCGTGATCGACGTCACCCGGGCCGGCGTCGCCGGGGCGGGCGCGGTCGAAGCGGGGAACGTGTGCGGGTTCACACAGTTGGTCCCGTCGGGCGACTCGTTCCAGCCGTGGCTGTCGAGAAGCGACCACGTGATCGAGTTGTCGGTGTTGGAGAACTGGCGCCACTGCCTCTTGGGCGGCTTGTGGGAGCCCAGGTCGTAGGTCACCACGCAGATCACGTCTGGCACCGATGCCGCGTCGGGGTAGATGTGCGCGCCCATCCAATGACCGCTCACGTACCCGGCGCCGGCCACCGGCTGGTTGGTCTCGACGAAGGTGCCGCACGGGTCCGATGGGTCCCACACCACTGCCGACTGCCGGTTGATCGGGTTCACGCCGCGGGACCCGATGCCGACTGTGGCGCTGTAGGCGAACTCCGTGAACGTCTGGGGGTACCCGGTGTCGCCGGGGTCGTTCCACACGATTCCCCAGCCGGCGCCGAAGCGGTGGTCGCAGGGGTTCGTGACCGTGGCGTGCAGACCCTCCACGTCCTTGAGGGAGGTGGAGAAGGGCCACACCCATGTGCCGGTCACGTCCACCGTCACGGAGCCGTTGGCGTTGGTGATGATGTGGCCGGTGACGGCTGGGTCGCCGACGGGGCTCGGGGCGTTGGCCATCGCCGCGCCGGCTCCGAAGACGGTGATCAACAACGCGCCCAGCACGGCAACCGCGCCCGCCTCGAGGGTGTGTCGGCGCGCGCGCGTCCTAATGACGGGCCCCAACGCCCGCCGTTTGGGACGGCCCATGAGGTTGATCATCCTTACCCCCGCCGTAACCTTAACGATCGCCGACGTGCCCGAACCATCTTCACAATTGACGACGGACCATGCCGAACGCGTCGACGGCGACGCGAGGATCTTCCCACGGCGACGCGCGCCCGCGAGCGACCCTGGCCTGC
>JARLGQ010000259.1 GCA_031292675.1 Acidimicrobiales bacterium
AGACCCAGAAGGTCGAAAAAGCCCAGAAGGCCGAGAAGACTCACAAGGCCGAGAAGACTCACAAGGCCGAGAAGACTCACAAGGCGGGCAAGGCCGTCGAGACCGGTACCAGCGGCACAGGAGACACCGCGGACGGAGCCGGGTCCGGGCGCACCTCCCGAGGCCGGCGGGGCCGAGGCCGACGGGCCACCGCGGCCGACGTGCGCGCCGCCATCGACGTGGCCACCGTGGAGGCTGTCGAGCCGCAGGCAGATGCCGACGACAAGGTGCGCGAGCCCAGCCGCCGCAAGCAGGCCGCGGCCCCGCCTGCGGTCAACGACCCACTGACGTTCCTGACCTTCGTCTCCGAGCACCCGATCGGCTCGACCGTCGAAGGGACGGTGTCCTCGTTCGTGTCCCATGGCGCCATGGTCGACGTCGGGGGCATGCAGTGTTACGTGCCGCTGGCCGGTCTCGCCGTGCCGCCGCCACGCCGCGCCCGCGAGGTCGTCGAACGCGGCCAAGAGCGCCAGTTCGTATTGGTGGCGCTGGACCCGGCACGACGTGGCGCCGAGCTCGCCCTCCCCGAGATCGCCGCCGCTCGCACTGCTCGCTGAGTCGGCCTCCCCCTCCAATACCACAATAAGTGGCGGTACCTCTCAAGCCGCCACTCACAGTGCCGACGCTTTGAGTCGGGAAAGCAGCGGACGAGGAGCCTCCAGCCGGGTCGGCCTAGCCGTCTTCGAGCTCCGGAGGGTTCGACAAGAGGACACGAGGAACCCGCCATGCAACTGAAGCACACGCTGGGCCGTATCGGCCTTCACCTGCCCCGTCACGGTGGCAAGGGCGTCTTGATCATGGAGGCGCCCCGCACGGGCAGCGGCGAGTCCTGGAAGAGCTCCCAGGCGCGCTGGAGCAACGCCGGCTACGACGACCCCTGGCCCACCAGGTAGGGACCTCCGCACCGCGGACCCTGGGAACCGGAGATCCGGGCCCTTTTTCGCAACCAGTCGTCAAGATCCGCCCAGATTGTGTCGATCTTGGGGAAGTGGCGAGAACGGCCACGACAGGGGATCCCGTAGTCCCAGGGCCAGGTGCCGCACGCGCCCGGCCCGACACCGCCGTCGGCGGGCACGGACTCAGGGACCGCCGGTCGCGACCGAGACCGCCGCGGCCTCGCTTGCAAGGGCGACACATTCCCCGAGCGGGAGCGAGGGGACAGGGAGGACGAGGGATGGCAAGGGTGGGCCGACGGCTCGGACGTGACGAAGGCGGGTTCGGGCTCGTCGAGGTCATGCTGTCGCTGTCGATCCTGCTCGTCGTCCTGGTGGCCACCTCGTACCTGGTGGACAACGTGGCCCAGCAAGCGGCGACGTCGCGCCAGAAGGTGGCCGCCACCGAGCTCGCCGAGCAGTGGCTCGAACAGCTGTCGAACGACCCCATCGCCAGCCTGCAGGCCTACATCGCCAAGGACGTGCAGTTGACGCCGCAGCCGGTCACGGTGGCCAGTGTTTGGTACACCGTGTGGGGACACCTGGAATGGGGCGACACCGGCGCCACCCACAGCCTGTGCACGACGGGCAACCCCCCCCAGGTGATCCGGGCCACCGTCACGGTGAAATGGGCCGGCCAGTCGCTGGGGGAGACGACGATCATCAACCCCCCCTACGGCACCGTGGTCCCCGGCGACGGGTTCCTGTCGATCCAGATCTACGGGCTCAACAACAACAACCCGCCGTCGGACACCCCCAACCTGATCAACGTCCCGGTCACGATCACCCCGTCCACGTCCCTGACCACCGGTCTGACGCAGGGAAACGCCGTGACCCAGCTCACCGTGGCGGCGCTCTCCACAGCCGTGGCGGTGGGTGACTCGGTCGTGGTGGGGACCGGGGCGACGACGCAGACGTTCACGGTGAAGACCGCTGAGGCGGCCGGACAGACATCGATCCCGGTGAACTCCCTCAGCGCCAACAGCAACTACAACGCGCTCACGAGTGTCTCCGACACGGCGTGGGGTTCCTCGACGTACAACCCTGACCAATTCGGGTGCGTCTATGTCCTGGTTCCGATCGGCAGTTACACCGCCACCCTGGGAAGTCCCTCGGGTGGTCCGACCTTCATCGACTACCAGGAGAACCTGACGCCCGCCTCGCCCGTCGAGCCGGTGACGGTCTCCGGTCTGCCCGTGTTCTACACGTTCCGCTACGACGAAGCAGGCACGGTGGCGTTCTCCCCCTCGGCTGCGGCGCCCATCGCGACCGGCATGCCCATCTCGGTGAGCCCCAACGCCAGCCTGCAGAGCCTGGCGGTGCCCGTGGGGGGCGGCGCCACCTCGGCGCAGCTCTTCCCCTACACCACCGCGTACTCGGTCTGGTACGGGGACTGCCAGCCGCCTCTCCACGGGGCGACCATGGAAGAGCCCGCCACGCCGGCCACGGTGAGCATCACGCCGAAGGGAAGCTCCGCGGTGGCGATCACCGGTCTCGGCGTCCTCACCGTGCAGGCCACGCGGGCCTCGGGGAACTTCACCGCGGGCAAAGTGTCGGCCACGGCGACGATCACCGACGCCAACGCCATCGCCGGGAGCGGTGGTGACGGCTGTCCCGTGGCCGACAGCACCGGAGGCGAGACCTTCGGGCTGGTGGGGTTGTCGGGAGCGACCAACGTCTACACCAGCCAGACCGCCATCATGCCCCAGACCTACAAGGTCACCGTCACCGACTCGGGTGTCGGCGGCGGCTCGGCGTCGGCCACCGTGACCGTGGGGGCGGGCGGGGCGACCGTGCCGGTGACGGTCCCATGAGGACGCTGCGGCGGGCGGCCCAACGCGGCGAAGAGGGGTTCACGCTGATCGAGACGGCCCTCACCGTACTCATCATGGCCATCGTGCTGGCATGTGCCTTCCCCACCGTGCCGCTGTTCTTCGGAGAGCAGACCTCCATCCAGAACACCTTCGGTGCTGTCGACCAGCTGGTGCTGGCCTCGGAGACCGTGACCCGCTTCGTGCACGAGGCGGTGGACAACTCGCCGGGCGGCCTGGTGTCTCCCTTCGTGTCGGCCAGCGCCAACGCCGTCACCTTCACCGCCAACACCGGGATCGCCGGCGCGCCCGAAGAAGTCGTGGTCCAGGTGGCCAACGGCGCGGGCGGGACACGGACCTTCGGGATGTCGCTGTACCCGGCCACGAGCGGCAGCTGCCCTCCCGCCGGGGCGGGCTGCACCTACACCGGTGGGGCCGACAACACCGTGCTCATCAACTACCTCACGAACGGGACGGGAGGGAGCCCCGTCTTCTCGTACTTGCTGCAAGGGGGCGAGTCGTGCGCGGGCCCGCCGCCGGGCGCGGCGCCGACGACATTGGCTTCGGCGCTCACCAGTGGGAGCCATTACACAAGCGTCAGCGTGAACGGGCTGACGTCGCCTGTCTCGGTGGGTGACTCAGTATACCTGGGGTCGGGGCCGTATGCGCAGCTCCTCACCGCCACCGCCGCCACCACGGCAGGGGCAGGGACCAAGGTCATCACGGTGAGCAGCTTCACCGCCAGCACGGGGTATCCGGTGACGACCACGGGCGTCTACGACAACGCCTGGGGGCTCGTCCCCAACACGGTGCCTACCACCCTTTCCGGGACGGTGAGCGGCAGCGTGACAGCTCTCCCCGTGCACGCGTTGGGGAGCGCGGTGGCGGTGGGCGACCAGGTGGTCGTGGGAACCGGGGCGACGACCCAGACGTTCACGGTGAAGACCGCAGAACCGGCCCTGCAGACGACGATCCCGGTGAACACCGTCGCCGCCAACGCCACATACAACGCCAACACAGAGGTCTACGACAGCTCATGCTCGAACACCCAGCTCTCTCAGATCACGGCCGTCTCCCTCAATCTTCAGGCCACCAAGACCCCGGGCGGACAGCCCACGGGTTACCAGTCCCAGGCCTACCTGCTGTCGCCCACCTACAACACCTCGGTCGGATGAGGAACCCCACCCTGTCGGGCGGGACCGGGCCGGTACCGCGAAGGGGGGCGGGCGTGGCCCGTGGGAGGCGCATGGGGCGAGGCCAGTCGGGCCAGACCATGCCGCTGGTCCTCGGGATCTGCCTGGTGCTCACGCTGGGATCGATGGTGCTCGTCCAGAACACCTTCCAGCAGTACCCCATCGTGACCAAGGACGTGGTGCAGCACGAGGCCTACCGGGCCATGCTGGCCGGCGTCGACGAGTACCTGTACTCGGTCAACTCCAACGCGAACTTCGCGTCCTGCTATGCGAAGTACTACACCAAGACCGGCACGCTCGTGGGTTCGGCCCCGAACTCGTTCTCGAGCTCCTCGCTGTGCAGCGGGATCAGCTTCAACTCGTGGACCTCGGTGCCCGGAACGTCGTTGGTCAACGGGCCGCCCATGTGGTTCTACCTGGGGACGCCGAACGTGAACACGTCGACGGGCAACCTGACCATGAGC
>JARLGQ010000260.1 GCA_031292675.1 Acidimicrobiales bacterium
GGCCCGCCAGGTCGGGTTCTGGGGGGACTCGGCCGATGCCGATGTCCGGGCCGACCGGGCCGTGGTCGGGGTCCAGGAGCTGCTCGGCGCCGAAGCCGTGGTGAGGGGACGGCTCCAGGGCGGGCGCGGACCGGCCCAGCGCGCCCGGCTCGTCCCCTGGACCGGGCCCAGGACCGACGGAGCCGGTGGAGGCCCGGGTACGGGGCGGGGCGGGCGCGGCCCTGGCGGTCAGGACCGGACCGGGCGCGCCGGGGGCGGGACGACCTCGGGGGGGCCGTGGCCGGGACAGGTCCCCCCACCGGCGCCCGCCGTGGTCCTCAGCCGGCCTCTGCCCGCCCTTCTCGTCGACGGTGCCGGCGGGGCCGTGGGCGTCACCGGGGACGGGATCGCCACCGCCGTCCCCGCCCGGGTGTCGGTGGCGGGAGGGGCGTGGGCCGAGGTCACCGGGTGGGCGGGGCCCTGGCCCTCCGACGAGCGGTGGTGGTCGGTCCGGGGCCGGCGCCGCCAGGCTCGCATGCAGGTCGTCACCGCCACCACCGCCCACCTGCTCACGCGGGAGCGGGGAGGGTGGTGGCTGGAAGCCACCTACGACTGACGGCGGGCCCACCGTGACCGCCCCCTACGCGGAGCTCCACTGCCACTCCAACTTCAGCTTTCTCGACGGCGCGTCGCATCCCGAGGAGCTCGTCTCGGAGGCGGCCCGGCTCGGCCTCGACGCCCTCGCCCTCACCGACCACGACGGCCTGTACGGGGTGGTCCGTTTCGCCGAGACGGCTCGGGCGCTCGGGCTGCCGTCGATCTTCGGCGCCGAGCTCACCCTGGTGGACGGCGGAAGGCAAGGCGGGCGCACCGGTGCCCCTGACCCTCCTGGTTCCCACCTGGTGGTCCTGGCACGCGACCCCGAGGGGTATGCCCGTCTGAGCAGGGTCATCACCGAGGCCCATCTCGCCGGCGGGGAGAAGGGGCGGCCCACCTGCACCCTCGAGGACCTGGCCCGCCACCACGGCGGAAACGTCCACGGCGGGCACTGGGTCGTCCTGACCGGCTGCCGCAAAGGTGCGGTCCCCACCGCGCTCACCGCGGCGGGCCCCGCCGTCGCGGCCCGCGAGCTCGACCGGCTCGTCGAGGCCTTCGGCCCCCACGACGTGGCCGTGGAGCTCTGGGACCACGGGGACCCGCTCGACACGGCCCGCAACGACGCCCTCGCCCGGCTCGCCGTCACCCGGGACCTGTCCCTGGTGGCCACCAACAACGTCCATTACGCCACCCCGGCCCGGCGGCCGCTGGCCACGACCCTGGCCGCCGTCCGGGCCCGGCGGCCGCTGGCCGAGCTCGACGGCTGGCTCCCCTCCGCGGCCACCGCCCATCTCCGCTCGGGCGCCGAGCAGGAGCGCCGCTTCGCCCGGTGGCCCGGCGCGGTGGCCCGGGCCGCCGAGATCGGCGCGGCGTGCGCCTTCGACCTCCACCTGGTGGCCCCCGGTCTCCCCGACTGCCGGGTGCCCGCCGGGCACACCGAGCACAGCTGGCTGGTGGAGCTGGTGGGCCGGGGGGCCGACCACCGCTACGGCGCGCGGACGACAGAGCGCGTGCCCGGTGCGTGGGCCCAGATCGACCACGAGCTCGAGGTGATCGGCACCCTCGGCTACGCCGGGTACTTCCTCATCGTCTGGGACATCGTGGAGTTCTGCCGCCGCCAGGACATCTACTGCCAGGGCCGGGGCTCGGCCGCCAACTCCGCCGTCTGCTTCGCGCTGGGCATCACCCGGGCCGACCCCGTGGCACTGGGGTTGTTGTTCGAGCGGTTCCTCTCCCCTGAGCGCGACGGACCGCCCGACATCGACATCGACATCGAGTCGGGGCGGCGCGAGGAGGTCATCTCCTACGTCTACGAGCGCTACGGCCGTCATTGCGCGGCACAGGTCGCCAACGTCATCACCTATCGCGCCCGCTCGGCCATCCGCGACGTGGGCAAGGCCCTGGGGCACAGCCCTGACGAAGTGGACGCGTGGGCGAAAGCCGTCGACCGCGGCGAGCCGCTCGACCGCGGCGGCCCCCTGCCACCTCTCGTCGGCCACCTGGCGCGCGACGTCCTCGACTTCCCCCGTCACCTCGGCCTGCATTCGGGGGGGATGGTCCTGTGCGACCGCCCCGTCATCGAGGTGTGCCCGGTGGAGTGGGCGCGCCATCCGGGTCGCAGTGCCCTGCAGTGGGACAAGGACGACTGCGCCGCCGCCGGTCTGGTCAAGTTCGACTTGCTCGGGCTCGGCATGCTCGAAGCGGTGCACCGCAGCGTCGACCTGATCCGAGACGCGCACGGCGTGGAGGTCGACCTCGCGCTGCTCGACCAGGAAGACGCCGTCTACGACATGTTGTGCCGTGCCGACACGGTGGGGGTGTTCCAGGTGGAGAGCCGGGCCCAGATGGCCACGCTCCCCCGCATCCGGCCTCGCTGCTTCGCCGATCTCGTGATCGAGGTGGCGATCATCCGGCCCGGTCCCATCCAGGGAGGGTCGGTCCACCCCTACATCCGACGCCGACAGGGGCTCGAGGCGCCCGACCCCCCACACCCGTTGCTCACGCGGGCGCTCGAGAAGACACTCGGGGTGCCGCTGTTCCAGGAGCAGCTCATGCACATCGCCATCGACGCCGCCGGGTTCACCCCCGCCGAGGCCGACGAGCTGCGCCAGGCCATGAGCGCCAAGCGCTCCGGGGCACGCATGGCACGCCTGTCGGAGCGGCTCTTCACCGGCATGGCCGAGCGCGGCATCACCGGCGCGGTGGCCCAGGAGATCGTGGACAAGTTGGCCGCCTTCGCCAACTTCGGCTTCCCCGAGAGCCACGCCGTCTCCTTCGCGTACCTCGTGTACTCGAGCGCGTGGTTGAAGCTGCACTACCCGGCGGCGTTTTGCGCCGGGCTGCTCAACGCGCAGCCCATGGGGTTCTGGTCACCCCAGTCGCTGGTGGCCGACGCCCGGCGCCACGGCGTGACGGTGCGGCGGCCGCACGTCGACGTGTCGGGGGTGGGGGCCACCTTGGAATGGGGGCTCGACGACCCGGCCACTGTCTCACCGGGGCGCCCTGTCTCACCGGGCCGCGCCGGCGCCGCGGGCGACTCCGATCGCCAGCCCGCCGTCCGGTTGGGGCTCACCTCGGTGCGCGGGATCGGTGAGGCCGTGGCCCGATACATCAGCGAGAGCGGTCCCTACTCGTCGGTGGAGGACCTCGTGCGCCGGACCGGGACGGGCCGGCCCCAGCTCGAGGCACTCGCCACCGCCGGCGCCCTCGAAGGATTGGCGCCGCGCGACGGCGGCCCCGAGATGCACGGAAGGCGATCGACGCTGTGGGCGGCCGGCGCCCTCGCCCACGGCACCGTCGACCGGTTGCCGGGGCTCGTGTCGGGGGAGGAGGCACCACCGCTTCTCGACCTCACCCCGCTCGAGGAGGTCGAGGCCGACATGTGGGCCACCGGCCTCACCGTCGGGATGACCGCGGTGGAGCTCGCCCGGCCCCGCCTCGATGCCATGGGGGTGATCCCCGCCGGCCGGTTGGCGGGCGCCGAGACCGACGGCAAGGTGTTCGTGGGGGGTGTGGTCACCCACCGCCAGCGTCCCGAGAGCGCCAAGGGCACCGTGTTCCTCAACCTCGAGGACGAGACCGGCTTGGTCAACGTCATCTGCTCCCCCGGCGCCTGGGAGCGGTGGCGGCCCGTGGCCCGGGGGTCGCCGGCCCTGTTGGTCCGGGGGCGCATCGAGCGGGTCGACGGGGTGGTGAGCGTGGTGGCCGAGAAGATCGTCCCGATGGACCTCGGGCCCGCCCCGGTCCAGGCCTCCCGGGACTTCCGGTAGCACCGCCACCCACCGGAGCGCCTCGTTGGGCCGGCGTTGCGAAATCCTTCAAGACGCCCCTCCACGGCGCCGATATCCCCGGTAGCAGAACCCGCCGCGCGAGGTGCCGGAGTCGGGGAGGTCGCTGAGACGAATGCCGTCCCGAGCGACCACGAGGAGACACACGAAATGAAGAGTTGCCCCGGTCAGTTGGTGGTGCACCGCGACGGCACGGCTGCGTACTGCACCGAGGAGTCCGCCGGGGGCACGTGCGTCGGCGAGGACCGTCCCCACCGGGGAGGTTTCTTCGCCTGCCGCGTCGTCGACGGCGACAACTGCCCGTACTGCGCGGTGGAGCCCGTCACCGTGGCGCCGCGCTGAGCGCACCGCCACGCGTCGGCCTCCTGAACACCACCGTCTCGTCACACGCCGTGCACACCGTGACCACCACCCCCCGTGGGATTCCGTTGTGGATGGCTTGTTCGACCCGGAGTACGCGTCGGCCGATCTCATAGGTGGCGCACGGCGCTGACATTCCGGGCGGCACGGTGCGAGCACCGGCCGTAACGCAACGAAGAACCAAGAGAGCCGAAGCAAGGGGGGGTGGGGTGTTGATCTGCGACGGTTGCCTCGTGCTGCACCGCGACGGCGAGATCGCCTACTGCTCCGAGGAGCTCGACGGCAAGTCCTGCGCCGGCTACGACATGCCACACCTCGCCGGTGTGATGGCGTGCCGAGTCACGCCGCGTGGCACGCGCTGCCGGCATTGCGACGAGGTCATGCGCATCAGGCTCATCACGGCGCCGGACTTCGTCCCCGACGGCTTGCGCACCGCCATCAACTGACCGCACACCTCGCCGGTGCGCCCGGTGACTTCCGCTCAGGGCGCGTCGGGTGACCGCTCAGGTGACGTAGAGATCTCCTGCGGACTCCTCGACCGGGATGCGCCCGAGGCCCCTGGGGGCCGGCCCTTGCAGCACGTCGCCCGTCTTCCCGTTGAACTGCGATCCGTGGCACGGGCAGATGAACCTCCCCGCCGGAGGCGAGTACGCCACGATGCAACCTTCGTGCGGACACACCGCGTCGAAGGCCGCGAACGTGCCGGCATCGGGGTGCACGATGATCCCGGGATCGCCTGACCTGGGGTCCTGGAACGTCGCCGATCCCCCTACCGGCACCGATGCGGCGGCGCCGATGCGGGTGCCAACCGGCTTCTTCACGGGCGTGGTGGTGGGTGTCGACGAGCCCGACCCCGTCCCCGACCCAGTCCCCGTCCCCGTGGCCCCCGTCGGGCCGGACGCCCCCGACGTCAAAGGGCTCGACCCCGAGGGCGTGCCGGACGGGTGCGACTTGCCGCCGAGCCTGCCCAGGCCTGCCGCGAGACCGGTGCCGGCGAGCGCCACCGCCGCCACGGCGGCGGCGAACATGCCCTGCAGCGTGAAGGTGCGACGGTCGATGTCGCCGGGCCCGGCGGCCGGGGTCGTGACCGAGCCCACACGGAGATAGGGGCACGGAGCAGGCTCGCACGGCGCGCCCGAAAGGGCGCGACAGGCGCCGGCGTCGTAGGACCCGCACACCCTCTGCACCACCTCGAAGGGGATCGGGACCGTCGTGGCGGGCCCCACGCCGCTGCGGGCCCGGGCCATGTCGCGCGCCAGGGCGTCGAGCGACAGCACTCCCCCGGCGCCGGCCACCAGCAACGGTGTCCAGGCGAACACGAAGACGATGTCGGATCCCGTGTAGTACGGGCTGGAGTGGAAGCTGACGGTGAGGAACAGGCCGAACGACAGCAGCATGCCCCCGGCGGCCGCCACCCGGGACCACAGGCCCGCCAACGTGCCCGCTCCGACGGCGATCTCGCCCAGGGCCATGACGACCCCGACCGCCACCGCATGGGGCTCGAGGTGCGCCACCAGCCCGTGGATGGGGCTGACGCGTGCCGCCGAGGCCAGTTGGGCCTGGATCGACGTCGGGTTGGAGCGGTCGAAGAACCCCGGATTGGCGATCTTCTGGAGGCCGGCGAAGACGAAGGTGCCCCCGAGGAACAACCGCAGGGGCAGCAGCGCCCAGCCCGCCATGGTGGTGGCGTGCGGCGGGGGCCCATGACGCGCCCAGACCCGGCGCCAGGGGCTGTCCTCGGGGCGGCGAGGCGCGGGGGTCGTGGGCAGTCGGTTGTCTCGGGTCTGTGACAAGAACCATCATCCTCTCGCGCCGGCCCTCCCCCAAGGTGTCGCCCCGGGATCGTCGGCACATCGTCGCCCGAATAGGGGTCGAACCTCGAACCCTTCGATCTCGTCCCCGGCGGGGGGTACGGCTGGGACGTCGGGCCTGCTCATCGGGACACCCCGGACACGGTCCGCCTCGTGCCGGCCTAGTCATCGGGCCCCTCTTCCCCTAGAATTCGGGGCGGAGTGGGTGCAGGGGGGGTCCATTGCCATGAGGTACCTCGCGGTTGAGGAGATGGCACGCCCGGGCTTCTGGACGTCACTGCGGCATCGGGGCAGCGGCGCGTCGACGTGGCACGCGGTGACCGAGTCCGCTCCCCGGCCCATCAAGACGCTGTGCGGCCTCCCGTACACCTCCGAGGCCCTGCGGACCTGGGACCAGATACCGGTGGCCGCACGCTGCTCTCAGTGCGAGCGAATGGTGGCCGGCGCCAGCAGTGCGAGAAGCGCCACCTTCATCGCCCACGTGCCCGCCGCCGAAGCGGTCCAGGGCCAGCCCAAGGAGCGCCGCATCCCGAAGGGTGCGTGAGTCGGTCGACAACGCGACACGCCGCCCGAGGACGGGCGACGCCTTCCCCGGCGGTGCGTGCCCTGGCAAGAATTGGGTCTCAGGACCCCCTTTCTTAGGGTGCCGCCACCGCTAAAATCACTGGGGTGGAAGGGGGGTCCATACGGTGACGTACCTCGCAGTTCCGGAGATGCCGCGTCGCACATTTTGGGCTTCGATTCGGCGTCGCAACACGATGGCGGAGTGGCACGCGTTGGCGGAGTACTCCCCCCCGCCCATGGAGACGCTCTGTGGGTTCGTGAGCGTGTTGGAGCCTCATCGGACATGGGAACAGACGTTGCCCGACGCCCGGTGCCCTCGGTGTGAGCGACTCATGGAAGCGGCCGACCGGGCCCGAAACGTGATGGCAGCTGCCGAGGCCGCGCCTCCGATGGAGCCGGTCAAAGCCGAGCTTCTCAGACGACGGGTCATGGAAGGCGCCTGATTCGAGTCGCATCAGGCGATACCGAAGGGTGGCGGACCGCGGTACGCGACCCGGTTGACGGGTGCAACCTCGCACGGCGTCGCGGGCGGCGGTGTGTTGAAGCAGCCGGGTCATCGGCTCGGCTGGCGGGGGAGGGCTCGAACCTCCAACATCCGGCTCCAAAGGCCGGCGTTCTGCCGATTGAACTACCCGCCAAGGGGTGCTGCCCGGGGAAGAGATTACGAGGTCACGCTTCGATCAACTCGATTCGATTGCCGAAGGGGTCGTCGACGTAGCACCGCCGTGCTCCGGGGACCTCGTCGTCGAACCGCACGCCGTGACCGGCCGCCTCGAGCGCCGCGCACAGGTCGTCGAGGTCCTGGACCACCAGCGCAGGGTGGGCTTTGCGGGCCGGCCGGAAATGGTCCTCCACCCCGAGGTGCAGCGCCACCTGGTCGTTCGAGAACCAGCAGCCGCCCCGGGCCGCCAGCACGGGTGGCTTGGCTCGCTCCTCGAGCCCCAGCACCGCCTGGTAGAAGGCGCGCGCCGCACCCTCCTGGCCCCGGGGCATCGCCAATTGGACATGGTCGACGGCGACAACTCGGTACCCCACGATCCACCTCCGACGAGCCGCGGCTTCCCCATCCGGCGAGAGGCTACTTGGCGGATGGCGCCGCAAGGCCGCTAACCTGCGACAAGACATGGGATCGCTGATCAAGAAGCGCCGCAAGCGCATGCGCAAGAAAAAGCACAAGAAGATGCTCAAGGCCACCCGCTGGCAGCGGCGGGCCGCCGGCAAGTAGCGATCCCACTCCCGCCCGATGGGCGGGAGTGCCGCGTGAGGCCCTCGATGCTCTGGCTCAACGAGCGGAGACGGCGGGCACGGTCCGAACCTCCACCAACGGAGCGTGCTGGTCCCCCATCACGAGGAAGTCGAGGCCGGCGATGCCAAGGCCCTCGGCGTCCCCCTCGACGAACCACGTCGAGCCGCTCCCCGCCAGCCGCGGCGGTAAGCCGGTGACCGCCGCGAGCTCCTGGCGCCACCGCGCCAACTGCGGCGCCACCGCGATGGCGGCGGACTCGAGGTCGTTTCCCCCGGGCTCACCGACGCGCTCCCGGTCTGTGTGCCGGGTACGCCGGTCGTCCCATTGCTCGTAGACCGAGGCGGTGTCGACGGACAACGGGGAAAGCAACAGGACGAAGCGACGATCCTCGAAGCGCAGCGGCTCGACCTCCTCCCCCACCCCGGTCACCCGGGCGCGCCCGCCCCGGACACAGAAAGGGACATCCGCACCGAGACGGACGGCAACGGCGAGGTCGCTGATGCCGGCCCACCGCAGAACGGCGGCCGCGTCCGCCGACCCGCCTCCGAGCCCCGCTCCGGCGGGGATGCGCTTCACGATCCGGACCGACGCGGCGCGGCCCACGACGGCCAGCGCTCTCGCCACGAGGTTGTCGGGCCCGGTCGGCACCTGGCGGACGCCGAGGTGTCCGCTGACGGCGTCGACCACGGCGATCCCCTCCCCGGGCCCGAAGGTGAGGGTGTCGGCGAGGTCGATCGACACCATCTCGGCGTCGAGGAAGTGGTACCCGTCGTCACGAACCCCCGTCACCTGCAACGAAAGTGTGAGCTTGGCCGGTGCCGTGACGCTCGGCCCCGTCCCTGCGGTCACCGCATCCGACGGGTCGTGCCCACGGGTCATGTGCGGTCCCCCGGTGCCCCGGTGGCCCCGGGGACGGACCCGGTGACGGTGACGGCGCTCACGAAGCGGCTGGCCCTGGAGCACACGCCGCCAGTCTTCCCCAATCCTCAACCCCCAGATTCTCGGCACGTGCCTCTGGATCGATCCCTGCGGCGACGAACGCGTCGGGCGGCACCACGCCCGCCAGCGATTGCCGGAGCATCTTGCGGCGGTGGCCGAACCCGGCCCGTACCAGCTCGAAGAGCCGCGCCGCGGGGACGATTTCGGGATCCACCGCCACCGCCCGACGGCGCTCGATCCGGACGAGCACCGACTCCACGGCGGGACGGGGCACGAACACCGACGCGGGCACGCGTCCTACCACCCGTGCCGTGGCGTGGTACGCGACCTTCACCGACACCGCGCCATAGGCCTTGCTGCTGCCCGGGCTTGCCGCCA